>JBDKLN010000022.1:0-38537 GCA_039806045.1 Pseudomonadota bacterium
GGGGTAATTGTTTTGACCGGCAACGAACCGATCTTCGGAAAGACAACGCGAGTAAGCATGTCCAATCGACGCTTCTTGGTGATCTCTTCCCAATCCTTTGAGGCCAGCCATTCTTTGGCTACGGCTTCGAAGGTCGTGGCGTTTTCCTGTTCGCGCTTAATGCGCTCAAGTTGCCGGTTGTGCGCCGGATTGATTCCCTGCTTGACCAGCGCCCGCGCCTTGATGCGTTCATCCCGTGCCTCGGCCAGGGTAAATCGGCGACCCCTCCGCCTTGCCTGCCCCTCTGCCTGTGTTTCACCGCTTGGAGCAATAGCGTAGTCGCCGATGGCAAAGATGCTTTCTTTGGCGACATCGCCCTCGCGCAGCTCGAAGCGGTAACGCCACGCCTTCACGCCGTTGGGTTTTATTTCAAGATACAGCCCCTTGCCGTCTGACAGCTTGTAGGGCTTGTCCTTGGGCTTGGCGGTGCGGCATTGGGTATCGGTCAGCATGGGCCTGTTCTCCGGTGCGCGAGTCGTACCCGGTTTATTGATGCCCGTTTTTGACTCCATACCCGGTAGCGTACCCGGTTTATGCCCAGCTCACAACGGATCGACACGGATCAATAAGGAACAAAAAACCCCGCAAACACTAAGAAGAGCGGGGTTTTTCTGTCCGGTGCAATCCGCCGGTATCCGATGTTCAGTTTAGACGTTGAACAGGAAGTTCAGCACGTCGCCATCCTTGACGATGTATTCCTTGCCTTCGGCGCGCATCTTGCCCGCTTCTTTCGCGCCGGTCTCGCCCTTATGCGAGATGAAGTCATCGAAGGCAATCGTCTGGGCGCGGATGAAGCCGCGCTCGAAGTCGGTGTGGATGACGCCGGCCGCCTGCGGCGCGGTGTCGCCCTGGTGGATGGTCCAGGCGCGTACTTCCTTGACGCCGGCGGTGAAGTAGGTCTGCAAGCCGAGCAGGCTGAATGCCGCGCGGATCAGGCGATTGAGGCCCGGTTCGTCCATGCCCATGTCGGCCAGGAAGTCATTCTTGTCGGCGTCGTCCATGTCGGCGATCTCGGCCTCGATCGCCGCGCAGATGGCGACGATGGGCGCATTCTGCGACTTCGCATAATCCGTCAACTGCTCGAGCAGCGGGTTGTTGGCGAAGCCCGTGTCCGACACATTGGCCACATACATCGCCGGCTTGGCCGTGATCAGGCACAGCGGCTTGATCATCGCCATCTGTTCCTTGTCCAGTCCCATCGCGCGCACCGGCTTGGCGTCGTTCAGGTGCACTTGCACTTTCTCCAGCAGCGCGCACAGTGCGATCGCTTCCTTGTCGCCGGCGCGTGCTTTCTTCTGTTCGCGATGGAGGGTCTTTTCGACGGTGCCGAGATCGGCCAGCGCCAGCTCGGTCTGGATCACGTTGATGTCGTCGATCGGGCTGACCTTGCCGGCGACATGGATCACGTTCGGGTCTTCAAAGCAGCGTACGACATTGACGATCGCATCAGTCTCGCGGATGTGCGCGAGGAACTGGTTGCCCAGACCTTCGCCCTTCGATGCGCCCGCCACGAGGCCGGCGATGTCGACGAATTCGACGGTGGCCGACAGGATGCGCTCGGGCTTGACGATCTCGGCCAGCTGCTGCAGGCGCGGGTCCGGCACTTCGACAATGCCGACGTTGGGCTCGATGGTGCAGAACGGGTAGTTTTCAGCCGGGATGCCGGCCTTGGTCAGTGCATTGAAAAGGGTCGACTTGCCGACGTTGGGCAGGCCGACGATGCCGCATTTGAGGCTCATGGGAATCCTTGGAAATCGAAGCGCGCATTATACCGCCCGAGGGGAGCTCGCCTGCTGCGATGCGGGGGGCGCTCAACTGCGCAGGCCATGCGGTCCGCGCCGGCCGCCGCAGTCGGTCAGGGCAGGGAGCGTGGCAGCTCGATGCGCTGCAGCACCAGGCGCAAGGCGTACAGAGCAGAGAAGATGCCCAGCACATCGGTGCTGAACAGGCGCACCATCGATAGCGCCAAATCGGGCGAGGGCTGGTGCAGGTAGACAATGGAGGCGCGCACCACGCTGTTGAAAGTGGCGTAGCACAGGCTGAGCTGGAACAGCCGCTGCCAGGTCAGGCCCGACAGGTCCGGCATCAGGTGTTGCTCGAACCAGTGACAGAGCATCAGCGGCACCAGCCCGGCGGCGGCGGCGACCTCGGCCGACAGCACCCAATCCCCCGGGAATACGTAGAGCACGGTCCAGCCGAAGCAGAACACGGCAATGGCCGCCGAACCCAGCCAGCCCAGCAAGAGCACCAGCACGAGCTTGATGCCGCTCGAGAGCCGGAACAGGTTAGCGCCGGGCACCTCGTCGAGGCTCTGGATGAGCGCATCGTTGAGGCTGTAAAACAGCCCGTAAAACGCCACGGCAAGGAAAAAGATGCCGAAGGATTGCGTGATGTTTTTTGTTTGTGTCATGTCCCGAGTCGATCAGCCATCGACCCGACAAGCCTGCCTGAACAGCGCAGGCTTGTAAATAACAGCCATCTTCGATTTCGATTACAGAATTGTCATTTTCGCCGGAATGCATTCGCTTGCGCCAACTCGGTGCATCGCGTATCGGCTTTTGCTGCCACTGACAGCCGATACGCGAAATATCGTTGCGCTGCCACTTGCTCGTCATATGCGCCCACGCCCTGATGGGCATGATGCTTCTTCATGGGCTCGGGCATGGCAGCAGCGCACAAGTCGATCGACAATAATCCGCAAACCCGAGCTGGGTTTACGCCGGATCCCTGTGCGCAGGCGATCATGCATCGCCGCCGCGGACGCAACAGGCGCAGCAAGCCATCGCCGCAATACGGGGGTGACAGGGAAAATGTTTATGATGCGTGTCTGGTTCCTGTTTGCTTGCGCCTTTACGCTCCCTGATCATGAAACGTGCTGTTGATATCGCCATCGCTACCTTGCTGTCTATCCTGTTGTTCATCCCTGCATTGCTGGTCGCGCTGGTAATCATGCTCGACAGCCATGGCCCTTTGCTGACCCGCCCGCATCGGGTGGGCCGCAGCGGACGCATGGTCAAGGTATGGGAATTCCGCACCGCGAACGCTGACCCGGATGCGATGGAAACCGTCGGCGGGTGCCACGGCGAGCAGGTCACGCGGGTGGGGGCCGCGCTGCGTAAAACAGGCATCGCGCGCTGGCCGATGCTATGGAGCGTGTTGAGGGGGGATTTCGCGATCGTCGGGCCGCGTGCTGAAATGCCGCGCTATGTGGGCGTGTACCCGCCGGATCTGCGCAAAGTGGTGCTGTCGGTCAAGCCGGGTCTGGTCGACCTGTCAACCCGCGAGTTGCGCGCCGAACGTGCGTTGCTGGCCGGCCTTGAAGGAGATGCGCTGGAAGAGGCTTACGTGGAGAAGGTGCTGCCGCGACGCCTCGAGCTGGGCAAACGCTATGTCGAGGGTCGCGGGTTCTGGATGGACCTGCGCATCCTGGCTGGCTGGATTGCCGGTCCTCTGCTGCGCTAAAGCCTGATTCATCCGACAGCCGTCGAGCGACGGCTGCGGCGGCCGCGAATCAGGCGGCCTTATTGATCAGGAATTGGGCCTTGTCGCGACCCGCCATCCATTTCGGCGGCTTGCCGCGGCCGCTCCAGGTTTCACCGGTGGCGTTGTTGCGGTACTTAGGTGCCACCGTGCGGCGCACCGCCGGTTTTGCCGATTTCGCGCGCTTGCCACCGCCAAAACCCAGGTCTTCCGGGGTCAGGCCATATTCTTTTATTTTCGCGTGAATATCTGCAATGGCATTGGCCAGTTCGGTCTTGCGTGCCTGTTCGGCTTCTTTTTGCAGTTTCTCAATCTGGTTCTGCAATTCCTTGTAAGTGGACATGGAATTCCCCCCGCTAGGTTAGGTTTATGTTGAGCAATGGTCTTCCTGTCGAAGCATTGCCTGCCCGCGCATTATAGGCGAATTATTGGCATTAAGGTATCAATCGCTATTTGAGGGCGATAAAATAATCTAAGTAATTGATTATTATGAATTTTACTTATTAGTTTTAATTTCAAGAAACAATTTGTTTAAAGTGTCTGATGAATTTGTTTCAAGTAATAATTCCAATAATAGGTTCGATTATTGGAATGGTTTTCTGTGATTGATTCAGCGAAAACGCCGCCTGCAAGCATTCACCGGCATTTTTTCATTGCCGGGGCGGAATTGCCTTGATCTTCATCGTCGGGAATGCCGCCCGACTATGCGGGCTGACATGGATGGCGGTGGCGCAGTACTGACCGGGCGCGCATCGGACATTCAATCGAGCGCGTGATTGCACGCGCCAGGCTTAATCTGCTCAGGCCTTTTTTTCGGTGTGCAGGACCTTCATGGCCAGTTCAAACTGGCCTTCCACCAGCTGCGGGACAATCGACAGGGACTTGGCGATAGCATCGTCAATGCCGGCTTGTTCTTCCTGTCGCGGCCGATGCAGCACGAAATCAACCACGGGCTGCTGCAGCTTCAGCTCGCGCGGGTGGCCGATCCCTATCCTCAGCCGCCAGTAGTCCTGGGTGCCGAGCGCAGCGGTGATGTCCTTGAGGCCATTATGGCCGCCGGAAGAGCCGCCCTTTTTCAGCCGGGCGGCGCCGGGCGGGAGATCCAGCTCGTCATGCACGACCAGCACTTCGTCGGGGCTGATCTTGTAGAACCGGCATAGTGCGCCCACCGACTGGCCGGAGCGGTTCATGAAAGTCTGCGGCTCGAGCAGCCAGACATCGTTGCCTGCGACGCGAACCTTGGCGGCCAGCGCATTGAAGCGCAGCTCGCGCCGCAGGTCGCCGCGCGCCAGTTCATCGACCAGCCAGAAGCCGGCATTGTGACGGGTGGCCTCGTATTCGGCGCCAGGATTGCCGAGGCCGACGATCAGGCGAATGGGTGCGCTGGGCATGGATGCGTGTTCTTGATGGGGTGAACAAATCAGGCGAGCGGCGGGCCGGCTGGCGGCATCGCTGCACGAAGCCGCGCTTGCCCGGCAGCCGCATTATCCGGCAAAGCCGGCAGGCGTAAAAAAGCCCGCCTCTGGGACGGGCTTTTTCCGGGAAGAGGGCGATTACTCCTTCTTCTCGCCTTCGGCAGCGTCCGTCTTCGCGCCGCGCGGGATGACAGCCACGGCGATGGTCGGGTTGTCCTTCGCGTGCACGGCGACAACACCGGCCGGCAGCTTCAGGTCGGCCACGTGGAAGGAAGCGCCTTCGGTCATGCCTGACAGGTCGACTTCGATGAATTCCGGCAGGTCTTTCGGCAGGCAGGTCACGTCCAGCTCGTTCAGCACGTGGCTGATCACGCCGCCCGACAGCTTCACGACCGGTGCGATCTCGGCATTGACGAAGTGCAGCGGCACTTTCACGTGCAGCTTCTGGTTCGGGTCAACGCGCTGGAAATCGACGTGCATGACCAGTTGCTTGTATGCGTGCACCTGGAAGTCGCGCAGGACGACCTTCTCCGACTTGCCGTCCACCTTCATGTCGAGAATGGACGAATGGAAAGCCTCTTTCTTCAGCGCGTGGTACAGCGCGTTGTGGTCGAGGGCGATGTTGACCGGGGCTTCAGTGCCACCGTAGATGATGCCGGGGGTCTGGCCCGCACGGCGCAGGCGGCGGCTCGCTCCGGACCCCTGCTCGGTACGTGGGAATGCGACGACTTCCATGTTTTACTCCTGTGTCGGGCTTGCGCCCTTCAAGTTAAGTCCCCCGCGACCAGGGGACGGCAAAAAGGACCGCGCTTGCGCACAGTCCCGAATTCAATCGCCGCCGGCTTCGTCGTCGGCAAACAGCGACAGCACCGAGTCGCCACGGCTGATGCGGCGAATGGTCTCGGCCAGCAGCGGCGCGCACGACAATTGGCGGATCTTGCTGCAGGCTTTCGCGGCATCGTTCAGCGGAATGGTGTCGGTGACGACCAGTTCGTCCAGCGGCGACTTGGCGATGCGATCGATCGCCGGGCCCGACAGCACTGCGTGTGTGCAGTAGGCGACGACCTTCTTCGCGCCGCGCTCTTTCAGCACTTCGGCCGCCTTGGTCAGCGTGCCGGCGGTGTCGACCATGTCATCCATGATCACGCAGTTGCGGCCCTCGACTTCACCGATGATGTTCATCACTTCCGACACGTTGGCCTTCGGGCGGCGCTTGTCGATGATCGCGAGGTCGCAGTTGAGCTTCTTCGCGAGCGCGCGCGCGCGCACCACGCCGCCGACGTCCGGCGAGACCACCAGCAGGTCTTCGTAATTCTTGTGCACCAGGTCCGACAGCAATACCGGCGACGCATAGATGTTGTCGACCGGGATGTCGAAGAAGCCCTGGATCTGGTCTGCGTGCAGGTCCATGATCAGCACGCGTTCGACGCCGGCATCCTGCAGCATGTTGGCCACGACGCGCGCCGAGATTGCGACGCGCGCCGAGCGCGGGCGACGATCCTGGCGGGCATAGCCGAAATACGGGATGGCGGCGGTGATGCGGCCGGCCGACGCACGCTTGAGCGCATCGACCATCAGCATGATTTCCATCAGGTTGTCATTGGTCGGTGCGCAGGTGGACTGCAGCACGAAAATGTCCTTGCCGCGGACGTTCTCGTTAATCTCGACCATGATTTCGCCGTCGGAGAATTTCGACACCTGCGCTTTGCCCAACTCGAGGCCCAGCTGTTTGGCGACGCCGGCGGCGAGGTCCGGGTTGGCGTTCCCGGTAAAGACCATCAGGTTCTCGTGGACCATGGGATCCGAAAGCCTTCTCTCAAAGTTTGAAAAGCCGGCTGGAGGACTTGCGTCCTGCGCCGGCTTTTTGTCATTGCCGCTTGCACCGGTCTGGGGCCTGGCGCACACGACGGATAGGATAGCTTTGCTTTTTTGTTATCTCGGCCGCGCCCGAACGGGCCGCGACCAAAACTGATGGCAGGGGAACAAGGATTCGAACCTTGGAATGCCGGAATCAAAATCCGGTGCCTTAACCAACTTGGCGATTCCCCTACACAACCTGTTGCCAGACCAGACGGCCCGACGAATTCTTCACGATGGCAGCAGCGGAGCCAGCGGGTGCGCTTCCAGCGTCCTGGTCTTCCAGCCCCGCCATTCGGGAGGCAGGTCGCTGAGCGCGGCATCTGCTTCGGATTCCGTGGCAAATGCGGCAAAAACACAGGCGCCGGAGCCAGTCATCCGGGCTTCAGCGCGTCGCGACAGCCACTGGAGGGCGTCTGCAACCGGCGGAAAAGCCCGGGCGGCTACTGCTTGCAAATCGTTTTTCCCAAACCCGGGGAGGCGATTGGAAAAGTCCGATATTTTGACGGGTTTGCTGTCCCTTGTCAATTCAGGAGCTCGGAAAATCACCGGCGTCGGTACCGACACCCCCGGATGCACCAACACGAACCAGCCCTGCGGGGTATCCACCGGGGTCAGTTGCTCGCCGATGCCCTCGACAAAGGCATTGCGTCCCGACAGGAAAAACGGCACATCCGCGCCCAGTTGCAGGCCGAGCTGCATCAGCTCGGACCGCGTCAGCCCCAGTTGCCACAGGTGGTTGAGCGCCGCCAGCGTGGTGGCAGCGTCGGTCGAGCCGCCGCCGATGCCGCCGCCCATCGGCAAGCGTTTGTCGATCGCAATGTCGGCGCCTGCTATCGGCAGCCCGCGTTCTCTGGCCGTTGACTGCAGCAGCTTGGCCGCGCGGACCACGAGGTCCCCTTCGGCAGGCACGCCCGGCAAGTCGGTGGTGCGCACGATGGCGGCGTCGTCGCGCAGGTCGAAATGCAGCGTGTCGCCCAATGCGATCAGCTGGAAGACCGACTGCAGCAGGTGATAACCATCATCGCGGCGGCCGACGATGTGCAGGAACAGGTTCAACTTCGCCGGCGCGGCGCAATCATGCAGCGAGCGCAGGCGGGCGCCCTGGCGTGCGGTGGCTGCGGTCATTTGCTGTCCGGGTGCCAGTCGTCGATCACCAGTCGCAGCGCGATCTCGCCGGCGTTGGCCTCGGGCCGCGAAAAGTCAATGCGCTTCGGGCAGGCATGGCCATCGATCTGCTGCCAGCCGACATACCGCACGCGCCAGCCGTCACCTTCCTGCTCATTGCCGTCGCCGACCGGCACCGCCAGCAGGTCGCCCGACAAGGTGCGCACGAAGCCTTGCAGCCAGTAGCGCAGGCCCTCGACCGGTAGCGGCCAGCCCAGCATGGCCTTGGTCAGCGCGCTGGCATCGGTGGCCTCGGCAGTCGGCTTGCCGGATTGCTCGAGGACGGCGCTGCCCGGCAGCAGCGTGATGCGGGCCAGCGTCTGTCCGAGCGGCGATGCCAGTTCAATGTCGGTGCGCGTGGCAGATTGCTGCCAAAGAAATTTGCCTTGCACCGACTGCGGCTTGCCGTCCTGCTGATAGCGGACCGAGAGCCGGCCTCCGACGCTGATGTCGTCGTGGAAGCGGCGTGTGCCTTCGGCGCCGGGAGGCGGCGCCAGCGTGCCGCAGCCCGCCAGCGCCAGCGTTGCCAGCGCCGACGCCAACAGGAAACTGCGACGTGTCAAAGCTTCACCTGCAAGCGCCGCAGGGTGCCCTTCAGGGTCTCGTTTTTCGGGTCTTTCGCATTGGCGTTGCGCCACAGTTGCTTGGCCTCTTCCTCGCGGCCACGCGCCCACAGTACTTCACCCAGGTGGGCGGCGATTTCCGGGTCCGGCTTCATGCCGTAGGCGCGGCGCAGCGTCGCCTCGGCTTTCTCGAAGCGGCCGAGGCGGAATTCGACCCAGCCCAGGCTGTCCATAATGAACGCGTCTTCGGGCGCGAGTTCATTGGCTTTCTTGATCAGGTCATACGCCTCCTGCAGGCGCACATTGCGATCCGCAAATGAATAGCCCAGCGCGTTATAGGCATGCTGGTTGTCTGGCGCGACCTTCATGATCTGGCGCAGCGAACGTTCCATCGTGTCGAACTGCTTGAGCCGTTCGGCCAGCATCGCATGCTCGTACAGCAGGTCGGTGTTGTCCTTGTGCGCGTCGAGCGCATCCTCGATCAGCTTCAGCGCTTCCGGTACCCGGCCGGCATCGCGCAGCAGCTGAGCTTCGGCGATCACCAGCTTGATGCGTTCGTCGTCGCTGTCGACATCGGCCTGGCTCAGCATGGCGCGCGCCGCATCCATCTTGCCCGTCTTCGCGGTCAGCTGTGCCCGCTTGAGCAGAGCGGCGAACGCATTGCCTTGATTGTTGTTGTCGACCAGCGCAAGCCATTGCAGTGCAGTGGCGTCGTCGTTGCGGTCTTCAGCGATCTGCGCCAGCACCATCAGCGCTTGCGACGAATCGCGCTCGCGGTCAGGCTTGCCATCCAGCGACTTGATATAGCCGGACAGATAGGTCTCGGCGTCCTTCAGATCGCCCGTCTGAACCGACAGCAGGCCGAGCGCGTACAGCGTGGTCTGGTCCTTCGGGTATTGCTGCAGCAGCGCCTGGAATTCTTTTTTGGCGTCCGCCGCCTTGCCCTGCTCGAACAGCATGCGTGCATAAGCCAAACGCGCTTCGCGCGCCTTCGGGTTTTTTTGCAGGAAATCAGCCAGCGATTTTGCCGCCTCGGCCTTGTTCTCGATGATCTGAGCCAGCGTCAGCGCGGCCAGCTCCGAGCCCGGGAAACGCGCCAGCGCATCACGCGCCTCGCGCAGCGCGGTGGCACGGTCGCCGCTGATCATCGCGATCTGCGCCAGCGTCAGCCGCGCATCGAGCGAATCGCGATACGGGTCGAGCAGTTCGCGCAGCATTGCAATCGCGCGCGCGCGGTCTTGCACACGCGCCAATTGACGCTGCACGCCCGCGATTGCGATCGGCAGGGTGGCCGGCGTGGCGGCCGCCAGCTGCTGCGCCAGCGCCTGCCTGGCCTCGTCGTAGCGGCCATTCGCCAGCTGCAAGCCCAGCAGCGCCTGTGACGCTTCTTCCGATTTGGGCGCCAGCTCATGCCACAACTGCCCGGCCTTCAGCGCTTCGGCCGCCAGCGAGCCGGACAGCGCGAACTCCAGCGCGCGGCGCGCCAGGCGCGGGTCGCCCGAGCTGCGCGCGATCGACAGCATGGTGGCGTAGGCGGCGAAATGCTCGCCCCGCTGATTCGCGAGTTCGGCCGACAGGAACTTGTACATCAGCTCCTCCGACAGCGCGACCTTGGGCAAGCCGTCGGCCGCACCGGCGCCGCTTTCGTTGGCCGTGGCCGGTGCCGACCAGGCCGTGCCTGTCACAGCCAGCAGCGCGGACAGCGTTAGAATGAGCGAGAAATTTTTCAAAGGGTTTTCCTGCGTGGCCGGGCCACGGTAGGGTGCAGCGAACAGATGCAGCAAACGAATGCCGCAAACGAACAAGAATTTTACGACGAAAGCATGGTCTGCCGTGCCGCCCGCCTCGCCCGCCATTGACTTGCCCCGCATGAGCAGCTGCCTTCCTTCTTTTTCGCCTTCCCCTCGGCCTTTCCTGAGGGCGGTTTGCCATGCCTGAATTGCCCGAGGTCGAAGTCACGCGGCGCGGCATTGCGCCGCATGTCGAAGGGCGCACGGTCACCGGTGTCGTGATGCGCCGCAGCGGACTGCGCTGGCCCTTTCCGGAAAACCTGCCGACGCTGCTGGCAGGTCGCCGCATCGAGGCCACCGGAAGGCGCGGCAAATACCTGCTGATCCGCTTCGCGCACGGCACGCTGATCGTCCACCTCGGCATGTCAGGCCACTTGCGCATGCTGGCGCCCGGCGTGCCGCCGCAAAAGCATGACCATTTCGATCTCGAGCTGGGCAATCAGGTGATGCGGTTTACGGATCCGCGCCGCTTCGGCGCCGTGCTGTGGCATGAGAATGGGGCGGGCGACATCGAAGAACACCTGCTGCTGCGCAGCCTGGGCGTGGAGCCGCTGGGCCAGCTGACGTCTGCTGAACTCGCGCTGCTGCTGTACCGGCAGACCCGTAGCCGCAGTGCCGCCATCAAGCAGGTGCTGCTGGCCGGCGACATCGTGGTCGGGGTCGGCAATATCTATGCATGCGAGAGCCTGTTCATGTCGGGCATAAACCCGAACACGGCTGCGCGTCGCATATCGCTTCCTCGCTATCGGAAGCTGGCCGATGCCATACAGCGCGTGCTGGCCGCGGCCATCGAGCAGGGTGGCAGCAGCCTGCGCGACTTCATCGGGGCCGACGGTGCGTCCGGCTACTTCCAGCAGAGCTATTTCGTGTACGACCGCGAGGGCGAGCCTTGCCGGCAGTGCGGCACGACGGTGCGTCGCATCGTGCAGGGTCAACGCTCGACTTTCTATTGCGTGCGCTGCCAGACATGAAGCGCATCGCACCTCCCGCCGACGGCGAGCTCGCCGACCCGTCGTTCAGCCGCGCGCTCATCTCCTGGCAGAAGCGCCATGGCCGCCACAAGTTGCCATGGCAGCAGACCCGCGATGCCTACCGCATCTGGCTGTCCGAGATCATGCTGCAGCAAACCCAGGTGGCGACGGTCATTCCGTATTACGCGCGCTTTCTCGAGCGTTTTCCCGATGTGCGTGCATTGGCCGCGGCGCCCAGCGGCGACGTGATGGCCTTGTGGGCGGGCCTTGGCTATTACACGCGTGCGCGCAACCTGCACCGCTGCGCGCAAGTCGTGGTCGACAAGCATGACGGCGAATTCCCGCGCCAGGTCGGGTTGCTGGCCGAGTTGCCCGGCATCGGTCCGTCGACTGCAGCGGCCATCGCGGCCTTCGCGTATGGCGCGCGGGCGGCCATCCTCGACGGGAACGTCAAGCGGGTGTTCTGCCGCGTGTTCGGCATCGAAGGCTTTCCCGGGCAGTCGCAAGTCGAGAAGCAGCTGTGGCAGCGGGCCGGCGCCCTGCTGCCGGCGAAGGATATCGAGGCCTACACGCAGGGATTGATGGACCTCGGCGCCACCGTCTGCACGCGCAGTCGCCCCGCCTGCGATGCCTGCCCGATGCAGGCGCGTTGCATCGCTCATGAGAGTGGCCGAACGGCCGAGCTGCCGGCCAGGAAGCCGAAAAAGCCGGTGCCGGAGAAGTCCACCGTGATGCTGGTTGTGCTGCACAAGGGCGAGGTACTGCTTGAGCAGCGGCCGCCGCAAGGCATCTGGGGCGGGCTGCAGTCGTTGCCCGAATTATTGCGGCTGGGCGAGGAGAGCCTGACGCCGGAAATCGGCGAAGTCGCACTGGCATTGGCCTCGTTTGGCGATGTGCATGCCGTCGAGCCGCTGCCGGCATTTACGCATGCGTTCACCCATTACCGGCTGCACGTGCTGCCGCTGAAGGTCACGCTGGGCAAGCGCCAGCCGGGGGCGGCACAAGCAGCCTATGGGTGGCAGCCTTTGTCGGCGATAGCCAGCGCGGCCTTGCCATCGCCCGTTCGGAAATTGCTCGCGCAGTTCTGATGCGATCGTCGTGCGCGCTCGGGTTGCGCGCTTGAAGCCTACCCCTTACATCCGAGCCTTCAATCGAGTTCGCGGTGGCGCACCAGCACGCGCGCATGCTGGCCAAAGTGCCTAGCCAGTCGCTCCACCATGAACACCGATCGGTGCTGGCCGCCGGTGCAGCCGATGGCGACGGTCAGGTAGCTGCGATTGTCACGCTGGAAGGCGGGCAGCCACTTGGCGACGAAGCTGCGAATGTCATCCAGCAGGCTCATCGCGTCCGGCTGCGCCGTCAGGAAGTCGATCACGGGCAGGTCGCGACCCGTCAACGGGCGCAGCTGCTTGTCGTAATAGGGGTTGGGCACCACGCGCACATCGAATACGAGGTCGGCATCAAGCGGTACGCCGTATTTGAACGCAAAGGACTCGAACAGCAGCGTCAATGGTGCCGGCCCGGCTTGATGGATCAGCTCCTTGATCCATGCGCGCAGCTTGTTGGCCGACAGGCCGGAAGTATCCAGCACATAACCGAGGCCTTCGATCTCGGCCAGCATCTCGCGCTCCTGCCGTATGCATTCGATCAGTGTCGGGTCCGCCTGCTGCGCATCCTGCGGCGATTCTTTCGCCAATCGATGCGACAGCGGATGGCTGCGGCGGGTTTCGGAAAAGCGATTGATCAGGGACTCGGTCTTCGCGGTCAGGAAGATCACGTCGAGATGATGCCCCTGCTCCTTCAGCCAGGCGATGTCGGCTGGCAGCGCATTCAGCGACGAGGCGCTGCGGGCATCAACGGCGACGGCGAGATTTTGCGCGCCTTCTTCCATGCGGGTGGCCACCAGGGCGCGCAGCAAGGAGGGCGGCAGGTTGTCGACGCAGAAGTAACCGGCGTCTTCAAGGGCGTTCAGGCAGACCGATTTGCCCGAGCCGGAAATGCCTGTGAGGAGAATGATGCGCATGCGCGCATCATAGCGGAACTTTATTGTTCGACGTGGCGCCGTGGCGCGTTGTTCACGCTGCGTTATTCGCCACCCATGGCGCGCTGCTGGCGTTCCATGAAATTGGCCAGCGTGTCGATGCCGCGCATTTGCAGGATGGTGTTGCGCACCGCGGCTTCGAGCAGCACCGCGATGTTGCGGCCGGCCTCGACCGGGATCACCACCTTGCGTATCGCCAGCCCCAGCACTTCCTGGGTCTGGTGGTGCAGCGGGAGGCGCTCGTAATTTTCTTCCAGCGTCTTGCGGCGCACGAGGTGCACGATCAGCTTCAGCCGCATCTTGCGACGCACGGCGGTTTCGCCAAAGATGGTCTTGATGTCCAGCAGGCCCAGCCCGCGCACTTCAAGCAGGTTTTGCAGCAGCGGCGGGCAACGGCCTTCGATCATGTTCGGCGCAATGCGCGAGAACTCGACGGCATCGTCGGCCACCAGTCCATGGTCGCGCGAGATCAGTTCCAGGCCCAGTTCGCTCTTGCCGAGGCCGGATTCACCGGTGATCAGCACCCCCACGCCCAGCACATCCATGAACACGCCATGCATGGTCACGCGCGTGGCCAGCTTCTTTGACAGGTAGACGCGCAGGTAATCGATCACCTGCGCGGCGGGCATGGGCGTGGTCAGCAGCGGGATGTTGTGCTCGCTGCACAGCGCCACGATCATCGGGTGTGGTTCCAGCGATTGTGCAATGATGAAAGCCGGCGGCTCGCCATTGACCAGCTCGCGTGCGTGCGCGATGCGGCTGTTTTCGGAGATGCGGTGCAGGTAATCGTTTTCCTGCGTGCCGAACACCTGGATACGGCCCGGATGGATCAGGTTCAGGTGGCCGACCTGGTCGGCGGCCGATGCGGCGTCACCATAAATCAGTCGATCGCCGCCGGATTGCCCGGCCAGCCATTCGAGCTTCAGCGCTTCGAGGTTGTCGTCGTACAGCTGCTGTATCGAAAGCGGGGTGTTGAGCGGCATGGGGTGTCGTGGTGCCCGGTCAGGCGACGCTGCGCTCCGGCGGATGCCAGTTCACGAGGCGGGTGTGCAGCAGGGCGGCGTCGGTTTCGTCGGTCATCGCCGCACGAAATGCCTTGTCCGAAAACATTTCGGCGATCTCCGACAGTATTTCCAGATGCTGCTGGGTCACATTGTCGGGGATCAGCAGGAAGATCAGCAGCTTGACCGGCTCGCCATCCGGCGATTCGAAAGGAATCGGGTCGGACAGGCGCACGAAGGCGGCCAACGGTGCCTTGAGTCCCTTGATGCGGCCATGGGGCACGGCCACGCCATGGCCAAGGCCGGTGGATCCGAGGCGCTCGCGCGCAAACAGGTTGTCCGATACCGTCGAACGAGCAATGCCGCAGTTGTTTTCGAAGATCAGTCCGGCCTGCTCGAATGCGCGCTTCTTGCTGGAACATTCGAGGTCCAGCATCACATTCTTGGCAGGCAGAATTTGGCTGAAATGGGTCATGGTGCGTCGCACAATAATACGTTCGCCGTGAATTATAGGAGCTTTTTCAAGGGACGGCGAAGCGCGGTCATCGTTGCGTCAGGACTTGTTGAAAGGTGGTGTGCTGCATAGCGGTGATGCTAAGCCACCCGTTATTCGTCATCCTGATGCCAACTATTGCCCGGGCGCTAAATCTATACCTGTGCCCGGCCAAGCGCAATCGCTTCCTCAAAGCGTGTTGCAGATGACTTGAAGGCACTTGCATATTGTCGCAATTACTGGCGGGCGTGGCGCACATTGGCGGGCAGTTTTGATATCGAAAAGTTACTGCGCCACGGATTGATATCGATGCCGCCGCGCCGCGTGTAACGGGCGCTCACCAGCAGCTGGGTCGGGTGGCACTGCCGCATCATGTCCATGAAGATGCGTTCGACGCATTGTTCGTGGAATTCTTGATGCGTCCGGAAGCCAATCAGGTATTTCAGCAGCCCTTCCTGGTCGATCGGTTTGCCGGCATAACGGATCTGCACCGTGCCCCAATCGGGTTGCCCGGTCACCAGGCAATTTGACTTCAGCAAATGCGACACCAGGGTTTCTTCGACCGGCGCTGCCCCGGCATCCACACGCAGCAGGGCCGGGTCAGGCGCATAGTCGTTGACCTCGATATCCAGCCTGTCCAGCAGCAAGCCGTCGAACTCGCCCATCTGCAGCTTGCCGAAATCCTCGGGCAAGGTCAGCCTCACCTGCACGCTGGCGCCGGCGGCGTTTGACAGGTCGGCGCGCAATAATTCGACCAAGGCTTCCGGGCTGGCCACCCTGGATTGGTTGAAAGAATTGAAGTACAGCTTCATCGATTTTGATTCGATGATGTTCGGCGAATCGGCCGGTACCTGCATCGTCGCAATCGCGACTTGCGGCTTGCCGCGCATGTTCAGCCACGACACTTCATACGCATTCCAGACGTCGATGCCGAAGAAGGGCAGCGTGCTGCCGTGTGCCAGCCCGAGCTCGGCACGCTTGTCGGCGCGCGGCAGCGGGAACAGCAGGCCGGGTTGGTAGCTGGCTTCGTAGCGGCTGGCTTTGCCCAGCGGCGAGTCGGACGGCGATTGTGGCGAACTCATGCTTGACATGGGATGCGAAACGGTCGGCGAAAGTGGGCTTACAGGAACAGCTTGTAAGCCGGGTTTTCGCTCTCGTCCCAGGCACGATAGCCCAAGGTCGCGAGGAATGCACGGAAGGCTTTCATTTCCTTCTTCGGTACTTGCAGGCCAACCAGCACGCGGCCGACATCGCCACCCTGGCTGCGGTAATGGAACAGGCTGATGTTCCAGTTCGGCGCCATGCTGTCGAGGAAGCGCATCAGTGCGCCCGGACGCTCGGGGAATTCAAAGCGATACAGCAATTCATCCTGTGCCAGCGCGCTCTTGCCGCCGACCAAATGGCGGATGTGCAGCTTGGCCAGTTCGTCATGCGTCAGGTCCAGATTCTTGAAACCATGCTTGTCGAACTGCTTGCTGATCTTGCCCGGCTCGTCGCGGTTTTGCACCTGCAAGCCGACAAACACATGGGCTTCTTTCGCATCGCTGATACGGTAATTGAATTCGGTGACGGAGCGCGAACCGACCAGTTCACAAAAGCGCTTGAAGCTGCCGCGCTCTTCCGGGATCGTGACCGCGAACACCGCTTCATGCGCTTCGCCCACTTCGGCGCGCTCGGCGACGAAGCGCAGGCGGTCGAAGTTCATGTTGGCGCCGCAGGCGATCGCCACCAGGTTTTCGTCGCGCACCGGTTTCTTCGACTTCGCCGCGCGTTCGACATAGGCCTTGGCGCCGGCGACAGCCAGCGCGCCGGCCGGCTCGAGGATGCTGCGCGTATCGATGAACACATCCTTGATGGCCGCGCAGACGGCATCGGTATCGACCAGGATGATTTCATCCACCACCTGTTTGGCGAGGCGGAACGTCTCTTCGCCCACCTGCTTGACGGCGGTGCCGTCCGAAAACAGGCCGACGTCATGCAGCATCACGCGGCGACCGGCGGCGAGCGACTTGGCCATCGCATCCGAGTCCGTGGTCTGCACGCCGATCACCTTGATGTCCGGGCGCACAGCCTTGATATACGCGCCCACCCCCGCAATCAGTCCGCCACCACCAATGGCGACGAATACCGCGTGGATCGGGCCGGCATGCTGGCGCAGGATTTCCATCGCAATCGTGCCCTGCCCGGCGATCACGTACGGATCGTCGAACGGATGCACGAAGGTCAGCTTGTGTTTTTTTTCCAGCGCGAGCGCATGCTGGTAGGCGTCCGAATACGAATCACCGGCCAGCACCACCTCGCCGCCGCGCGCGCGCACCGCTTCGACCTTCACGGCCGGCGTCGTCGTCGGCATCACGATCACGGCGCGGCAGCCCAGCGTCCTGGCCGACAGCGCGACGCCCTGTGCGTGGTTGCCGGCCGACGCGCAGATCACGCCACGCTTCAGCTGGGCCGGCGTCAGGTGCGCCATCTTGTTGTGCGCGCCGCGCAGCTTGAAGCTGAACACGCTCTGCATGTCTTCGCGCTTGAAGTAAATGCGGTTGCCGGTGCGTGCCGACAAGGTGGGGGCCAGCTCGAGTGGTGTTTCGATCGCGACGTCATACACGCGCGACGTGAGGATTTTTTTCAGGTAATCGGTGGTCATGCGGCTCATTATAATTGACCCCCTTCTTCACTCTACCGGGCTCACGTCGTGATCGACGCCTTGCTGGCCGCGCTGTCCCTGCCTACCGTGGGCCTGCCCGCACTTTTCATCATTGCGTTCATTTCGGCCACGCTGGCGCCGATGGGGTCCGAGCCGGCGGTGTTCGCCGTCGTCAAGCTCAACCCCGAGCTGTACTGGCCGGCGATCCTGGTGGCCACGGCCGGCAATACCGCCGGCGGCGCGGTCAGCTATGCGATGGGCTATGGCGCAAAACAGGCGTTTGCGAAAGAGCGTCAGACCCGCTGGTTCGGCTGGCTGGAGCGCTTCGGCCCGGTCACGCTGCTGCTGTCCTGGCTGCCGGTGGTCGGTGACCCGCTGTGTGTGCTGGCGGGCTGGCTGAAGATGCCGCTGCTGCCCAGCATCGCCTGGATGGCCGTCGGCAAGCTGGCGCGCTACCTGACGATGACCTGGCTGCTGATGCGGGTGCCGGACGGCTTCTGGCATGCGATACGCCACTGGATTTGAGCGGCCGTACGGCCGCCGGCCCGCCACGACCTGTCGTCGGTAGCCCAAACCCGCACAAAATCAAGGGTTTCTGCTGGGTTTGTACCGGCCTGAGTCCATTCGTGGTGCGCCGCAGTACGGTAAAATGCGGCTTTAGATTCAGGCATACCTTCGCCACCAATGAACGCCCCCGCGCAGCTTCAAGCTTTGCTCACCGACGCCCCGGAAGGTTCGGCGCGCCTGCGAGAGATCCCTTACAACTACACCTCGTTCTCCGATCGCGAAATTGTGATCCGCCTGCTCGGGGACGAAGCCTGGGAACTGATCACCAATTTGCGCAGCGTGCGCCAGACCGGCCGCTCGGCACGCATGCTGTACGAAGTGCTGGGCGACATCTGGGTCGTGCGTCGCAATCCCTACCTGCAGGACGACCTGCTGGACAACCCGTCGCGACGCGATGCGCTGGTCGATGCGATGTACCACCGCCTGGGTGAAGTCGAATCGCGCCGCCTCGGCGCCGAAGGGGACGAAGGGCTCGATCCCGAGACCCGCCGCCGCAAGGTGCATGTCGCGACGCTGATTCGCCTCGCGACTAAGGCCGTCGAAGAATTCGCCGCCGAATTCCGCCAGATGCAGGACCTGCGCCGCCGTGCACAGCGCGTGCTCGGCCGTTACACCGCCGCCGACAACATCAAGTTCGACGGCCTGTCGCGCGTGTCGCACGTGACCGACGCCACCGACTGGCGTGTCGAGTATCCGTTCGTCGTGCTGACGCCCGATACCGAAGAAGAAATCGCCGGCCTCGTGAAGGCCTGTATCGAACTCGGCCTGACCATCATCCCGCGCGGCGGCGGCACCGGTTACACCGGCGGTGCGATCCCGCTGACCCCGATGTCGGCCGTCATCAACACCGAAAAGCTCGAGCAGCTCGGTGAGGTCGAGATGCTGACCCTGCCCGGCGTGGATCGCGAATACGCGACCATCCATTCCGGCGCCGGCGTGGTCACCAAGCGCGTGTCCGACGCAGCCGAGCGCGCAGGCTTCGTGTTCGCGGTCGATCCGACCTCGGCCGAAGCGTCCTGCATCGGCGGCAACATCGCGATGAATGCTGGTGGCAAGAAGGCCGTGCTGTGGGGCACCGCGCTCGACAACCTCGCCAGCTGGCGCATGGTCGACCCGAACGGCGACTGGCTCGAGGTCACCCGCATCGGCCACAACCTCGGCAAGATCCACGACGCACCCAAAGCCAGCTTCAGGCTCGAGTGGCGCCATCCGGCCGAGCGCGGCCGCGCGCTGCCAGCGCCATTCAAGACCGAGACCCTCGATATCGAAGGTCGCGTGTTCCGCAAGGAAGGCCTGGGCAAGGATGTCACCGACAAATTCCTCGCCGGCCTGCCCGGCGTGCAGAAGGAAGGCACCGACGGCCTGATCACGTCGGCGCGCTGGATCCTGCACAAGATGCCCAAACACACGCGCACCGTCTGCCTCGAATTCTTCGGCCAGGCGCGCGATGCGATCCCGACCATCGTCGAGATCAAGGACTACCTCGACAGCGAAACGAAAAAGGGCGGCGCCATCCTGGCCGGCCTCGAGCATCTGGATGAGCGCTACCTGCGCGCGGTCGGCTATGCGACCAAGTCCAAGCGCGGCGTGCTGCCGAAGATGGCGTTGTTCGGTGACATCGTCGGCGATGATGAAGACGCGGTCGCGCGCGCAACCTCGGAAGTCATCCGCATCGCCAACAGCCGCGTCGGCGAAGGCTTTGTCGCCGTCAGCCCCGAAGCCCGCAAGAAATTCTGGCTCGACCGCGCGCGCACCGCCGCGATCGCCCGTCACACCAATGCGTTCAAGATCAACGAAGACGTCGTCATTCCGCTCGACCGCATGGGCGAGTACACCGACGGCATCGAGCGCATCAACATCGAACTGTCGATCAACAACAAACTCAAACTGCTGGGCGAGCTGGCGAACTTCTTCGCGAAGGGGCATCTGCCGCTGGGCAAGAGCGACGACACCGAAGGCTTCGACATTCCGCCGGCCGAGTTGCTGGAAGACCGCGTGGCACAGGCCGGCAGCCTGATCGCTGCGGTTCAGACGCGCTGGTCCTGGCTGTTGGCGAACATCGACATGCCGCTGGTCGACGCACGCGGCAAGCTGGGTGAGCTCGGATTGGCCACCTTGCTGCCCGAACTGGAGGCAAGGCTGGACGCCCAGCCCGGCGCCACCCTGTTCGACGTGCTGCAAGACCGCACCATCCGTATTTCATGGAAGGCCGAAGTACGCGCGCAACTGCGCCAGATCTTCAGCGGCGCCTCGTTCAAGCCCATCGTCGATGAGTGCATCGCGATTCACAAGCGCGTGCTGCATGGTCGCGTTTTCGTCGCGCTGCATATGCACGCCGGCGATGGCAACGTGCACACCAACATCCCGGTCAACTCGGACGACTACGAGATGCTGCAGGCGGCGCATGCGTCGGTCGAGCGCATCATGGCGCTGGCGCGCTCGCTCAATGGCGTGATCTCGGGCGAGCATGGCATCGGCATCACCAAACTCGAATTCCTGACCGACGACGAGATCGGCGCATTCCGCAGCTACAAGCAGAAGATCGACCCCGAAGGCCGCTTCAACAAGGGCAAGCTGCTGAACCTGCCGGGCCTGCATGCGGACTTGCGCAATGCCTATACGCCGTCGTTCGGCCTGATGGGGCATGAGTCGCTGATCATGCAGCAGTCCGATATCGGTGCCATCGCCAACAGCGTGAAAGACTGCCTGCGCTGCGGCAAATGCAAACCGGTGTGCGCGACCCATGTGCCGCGTGCCAACCTGCTGTACTCGCCGCGCAACAAGATCCTCGCCACCTCGCTGCTGGTCGAAGCCTTCCTGTACGAAGAGCAGACCCGCCGCGGCGTATCGATCAAGCACTGGGCCGAGTTCGAGGACGTGGCCGACCATTGCACGGTCTGCCACAAGTGCGTCACCCCCTGCCCGGTCGACATCGACTTCGGCGACGTGTCGATGAACATGCGCAACCTGCTGCGCAAGATGGGCAAGAAATCCTTCAACCCGGGCACGGCCGCATCGATGTTCTTCCTCAATGCCACCGATCCGGCGACCATCAACGCGACCCGCAGCCTGATGATGGGCTGGGGCTACAAGGCGCAGCGCTTCGCGCATGACGTGTTGAAGAAGGTCGTCAAGAAACAGACCAAGGCCCCGCCGTCGACGCATGGCAAGCCGCCGGTGCGCGAGCAGGTGATCCACTTCGTCAACAAGAAAATGCCGGGCAACCTGCCCAAGAAAGCGGCGCGCGCGCTGCTCGACATCGAAGACGACAACTTCGTGCCCATCATCCGTGACCCGAAGACGACCAGCGCCGAATCCGAGGCCGTGTTCTATTTTCCGGGCTGCGGTTCCGAGCGCCTGTTCTCTCAAGTCGGCCTCGCCACGCAGGCGATGCTGTGGCAGGTCGGCGTGCAGACCGTGCTGCCGCCGGGTTACCTGTGCTGCGGCTATCCGCAGCGCGGCTCGGGCGATTACGAAAAGGCCGAAAAGATCATCACTGACAACCGCGTGCTGTTCCACCGCGTTGCCAATACGCTGAACTACCTCGACATCAAGACCGTCGTCGTCTCGTGCGGCACCTGCTTCGACCAGTTGCAGGGCTATGAATTCGACAAGATCTTCCCCGGCTGCCGCATCGTCGATATCCACGAATATTTGCTCGAGAAGGGCGTCAGGCTCGAGGGTGTGAACGGCGTGCGCTACATGTACCACGACCCTTGCCACAGCCCGATGAAGCAGCAGGACCCGCTGAAGACGGTCAATGGCCTGCTCAGCACCGTCGACGGCACCAAGATCGAGAAGAACGACCGCTGCTGCGGCGAGTCCGGTACGCTGGCGATCTCGCGCCCGGACATCTCGACGCAGGTGCGCTTCCGCAAGGAAGCCGAAATGACCAAGGGCGCGGACAAGCTGCGCGCCGATGGTTTCAAGGGCGACATCAAGGTGCTGACGTCGTGCCCGTCCTGCCTGCAGGGCCTGTCGCGCTACAACGACGACAGCGGCACGGATGCCGATTACATCGTCGTCGAGATGGCGCGCCACCTGCTGGGCGAGAACTGGATGCCGGACTACGTCGCGAAGGCGAACGATGGCGGCATCGAGCGCGTGCTGGTGTAAGCGGCGACGGCGGGCCAGTGGAGGACAATGATGAGCATCACGGTAGCCGGCTGCGCGCTGTGTGAAACACCGGGCGGCGAAGTGTTGCACCAGGGCCGGCAGTTCCGCGTGGTGCTGGTCGACGATGCGCTGTACCCGGGTTTTTGTCGCGTGATCTGGACTGACCACGTGAAGGAAATCACCGACCTGAACGAGCTCGACCGCATGCTGCTGATGGACGTGTTGTGGCAAGTCGAGCATGTGGTGCGCGACCTGATGCAGCCCGAAAAAATCAACCTTGCCTGTTTCGGCAATGTCGTGCCTCACCTGCACTGGCACGTGATCCCGCGCTACGCCGACGATGCGCACTTCCCGCAGCCGGTCTGGGGTCAGAAGCAGCGCGAGCCGTCGCCGGCATCGCTCGCGGCGCGCGCCGAGCGCTTGCCCGCGTTGCGTGCCAAAATGCGGCAACGACTGGCTACTTATCTCTGAACCCCGTGAGCACGACGACCCGCATCCCCACCGCGCTGACCCTGCACAAGGCGTCGCGCACGCTTGAAATCGCTTTCGACGACCAGAGCTACCAATTGCCGTTCGAGTTCCTGCGCGTGATGTCGCCGTCGGCCGAAGTGCGCGGCCACGGCCCCGGTCAGGAGACGCTGCAGACCGGCAAGCGCCTGGTTGACATCAAGGGTATCGAGCCGGTCGGCCACTATGCGATCCGACCGGTGTTCTCCGACGGGCACGACAGCGGTTTGTACACCTGGGACTTCCTGTACGAGCTGTGCATCGACCATCAAACACTGTGGGAAGCCTACCTGCAGCAGCTGGAAGCTGCCGGCTTCACGCGTGAAACCGGCCGCGATGCGGTGATGGTGGCCACCGGCGGCGGCTGCTCGAAGCACTGATTTAGCATCCGTATCGCTGGCATGGCGCTGCCCGCCTGCCGCCTCCCGATTTGCTGCGCGCAGCCCGGCACGATGCCGCCTGAACGGCGCTGGCCCGGGCTATACGCACTTGTATAATGCCGCCTAACCCTACCCGCGCATCATCCCAAGGCCATGACCCAGACCCATTTCGGCTTCCAGCAAGTCCCTGAAGAACAGAAGGTGAAGAAGGTCGCCGAAGTTTTCCATTCAGTCGCGGCCAAATACGACGTGATGAACGACCTGATGTCGGCCGGACTGCACCGGCTGTGGAAGGCGTTCACGATTTCACAAGCCGCTATCCGTCCCGGCTTCAAGGTGCTGGACATCGCGGCTGGCACCGGCGACCTGACCAGGGCCTTTGCGAAGCGCGCCGGCACGACCGGCGAGGTCTGGCATACCGATATCAATGAGTCGATGCTGCGCGTCGGTCGCGATCGCATGATCAACCATGGCCTCGTGCTGCCGACGCTGATCTGCGATGCCGAGCAGCTGCCGTTCCCGGACAATTATTTCGATCGCGTGTCGGTCGCCTTCGGCCTGCGCAACATGACGCACAAGGACCAGGCGCTGGCCGAGATGCGCCGCGTGCTGAAGCCCGGCGGCAAGCTGCTGGTGCTGGAATTTTCGAAGGTCGCCGCGCCGCTGCAAAAGCCCTACGACATCTATTCGTTCAAGGTGCTGCCGTGGCTGGGCCGGAAGATCGCCAATGACGCCGACAGCTACCGCTACCTGGCCGAGTCGATTCGCATGCACCCGGACCAGGAAACGCTGAAGGGCATGATGCAGGACGCCGGTCTCGATCGCGTCGACTACTTCAACCTGACCGGCGGCGTCGCGGCGCTGCACGTGGGCGTCAAGCTCTGACGCTCTCATGCTGAAGCTTCCCCTGTTCGGGACGCCGGTCGTGGCGACCCTCAACCACCTGTTGTCGCGCCAGCCGGCGCTGGCGGTGAAGCTGGCTGCGCACGCCGGCAAGGTCGCTGCGATCGATGCCGGGCTGCTGCAGCTGGCGCTGCGTGTCGGCGCCGACGGGCTGTTGCAGGCTGCGGCCATCGCCGATGGCGAAACTGCCGTTGCAGCGAGCGCGAATGTCGCTAATGCAGCCAAGGCCGCCAACGTCGCCAACGTCACCATTCGCATCAATCCCGCCGACCTGCCGCAGATCCTGGCTGACCTGAGCCGCGCCTTCGCCTATGTGAACATCAGCGGCGATGCCGAATTCGCGAAGACGATTTCCGATGTGGCCAACGGCCTGCACTGGGAAGCCGAGGAAAACCTCGCGCCGCTGGTCGGCGACATCGCTGCGGTGCGCATCGCACAAGCCGGCCGTGAAGCGGTCGAGGCGATGAAGACGGGCGGTCGCAAGCTGGCCGAGAACGTCGCCGAATACCTGCTGGAAGAAAACCCGACGCTGCTGTACCGATCGGCGGGTGAAGCTTTCGCCGCCGACGTCATCGTGCTGCGCGACGATGTCGAGCGCCTTGCCAAGCGCATCGCGCTGCTGGACAAGCACATGCCTTCAACGACCGGGGGCCAGCCATGATCCGCCGCCTGTGGCGCGTGGCCAAGATTGCGCGGGTCGCGCTGCGTCATGGCCTCGACGAGATCGTGTTGTCCAGCGATCGCCTGCCGCCAAAACTCAAGCTGCTGTCAGCCTTGTTCTTCTGGCGCGATCTGTCGGCGCCGCGCGGCGTGCGCTTGCGGCACGCGCTCGAAGAGCTGGGCCCGATTTTCGTGAAGTTCGGCCAGGTGCTGTCGACACGGCGCGACCTGCTGCCGGCCGATATCGCTGACGAGCTTGCGCTGCTGCAGGACCGCGTGCCGCCTTTCCCGTCGGCGTTGGCGATTGCTGAAATCACGCGCTCGCTCGGCCAGCATCCGGAACAGTTGTTTGCGAGCTTCTCGCGCGAGCCGGTTGCGTCGGCGTCGGTCGCGCAGGTGCACTTCGCGACCCTCAAGGATGGCACCGAGGTCGCGGTCAAGGTGCTGCGCCCGGGCGTCAAGCGCGCGATCGAAAGCGATCTGGCGCTGATGAAGATCCTGGCCGACTGGCTGCATCGCTCGTCTGCCGACGGCCGCCGCTTGCGCCCGCGCGAGGTTGTCGCTGAATTCGATAAATACCTGCACGATGAAATCGACCTGATGCGCGAAGCGGCCAATGCGAGCCAGCTGCGTCGCAACTTCGCCGATGGCTCGCTGCTGCTGGTGCCAGAAATCCACTG
Source organism: Pseudomonadota bacterium (assembly GCA_039806045.1). Taxonomy (GTDB): domain Bacteria; phylum Pseudomonadota; class Gammaproteobacteria; order Burkholderiales; family Burkholderiaceae_D; genus Pernthalerella. Next base: position 25,275 of record JBDKLN010000022.1, read on the forward strand.
GGATTACTGCGCCGAGTCGGTGATGGTGATGCAGCGCATGAAGGGCATTCCGATCTCGCAGACCACGAAGCTGGTCGAAGCGGGCGTGGATTTGAAGCAGCTCTCCAGCGATGGCGTCGAGATCTTCTTCACGCAAGTGTTCCGGCACGGCTTCTTCCATGCGGACATGCATCCGGGGAATATCCTCGTCTCTATCGAGCCCGACAGCTTCGGCCGTTACATCGCGCTCGATTTCGGCATCGTCGGTACCCTGAACGATTTCGACAAGGATTACCTGGCGCAGAACTTCCTTGCGTTCTTCCGTCGCGATTACAAGCGCGTCGCGCAAGCCCACATCGAATCCGGCTGGGCACCGAAGGAGACGCGCGTCGATGAACTCGAGTCGGCCGTGCGTGCCTGCTGCGAGCCCATTTTCGACCGGCCGCTGGCTCAGATCTCGTTCGGTCAGGTGCTGCTGCGCCTGTTCCAGACTTCACGTCGTTTCAACATCGAGATCCAGCCGCAGCTGGTGCTGCTGCAAAAGACGCTGCTGAACATCGAGGGCCTCGGTCGTCAGCTCGACCCCGAGCTCGATTTGTGGAAGACTGCCAAGCCCATCCTCGAAACCTGGATGGGCGAACAGATCGGCTGGCGCGGGCTGGTGGACAAGCTCAAGGTCGAGGCGCCGCAGTGGGCGCACATCCTGCCACAGCTGCCGCGACTGGCACAGCAGGCGCTGGCGCTGCAAGTGCAGGCACCGCGCGATGGCCAGGAACAGCTGCTCAAGCGCCTGATCGTCGAACAGCGCCGCACCAACCGGCTGATCGAGATCGCCGTCTATTTCGGTGGCGGTTTGCTGGCAGGCATCCTCGCCGTGCAACTGTTTTTCCGCTGGTACGAAACTTTCTATTGATACCCGCCTGACATGAACACTCTGCTCTGGTTCGTCATTCTTTACTGGGTCATTTCGGTGGGCATCGGCCTGTATGCGGCGCGTTACGTGAATTCGTCGAGCGACTTCGCGCTGGCCGGCCGCTCGCTGCCGATGTACGTGGTGACGGCGACCGTATTCGCGACGTGGTTCGGCTCCGAGACCGTGCTCGGCATTCCGGCCACCTTCCTGAAAGAAGGCCTGGGCGGCGTAGTGTCCGATCCGTTCGGCTCGTCGCTGTGCCTGATCTTTGTCGGTTTGTTCTTCGCGCGCAAGCTGTACCGGATGAACCTGCTGACCATCGGCGACTTCTACAAGCAACGCTACGGCCGCGCGGTCGAAGTGCTGGTGACGCTGTGCATCGTAATCTCCTACCTCGGCTGGGTCGCCGCGCAGATCAAGGCGCTGGGCCTGGTGTTTTCGGTGGTGTCCGGCGGTTACATCACGCCCGAGGCCGGCATGCTGATCGGCGCCGGCAGCGTGCTGATCTATACGCTGATGGGTGGCATGTGGTCAGTCGCGATCACCGACTTCCTGCAGATGATCATCATCGTCGTCGGCATGCTGTACATCGGCTGGGAAGTGGCGGGCATGGTCGGTGGCACCGGCGCCGTGATCCAGCATGCGGCCGCCGCCGGCAAGCTGGAATTCTGGCCGGCGCCCGACACGCGCGAAGTGCTGTGGTTCATTGCCACCGCAATCACGATCATGCTGGGTTCGATACCGCAGCAGGACGTATTCCAGCGCGTGTCGTCGTCGCGCACCGAGCAGATCGCCGGCAGTGCCTCGGTACTGGGCGGCGTGCTGTACTTCATTTTCGCCTTCGTGCCGATGTTCCTCGCGTACTCGGCCACCCTGATCGACCCGGACATGGTCAACAGCCTGATCGACGTGGATCCGCAAAAAATCCTGCCGACCCTGATCATGACCAAGGTGCCGGTGCTGGCGCAGGTGATGTTCTTTGGCGCGCTGCTGTCGGCCATCAAGAGCTGCGCCAGCGCGACGCTGCTGGCGCCGTCGGTGACCTTCACCGAAAACATCATGAAGGAAATCCTGCCGAACCAGAGCGACCGGCAGTTCCTGCTGACCATGCGCATCGTGGTGCTGACCTTCACCGCAATCGTGACCGGCTTTGCGCTCAATACCGAAGCCAGCATCTTCAAGATGGTCGAAAATGCCTACAAGGTGACCCTGGTGGCGGCGTTCGTGCCGCTGGTGTTCGGCCTGTACTGGAAGCGTTCCACCAACCAGGGAGCGCTGGCGTCCATCCTGCTCGGGCTGGGCAGCTGGATCGCTTGCGAGGTCATCGCGCCGGAAGGCCTGTACCCGCCGCAACTGGTGGGCGTGATCGTCGCCTTTGCCGGCATGATCGCCGGTTCGCTGCTGCCACAATGGCAACGTCAGGCGGGTGCGGCGGCGGCCTGAAGGGGGCGCGCCGCTCCAGCCCGCCCATTCCCGGCCAGCTGCAGCCTTCCTGACCTGAAACCCTGCGGAAAACCTTTATAATTCAAGGTTTTCGAAATTTTGCAGGGAGTGCATCATGCCTATTTATGCGTATCGCTGCGACGCCTGCGGCTTTGCCAAGGACGTGCTGCAGAAAATCTCCGACGCCCCGCTGACGGATTGTCCCGAGTGCGGCAAGGCCGAGTTCAAGAAGCAGCTGACGGCCGCCGGTTTCCAGTTGAAGGGCACCGGCTGGTACGTGACTGATTTCCGCAATGGCGGCAGCGGTGGCGCGTCGCCGAAGACGGAATCGTCGTCGGCTTCTTCGACTGCAACACCTGCCGCGGCGTCGTCCACTTCGTCATCTGAAGCATCGTCCGGCGGCAGCACGCCGGCATCGGCCAACGACAGCAAACCGGCCTCGGCCAGCAACTGACATCCATGCGTAAATATTTCATTACCGGTCTGCTGGTGCTCGTGCCCCTCGTGATCACGTTGTGGGTGCTGAACCTCATCATCGGCACGCTGGACCAGTCGTTGCTGTTGCTTCCGCCCGAGTGGCGGCCGGAATCGCTGTTCGGCTTCCATTTGCCGGGCTTCGGCACGGTGGTGACGCTGCTCATCATCCTGCTGACCGGCCTTGTGACCCGCAACATCATCGGCACGCGCCTGCTCGGCCTGTGGGAATTGCTGCTGCAGCGGATTCCCGTGGTGAATTCCATCTACTCGAGCGTCAAGCAGGTGTCCGATACCCTGCTGTCCTCGTCCGGCAATGCCTTCCGCAAGGCGCTGCTGGTGCAGTACCCGCATGCCGGCAGCTGGACCATTGCGTTCCAGACCGGCGTGCCCGGCGGCGATGTGAAGCATCATTTGCACGGCGACTACATCAGCGTCTACGTGCCGACCACGCCGAACCCGACCTCCGGCTTTTTCCTGATGTATCGCCGCGAAGACGTCATCGAACTCGAGATGAGCGTCGATGAAGCGCTGAAATACATCGTGTCCATGGGCGTCGTCGCGCCGCCGCCAAGCAGGAAGGCGCATCCGGCAACACCCGAAGCCCCCGAGGCCACCCCTCACTGATTACTGAAACCGAGACTGAAAACATGTCAATGCGTACAAACTATTGCGGACTGACCACCGAAGCCCTGATGGGCCAGACCGTCAGCCTGTGCGGCTGGGTGCATCGTCGTCGTGACCACGGCGGCGTGATCTTCATCGACCTGCGCGACCGTGAAGGTCTGGTGCAGGTCGTCTGCGACCCGGATCGTGCCGAGATGTTCAAGGCCGCCGAAGCGGTGCGCAACGAGTTCTGCCTGCGCATCACCGGACTGGTGCGCGCCCGCCCGGCCGGCACCGAAAACGCCGGCCTGACCTCGGGCAAGATCGAAGTGCTGTGCCACGAGCTCGAAGTACTCAATGCATCGGTGACGCCGCCGTTCCAGCTCGACGACGACAACCTGTCCGAGACCACCCGCCTGACGCACCGTGTGCTCGACCTGCGTCGCCCGCAGATGCAGCACAACCTGCGCCTGCGCTACAAGGTCTCGATGGAGGTGCGCAAGTTCCTCGACTCGAATGGCTTCATCGACATCGAGACGCCGATGCTGACCAAGTCCACGCCCGAAGGCGCGCGCGACTATCTGGTGCCGTCGCGTGTCAACGCCGGCAACTTCTTTGCGCTGCCGCAGTCGCCGCAGCTGTTCAAGCAGCTGCTGATGGTGGCCAACTTCGACCGCTACTACCAGATCACCAAGTGCTTCCGCGACGAAGACCTGCGTGCTGACCGTCAGCCGGAATTCACGCAGATCGACTGCGAAACCTCGTTCATGGGCGAGCAGGAAATCCGCGACATGTTCGAAGGCATGATCCGCGGCGTGTTCAAGAACGTGCTCGACGTCGATCTGCCGAACCCGTTCCCGGTGATGGACTTCGCCACCGCGATGGGCTTGTACGGTTCCGACAAGCCGGACATGCGCGTCAAGCTCGAATTCACCGAGCTGACCGACGTGATGAAGGATGTGGACTTCAAGGTCTTCTCGGGTGCCGCCAACATGGAAAACGGCCGCGTGGTCGGCCTGCGTGTGCCGGGTGGCGCGCAGGACAACGGCGGCATGCCGCGTTCCGAGATCGATGCCTACACTCAGTTCGTTGCGATCTACGGCGCCAAGGGCCTCGCCTACATCAAGGTCAATGACAAGGCCAAGGGCCGCGATGGCCTGCAGTCGCCGATCGTCAAGAACATCCACGACGCAGCCCTCGCGCAGATCCTCGAGCGCACCGGCGCGCAGGATGGCGACCTGATCTTCTTCGGCGCCGACAAGGCCAAGGTCGTCAACGACGCCATCGGCGCGCTGCGCGTCAAGATCGGGCACAGCGACTTCGGCCGCAAGAATGGCCTGTTCGAAGACACCTGGCGTCCGTTGTGGGTCGTCGACTTCCCGATGTTCGAGTATGACGACGAAGCCAATCGCTGGAACGCGCTGCATCACCCGTTCACCGCGCCCAAGGCCGGCCACGAAGACTTCATCGAGACCGCACCGGGCAAGGCCATCGCGCAAGCGTATGACATGGTGCTCAACGGTTGGGAGCTGGGCGGCGGTTCGGTCCGTATCCATCGTGCCGACGTGCAGAGCAAGGTGTTCAAGGCGCTCAACATCGATGATGAAGAAGCGCGCATCAAGTTCGGCTTCCTGCTCGACGCGCTGCAGTATGGCGCGCCGCCGCACGGCGGACTCGCATTTGGCCTCGACCGCATCGTCACGATGATGACCGGCGCCGAATCGATCCGCGACGTGATCGCCTTCCCGAAGACCCAGCGTGCGCAGTGCCTGCTGACCCAGGCACCGTCCGAGGTCGACGAGAAGCAGTTGCGCGAACTGCACATTCGCCTGCGTGCGACGGAGCCGGCGATCAAGGCCTGATCCCTAAGCTTGCAGGCTTGAAGGGGCCGACCCGGCAAACGCCGTGTCGGCCTTTTTTATGTCTTCGCCGGCGCTGAGACCTTCGGCATCGTTGTTCGGTAAACTGGGCATAATGTTCCGACAAAGACACCTCGCCGCTATGCGCCCTCACAAAATCCCCGAATCCGTGCTGGTCGTGATCCATACCGCCGACCTGCAGGTATTGCTGCTCGAGCGCGCCGACAAGCCCGGTTTCTGGCAGTCGGTGACAGGCTCGAAGGATACGCCGGATGAGCCGCTGGTCGAGACGGCCATGCGCGAGGTCCTTGAGGAGACCGGTATCCGTGTCGGCGGCGCGCAGGTGCCGATGGAAAACCTTCGGGACTGGAAACTTTCCAACGTTTACGAGATCTACGAGGTCTGGCGCGCCCGCTATGCACCGGGCGTCACGCACAATACCGAACATGTCTTTGGCCTGCAGGTGCCGGCCGGCGTGCCGGTGACGCTGGCGCCGCGCGAGCACCTGCGGCATTGCTGGCTGCCGTGGCGCGAGGCGGCCGATCGCTGCTTCTCGCCGTCGAATGCGGAAGCGATACTGCAGTTGCCGATGCAGCGCGAGCTGCTCGCGCAGGCCCTGCCCTTGTCGGCGCCCGTATTGCAGCCAGCCAGCACGAGAACCAACTAAGCGCGCGGACATGAAATTACGCATCGCCACCTGGAACATACACAAAGGTGTCAGCGCCATCGGCACGCGGCCGCGTGTGCACGGCATCAAGCAGGCGCTGTCCGGCATGGCGGCCGATATCGTCTTCTTGCAGGAAGTGCAGGGCCGGCACGACTTGCTGGCGCTGAAGCACACCAGCTGGCCGGACCAGGCGCAGCATGAATTCCTGGCCGGCGACAGCCATCACAGTGCTTACGGCATGAATGCCGTGTACGACCATGGCCACCACGGCAATGCGCTGCTGTCGCGCTTCGCGATTGCGTCGGCCAACAACCATGATGTGTCGGACCATGCATTCGAGTCGCGCGGCATCCTGCATTGCGTGCTGACGCTGGAGCAGCGGCAGGTGCATTGCTATGTGATCCACCTCGGCCTGTTCGCCGGCAGCCGTCGCCGCCAGACCGAGGCACTGATCGAGGCCGTCGAATCGACCGCGTCGCCCGGCGCGCCGGTATTGATCGCCGGCGATTTCAATGACTGGACCAATGCGTTGTCGGATACGCTGCGCGAACGGCTGGGCGTGACCGAGGTCTTCGACGAGCGCCTGCCCACGCAACGCTTTGGCGATTACTTGCGCCGCCTTTCCGGCCGCGGTCCGCGCAAGGCACCGGCGCGGACCTTTCCGGCAGCGATGCCGGTGCTGCAGCTCGACCGTGTCTATGTGCGCGGCTTCGATGTGCTGTCGGCACAGGTGCTGCATGGCGCGCGCTGGGCGCGCCTGTCCGATCACGCGCCGATCGTCGCCGAGCTGCATCTGTCGACCGGCGTGACGCCTTCAATGCAGCCGGGACGCGACGCCCAGGCCGGTGCCGGCCAGGATTCGACGACCAGCCAGCCGGCAGACTCTGACACGGACGCGCATGCGGGCAGCGAGCTATAGCCATGGCAACCACCTGACGCTGCTGCACCGGGGAGCCGAGTTCTTCCCGGCGCTGATCGCGGCGTGCGACACCGCGCAATCCGAGATCTACCTCGAGACTTACATCTTCGCCCTCGACGACACCGGCCTGCAGGTGCGGGCAGCCCTGCTGCGCGCCGCCGCGCGCGGCGTGTCGGTGCAGGTGCTGGTCGACTGGCTGGGCACCGGTCGCGACAATATCGCACGGCTGCGGCGCGGGTTCGAGCCCGCCGGCATCCATTTCGCGGCTTTCAATCCCTGGTTCCGGCGCGGCATGTCGCGCATGCATCGCAAGATTGTCGTCGTCGACCGCCGGGTTGCCTTCCTTGGCGGCCTGAACATCAATGACGACCATATTTCCGACGACGACTGGGCCACGCCGCTGCCCGCGCCGCGCTGGGATTTTGCGGTCAGCATCGGCGGGCCCCTGGTCAAGGCCGTGTTGTCGGAAGCGCGCCGCCAGTGGCAGCGCACGCTGCCGAGGCCGCTGATGACGCGCATCGGCGTCTTGCGCGACTCGGTCCGCGCGCGCAAGCCTTTGCGTGCCGTGCGTGTCGAGGAAGCGGCACTGGTCGTGCGCGACAACCTGCGCAACCGGCGCGCGATACAGCGCGCACTGCTGCAGGCACTGGGCCATGCCCGTGAAAGTGCGCTGCTGGTCACGCCGTATTTCGCGCCGGGCCGCAAGATGCGCAAGGCGCTGGTCCATGCGGCGCAACGCGGCATCGACGTCACGCTGCTGATTGGCGTCGGCCAGTTCGCGATGCAGGATGCAGTCGCGCAATCTTTCTATCCGCGGCTGATCCGCGCGGGTGTCCAGATCGTCGAGTACCGCCGTACGCAATTGCACGGCAAGGTGGCGGTCGTCGATGACGACTGGGCAACCGTGGGGTCGAGCAATTTCGACGGGCTGTCGCTGTTCGTCAATCACGAAGCCAACATCATTGTGCGCGATGCCCGGTTCACATCGGACTTGCGGGAACACATCCTGCGCGGCGTGGCCGAGGGGGTGGCCGTCACTGCCGATGACGTTGCGCGGCTGTCGCTGCCGCGCCGGCTGTGGAACCGCTTTTCGTATGGGCTGTATCGGGCAGTCTTGCAGGTGCTGACCCTCGGCAGTTATACGAAGTAGCCGCTACAATCGCCGCCATGAGTGACAACCTCCGTCTCGACAAATGGCTGTGGGCCGCGCGCTTCTTCAAGACGCGTTCGCTGGCCACCGAAGCGATCGAGCGCGGCCGCGTCAGGGTCAATGACGAGCGGGTGAAGCCGGCGCGCAGCGTGCGCATCGGCGACGTGCTCGACATCGACCATGGCAGCAGCGAATGGCAGGTCCGGGTCGAGGACCTGTCCGACAAGCGCGGCCCGGCGCCGGTCGCGCAGCAGTTGTATGCCGAGACCGAGGCCAGCGTGCTGCGCCGTCAGCAGGAAAGCGAGCGTCGCAAGCTGTTCGCCGAACCGGCCGAAGGCATCCACGGCCGCCCGACCAAGCGCGACCGGCGCCAGCTCGATCGCTCGCGCAGCTGAGCATTTCCCCGCGTTTAGGGACAAATCCCGCCACCTTCCTCGCGAATTTGTGCATAATCGGACGGTCGTTCTATTTTCATGGAGCCCGGACCGTGTCCGACACCCGGCAGAAACCACTGCGCAAAGGCGAGCAGACCCGCGCCAGCATCCTGGAAGCCGCCCTCGAGCTGGCCAGCCGCGAAGGGCTGGAAGGCCTGACCATCGGCGCGCTGGCCGAGCGCATGAACATGAGCAAGTCCGGCGTGTTTGCGCACTTCGGCTCGCGCGAAGACCTGCAGCTGAACGTGCTGCGCCTCTACAACCACCTGTTCGAGCAGGAAGTTTTCTATCCCAGCATGGCCGAGGAACGCGGGCTGCCGCGCTTGCGCAGCCTGTTCAACCGCTGGATTGACCGTGTCAGCCGCGAGATCGCGTCCGGCTGTATCTACATCAGCGGCGCCGTCGAGTATGACGACCGCCCCGGCCCGATCCGCGACCAGCTGGTGGGCATGGTGCAGACCTGGCAGAAGGCGCTGCGGCGCGCAGCCCAGCAAGCGAGTGACGAAGGTCATCTCGCGACCGGCATCGCCCCGGACCAGCTGGCCTTCGAAATGTACGGGCTGGTGCTGGCGCTGCACCACGATGCACGCTTCATCCGCAGTCCGGATGCGGTGCAGCGCGCACAGGCCGGGTTCGAGCGACTAGTCGGGCCGAGCTGATGCAAGCCGCTTAGTGCAGCAAGAACTCATGCGCAAAGGCAGCCGGTGCCGCACCCACACGCATTAGCCTGATCCTGACCCGACCGAATGCCGCTTGCCCGCGAGTTCCGCTCGCGACACGCAGGTCTGAAGTGAAGCAGACACCAGCAAAGCCAACGAACACTGCAAACCCGTCGATCCAACCAGCCGTACTCACAAGGAGACTTCGATGCCCACCTACACGCCGCCCCTGCGCGACATGCACTTCGTGCTGCATGAACTGCTCGACGTGCCGGGCGAGTTGCAGGCCATGCCGCGCCACGCCGACCTGGATGCCGACACCATCAACCAGGTGCTCGAAGAAGGCGGTAAGTTCGCCGCCGAAGTGATCTTCCCGCTGAATCAGCGCGGTGACAGCGAGGGCTGCCATTACGATGCCGCCAGTCGCCGCGTGACTGCGCCCCAGGGTTTTCGGGACGCCTATCAGCAATATGTCGATGGCGGCTGGCCATCGCTGTCCTGCGACCCCGAGGTCGGCGGGCAGGGCTTGCCGGCGGTGGTGAACAATTCGTTCTACGAAATGCTGAATTCGGCCAACCAGGCGTGGACCATGTACCCCGGCCTGTCGCACGGCGCCTATGAATGCCTGCACGCGCACGGCACGCCGGAGCAAAAGGCCTTGTATCTGCCGAAGCTGGTGTCCGGCGAATGGACCGGCACCATGTGCCTGACCGAAGCACACTGCGGCACCGACCTCGGCCTGCTGAAGACCAAAGCCGAGCCGCTGGCTGATGGCAGTTTCAAGCTCAGTGGCAGCAAGATCTTCATCTCGGCCGGCGAGCACGACCTGTCAGCCAACATCATTCATCTGGTGCTGGCACGTCTGCCGGATGCGCCGCCGGGCACCAAGGGTATTTCGCTGTTCGTGGTGCCGAAATTCCTGCCCGATGCGAGCGGCAATGCGGGTGAGCGCAACGCGATCAGCTGTGGCGCGATCGAGCACAAGATGGGCATTCACGGCAACGCGACTTGCCAGATGAACCTCGACGGCGCAACCGGCTGGATCATCGGCGATCCGAACCGCGGCCTGAATGCGATGTTCGTGATGATGAATGCCGCCCGCCTCGGCGTCGGCATGCAATCGCTGGGCCTGACTGAAATCGCGTACCAGAATGCGATCGCCTATGCGCGCGAACGCGGCCAGGGTCGCAGCCTGACTGGCGCCAAGGCCGACGACAAGCCGGCCGATCCCATTCTCGTGCACCCTGACGTGCGGCGCATGCTGCTGACGGCGCGCGCCTATGCGGAGGGTGGCCGCGCATTTTCGTCATATGTCGCATTGATGATCGATCGCGAGTTGAACCATCCGGATGAAAGCGTGCGCAAGCAGGCTGCCGATGAAGTCGCGCTGCTGACGCCTATCGTCAAAGCCTTCCTGACCGATAACGGCTGGATCGCAACCTCGGAAGCGATGCAGGTCTATGGCGGTCACGGCTACATTGCCGAATGGGGCATGGAGCAGTACGTGCGCGACGCGCGCATCAACATGATCTATGAGGGCACCAACACCATTCAGTCGCTCGACCTGCTGGGTCGCAAGGTGCTGATGGATAACGGCGCGAAGTTGCGCCTGTTCGGGGACAAGGTAAAGGCCTTTGTCGAGGAACACGGCACGGACGAGAAAATGGCTGAGTTCATTACGCCGCTCGCCGACATCGGTGACAAGATGGGCAAGCTGTCGATGGAAATCGGCATGAAGGCCTTCGCGAATCGCGACGAAGTCGGCGCGGCGGCTGTACCCTACCTGCGCGTTGCCGGCCACCTGGTATTTGCGTACTTCTTTGCGCGTATGGCAAAGATCGCGCTCGACAAGCTAGACAGCGGCGACGATTTCTACAAGGCCAAGCTGGCCGTTGCGCGCTTCTATTTCGCGCGCCTGCTGCCAGAGACGGCGATGCTGATCCGGCAGGCGCGCTCGGGCGCGGCGAATCTGATGCACATGGACGAGGCCCTTTTCTAAGTATTTGCTTTAAATATTTGCTGCTCTCAACAAGTCGCTGGATCCCGGCGCAGGCCGGGATCCAGCGTCGTCGAAACACTTGAAAACCGGAGATCTGTCCTTGTCCAATTTCATCGTGAAGAAAGTCGCCGTGCTCGGCGCCGGCGTGATGGGCGCGCAGATTGCGGCGCATTGCATCAATGCGCGCGTGCCGGTGATCCTGTTCGATTTGCCCGGCAAGGACGGCCAGCCGCGCAATGCCCTGGCCGAGCGCGCGCTCGAGACGCTGAAGCAGCTCAATCCCGCGCCACTGGCCGACGCTGCGCAGGCCAGCCTGATCGAGGTCGGCAATTTCGACGACGATCTCGGCAAGCTCGCGCAAGCCGACCTGGTGATCGAGGCCATCGCCGAGCGCATGGACTGGAAGCATGCGCTGTATGAAAAGATCGCGCCGCACATCGCGCCGCACGCAATCTTCGCGACCAACACCTCGGGCCTGTCAATCACCGAGCTCTCCGCGCGGCTGGACGCCGCCCTGACGCCGCGCTTCTGTGGCGTGCATTTCTTCAACCCGCCGCGCTACATGCACCTGGTCGAGCTGATCCCGACGACGACCAGCGATGCCGGCATCCTCGACCGGCTGGAAACCTTCCTGACCACGACCCTGGGCAAGGGCGTGGTGCGCGCGATCGACACGCCGAACTTCATCGCCAATCGCGTCGGCATTTTCGGCATGCTGGCCACGATGCATGAGGCGGACAAATTTGGCTTGTCGTATGACCTTGTCGACGACCTGACCGGAGCGCGCCTGGGTCGTGCGAAATCCGGCACCTTCCGCACCGCTGACGTGGTCGGCCTCGACACGATGGGGCATGTGATCCGCACCATGACGGACAAGCTGCCCGATGACCCGTTCGCGGCGCTCTACCAGCAACCGGCGGCGTTGCAGAAGCTGATCGCGGAAAGCCGGCTTGGCCAGAAGAGCGGTGCAGGCTTCTACAAGAAGGCGGGCAGGGACATCCTGCGTTATGACGCCGCGAAAGACGACTACGTGGTCTCGGGCGCCAAGGCGGACGAACTGATCGTACGCATCCTGAGGGAAAAAGATCCGGCCAAGCGCATGAAGGCGCTGCATGATGCGACGCACCCGCAGGCGCAATTCCTGTGGGCGATCTTGCGCGATGCCTTCCACTACATCGCAGTGCATCTGGAAAGCATTGCCGACAATGCGCGTGAGCTCGACTTCGCGCTGCGCTGGGGCTTTGGCTGGAAGCAAGGCCCGTTCGAGCTGTGGCAGGCCGCCGGCTGGCAGCAAGTCGCGCAATGGGTGAAGGAAGACATTGCGGCCGGCAAGGCACTGTCGTCGGCGCCTTTGCCCGACTGGGTCTTTGATGGCCGCGACGGCGTGCATGCCGCGCAGGGTTCGTGGTCGGCAGCCAGAAAAACTTATGTGCCGCGCTCGTCGTTGCCGGTCTACCAGCGCCAGGCTTTCCGTGCACAGTTGGTCGGCGACAACGCAGCCACGGGTGCCAACGCAGGCATCACCGTGCATGAAGACGACGCGGTGCGCCTGTGGCACCAGGACGATGGCGTGCTGCTGCTGTCGTTCAAGACCAAGATGCAGGTGATGGGCCCGGACGTGATCGCCGGCCTCGAGCGCGCCATTGCCGAAGCCGAGCAGAACTACCGCGCGCTGGTGATCTGGCAGGCCGACTCGGCCGAAGGCGGCGCTTTCTCGGCCGGCGCCGACTTGCAGGCGATGCTGCCGATGTTCATGTCGGGCGGCGTAAAGGCGATCGAGCCCTTTGTTGCGCGCTTCCAGAATGCGCAGATGCGCGTCAAGTACGCCAACGTGCCCGTGGTGGCCGCAGTCGGCGGTCTGGCGCTGGGCGGCGGCTGCGAATTGCTGATGCATGCGAGCCGCCGTGTTGCGCTGCTCGAGTCCTACATCGGCCTGGTCGAAGTCGGCATCGGCCTGCTGCCGGCCGGCGGCGGGCTGAAAGAGATTGCCCTGCGCTCGGCGCGCGAAGCGCGCGGCAACGACATCCTGCAGTTCCTGAAAAGCCGCTTCACGCAGGCGGCGACGGCGGCGGTGTCGAAGTCGGCGGTCGAGGCCAAGAGCATGGGCTATTTGTCCAAGGGCGACGTGATCGTGCTGCATCCGCATGAGCTGTTGCATGTG
>JBDKLN010000023.1:0-7527 GCA_039806045.1 Pseudomonadota bacterium
GTACGCAGCGCGGGATCTTGGCATCGTCGATCTCGACGCCATAGCCGCTGCAATACTTATCGAGCTGCAAATATTCGAGCATCGCGCCATCGCCGCAGCCAAGGTCGAGCACGCGCGAACCAGGGGCGACCCAGTGGGCAATGAAGGCGAGGTCGGCGCGCAGGCCGGCAATGCGCTCGGCGATCATGCGGCCTCCTTGCCGGCGGTGGCACCGGGGCCGACAAGGGCGGCGGCGCTGCCGAGCTGCTGCCAGACCTTGTCGTAGTACGAATGCACGACATTCATGTAACGCGGATCATCCAGCAGGAAGGCGTCATGCCCGTGCGGCGCGTCTATTTCGGCATAGGTGACGCGACGGTCGTTCTTGACCAGCGCCTGCACCATCTCGCGGCTGCGCTCGGGCGCGAAGCGCCAGTCGGTGGAGAAGGACACGAGGAGGAATTCAGCCTGGGTCTTGGCCAGCGCCGCGGCTAGGTCGCCGCCGTAGGCGCGGGCCGGGTCAAAATAGTCGAGTGCCTTGGTAATCAGCAGGTAGGTATTGGCATCGAAGTATTCGGAGAACTTGTCGCCCTGGTAGCGCAGGTAAGATTCGATCTCGAAGTCGACGCCAAAGCCAAACTGGTAATCGGCATTGCGCATGTCACGGCCGAATTTCTCGGCCATGTCGTCATCCGACAAGTAAGTGATGTGGCCGATCATGCGCGCCACGCGCAAGCCGCGCTTGGGCACCACGCCATGCGCATAGAAATCGCCGGCATGGAAATCGGGGTCGGTCAGGATGGCCTGGCGCGCGACGTCATTGAAGGCAATGTTCTGCGCCGACAGCTTCGGGGTCGATGCAATCACGAGGCAGTGGCCGACACGGTCCGGGTACAGCATGCTCCAGGCCAGCGCCTGCATGCCGCCCAGCGAACCGCCCATCACGGCGGCAAATTTGCGGATGCCGAGCGCATCGGCCAGCCGCGACTGTGCATGCACCCAGTCTTCCACGGTCACGACCGGGAAGGAAGCGCCATACGGCTTGCCGGTGGCGGGATTGGTGTGCATTGGCCCGGTGGAGCCGAAACAGGAGCCGAGGTTGTTGACGCCGATGACGAAGAAACGGTCGGTATCGAGCGCCTTGCCGGGGCCGACCATGTTGTCCCACCAGCCGACGCTCTTGGGCTGGCCCTCGTAGGTACCGGCGACATGGTGCGAGGCATTGAGCGCATGGCAGACCAGCACGGCGTTGGAGCGGTCGGCGTTCAGCGTGCCATAGGTCTCGTACACCAGCGTGTAGTCGCGCAGCTCGGCACCGCTCTGCAACGGCAGCGGCTGCGCGAAGTGCATGGACTGGGGGCTGACGACGCCGATGGATTTCATGTCTGGATAAATCGCCAATAAAAAAGCCCGAAGCACAGGCTGTGTCGGGCTGGATTCGTTAACGATTCGAGCTCGCTTTCAAAGAGCTCTGAACAATCAGAACCCTCAATCGCTGGCAGCACTGGAACTGCGGCCTGAGCTCGATCGGGGTGAAACCCACGTTGCACAGCTGCGCTGGCTTGCCATGAAACGCAGATGATTCCGCTGTCCCACTTAGCCGTATTTGTTCGGGAGGTGTCCCTGCGCCCGCAAGCTAAGGTCAAATCGGCGCATGGACGAAGGATAACGAAAGCGCTGCCCAGCGTCAAACAGGCACGGATCCTCGCGAGGCCGGCGCGTGCGCTCAGAGCAGCCTGAGACGCTCGACGCCCTCGGCGATCGCCGCCGGCTCGTAGGCCTTCAGGATCTTGCGCACCGCGGGTTCGAGCGCCGTGATGTCGCTGTTCAGCACTTCCTGCTTCACGGCCAGCAGCTGCGCCGGGTGCATCGAGAATTCGCGCAGGCCCATGCCCAGCAGCAGACGGGTCAGCTTGGTGTCACCGGCAATCTCGCCACAGACGGCCACGGGCACATCGGCCTTCGCACCGGCCGAGATCGTCATCGCCAACAATTGCAGCACGGCCGGATGCAGCGGGTTATACAGGTGGGCGACTTCGTGATCGACACGGTCGATGGCCAGCGTGTACTGGATCAGGTCGTTGGTGCCGATGGACAGGAAATCGAGGCGCTTGATGAACAGCGGCAGTGTCAGGGCGGCCGCCGGGATTTCGATCATGGCGCCGACCTGAATGTCGGCATCGAATTTTTTCTTCGCATCGCGCAGTTGCTGCTTGGCCTGCTCGATCATGGCCAGGCTCTGGTCGATCTCGAAGGCATGCGAGAGCATCGGGATCAGCAGCTTGATCGGGCCATAGGCCGATGCGCGCAGGATCGCGCGCAGCTGGGTCAGGAACATCTGCGGCTCGGCCAGGCAGTAGCGGATCGCGCGCAGGCCGAGCGCCGGGTTGAGCGCGGTCTCTTCATTCTTGTCGAGCGGCTTGTCGGCGCCGACATCGAGCGTGCGTATCGTTACCGGCCGGCCCTTCATCGCGACCACGGCCTTGCGATAGGACTCGAACTGTTCATCCTCGGACGGCAACTTGGCGCCCTGACCGGTGCGCCCCATGAACAGAAACTCGGAGCGGAACAGGCCGACGCCGACCGCCCCCAGCTCGAGCGCGCCCGGACAATCTTCCGGCAGCTCGATATTGGCCAGCAGATGAATGAAGGTGCCGTCTCGCGTGACGGCCGGCGTCTTTTTCAGTTTGCCGAGCTTCTTGCGCTCGCGCAGGATCTTGGCCTGCAGCTCGCGATACTGCTCGAGCACCAGTGGCGCCGGGTCGACGATGACGATGCCGGCGTCGCCGTCGATGATGATCCAGTCATCCTCGGCGATCAGGGTCGACGCATTGCCCATGCCGACGGCGGCTGGTATGTCGAGACTGCGCGCCACGATCGCGGTATGCGAGTTCTGGCCGCCCAGGTCCGTGACAAAACCGACGAAGGTGCGCTCGCGGAACTGCAGCATGTCGGCCGGCGAGATGTCGTGGGCGACGATAACCATCTGCGGTGCGATGTCGTCCGGATCGGTGCTGGCTGGCAGTGTGACGGCCGAGCCGGTCAGCACCTTCAGCACGCGCTCGCCAACCTGGCGGATGTCGTTCTTGCGCTCGCGCAGGTACGCATCTTCGATCTCGTCGAATTGCGCGGACAACTCGTCGATCTGGGTCAGCAGCGCCCATTCGGCGTTGTAGTGCCGGCTGCGGATGATCCGCATCGGGTCTTCGGCGATGATGGGATCGGCCAGGATCAGCGCATGCACATCGATGAACGCGGCCAGTTCACTGGGCGCATCCGGCGGCAGGTCGCGCCGCACGGCTTGCAGTTCTTCATTGACCGCGGCAATCGCTTCCGACAGCCGGCGCACTTCGGCTTCGACTTTTTCTTCCGGCACCAGATAATGCTTGACCTCGCGCGCCGCTGCCTTCAGCAGATGCGCGCGGCCGATCGCGATGCCACGCGATACAGGGATGCCATGCAGGGAGAAGGAGGCCATGTCCGGGTGCTGCGCTTTCCTGACGCTTATTCGCTTTCGCCGAAGCGCGCGTTGATCAGATCCACCAGGGCGTCGAAGCACTCCTGCTCGTCCGGGCCTTCGGTCTCGAGCACGACGACGCTGCCCTTGCCGGCGGCAAGCATCATCACGCCCATGATGGATTTGGCATTCACGCGGCGCTGGTTGCGGGTCATCCAGACCTCGCACGGGTACTTGGCGGCCAGCTGGGTAAGCTTGGCCGAAGCGCGTGCATGCAGCCCCAGCTTGTTGATGATTTCGATTTCCCTGCTGATCATGGATGAATGGTCTTTATGTTGATGGGGACTGTTCGGGACGCTATTCGTTGGGCGGCACGTGATGGGTGGAGCGTCGTCAGTTCGGCGACAGGCGCACGCGGTTGTCGACGCGGCAAGCGCCATTCTGCGCGCCGGCCAGCGCCATCTCTATCATCACGTCCAGCGTATTGTGCCGATAGGTGAGTGCGCGCAATAGCATCGGCAGGCTGATGCCGGCAATGACTTCCACTTCGCCCGGCTGGCTCAGCTGCAAGGTGCAGTTGGACGGCGTGCCGCCCATCACGTCGGTAATCACCAGGACGCCGGTGCCATCATTGAGGCGCGCGATCGCTTCCTGCGCCAGCTTCCTGACCTCGTCGGGATTCTGGTCGGCGATCACGTCGAGCGCTTCAACCCGCTCGGGCACGCCGCGGAACACATGGGTTGCGGCCTCGATGAAGGCGCGTCCCAGCGGCGCGTGCGTCAGAAGAAGGATGCCAACCATGGTGTGCTTGCCGTGTGCTTGCCGTGTGCTTGCGGTGTAGTTGCCGTAATCCTGCCGCATGTCCGCCGCGCTTGCGGCGCTGGCAGCACGCAGGAACTTACTGCTGCTTTTCCAATGCGTCGATGAACATGCCGGCCACGTTGAAACCCGTTTGCTGCCGAATCTCCTGGAAGCAGGTCGGGCTGGTCACGTTGATCTCGGTCAGGTAGTTGCCGATCACGTCCAATCCTACCAGCAAGAGGCCGCGTTTCAGCAATTCCGGCGCCAGTGCCTCGCCAATCTCGCGCTCACGGTCTGAAACGGGCATCGCGACTCCCTTGCCCCCAGCCGCCAGGTTGCCGCGCACTTCGCCGTCTTGCGGAATGCGCGCCAGGCAGTAGGGCACGACCTGGCCGCCGATCAGCAGCACGCGACGGTCGCCATGGACAATCTCCGGAATGTAGCGCTGGACCATGATGGTGCGGCGACCATCGTCGGTCAGCGTCTCGACGATGGAACCGAGGTTCATGCCCTCTTGGGTCACGCGGAAGATGCCGGCGCCGCCCATGCCATCGAGCGGCTTCAGGATGATGTCCCGGTGCTCGGCATGGAAGGCACGCACATGCGACGCATCGCTGGTGACGAGGGTCGGCGCAATGAATGGCGTGAAGCCGGTGATGGCCAGCTTTTCATTGTGACTGCGGATTGCGCCGGGCCGGTTCCAAACGCGCGCACCGTCGGCCTCGGCCCGCTCCAGCAGGTAGGTCGCGTAGATGTACTCCATGTTGAACGGCGGGTCGGTACGCTCGATGACGGCGTCGAACTCGGCCAGCGAGCGCAGCGACGTGTCCTCGACCTGATACCAAAGGCCGGCCTGCCCGGTCAGCACGATGCGCGACACGGTCGCCATCACGCGACGGCCGTCGAAGATCATGTCGCGATGGCCGAATGCATACAGCTCGTGGCCGCGCGCGTCCGCCTCCCGCATCATCGCGTAGGTGGAATCCTTCGCGATCTTGAAGCCGGACAGCGGGTCGGCCGCGAAAGCGATCTTCATCAGTAGACTTCCGGGTTGGGGTCGGTCTTCTCGATCTCGAGCGAGGCCGCCAGCAACGCCAGTCGTGCCACCACGCCGTACATGTAGAAACGGTTCGGCGCGGCCGTGCCCGGCTTGGCGGCGAGATCGGGCAGCGCATGCTGCTGCGCGAAGGCCAGCGGCACGAAGTGCGCGCCCGGCGAGTTCAGGTTTTCGTCGACGCCGCGCTCGGCATGCACGCGATAGAAACCACCAACGACGTAGCGGTCCATCATGTAGACCACCGGCTCGGCGACGGACTCGTTGATGTGCTCGAAAGTGTGCACGCCTTCCTGGATGATGACGTCCGATACTTCCAGGCCTTCCTTCACCACCGACATCTTGTTGCGCTGCTTGCGGTTCAGGTCCTTGACCTCGCTGGCGTCACGCACGGTCATGATGCCCATGCCATAGGTACCGGCATCGGCCTTGACGATCACGAATGGCGTTTCCTTGATGCCGTATTCCTTGTACTTCTTGCGAATCTTGGCCAGCACGGTATCGACGCTGGAAGCGAGGCAATCTTCGCCGGTGCGTTCATGGAAATTGATGCCGCTGCACTTGGCGAAATACGGGTTCACCATCCAGGGGTCAATATCGATCAGCTTTGCGAATTTCTTTGCCACTTCGTCGTAGGCTGCGAAGTGATTGGTCTTGCGACGCACAGCCCAGCCCGCATGCAAAGGCGGCAGCAAGGTTTGCTCATGCAGGTTTTCGAGAACCGACGGAATGCCGGCCGACAGGTCGTTGTTGAGCAGGACGGTGCAGGGGTCGAAATTCTTCAGGCCGACGCGACGACCATTGGCCGAACGCTCGAGCGGCTCCAGCGTCAGTTGCGTGCCATCCGGCAGCTCCAGCGTGGTCGGCTCCTTGATGTCGTCGGCGAGGGTGCCAAGACGAACATTGAGGCCAGTCTGACGAAAGATCTGCATCAGCCTTGCGACGTTCTGCAGGTAAAAGGTATTGCGCGTGTGCTTCTCCGGGATCAGCAGCAGGTTGCGCGCGTCCGGACAATACTTGTCGATGGCAGCCATCGCGGCCTGCACGGCCAGCGGCAGCATTTCCGGGGCGAGATTGTTGAAACCCCCGGGGAACAGGTTGGTGTCGACCGGCGCCAGCTTGAAGCCGGAATTGCGCAAGTCCACCGAGCAGTAAAACGGCGGCGTGTGTTCCTGCCATTCCAGGCGGAACCAGCGTTCGATCGCCGGGGTGGCGTCGAGGATTTTCTTTTCCAGCTCGAGCAGCGGGCCGTTCAGTGCAGTGACCAGATGGGGAACCATGGGAAGCCTTGTGGATATTCGATAGTGCACGACATGCAGGGGCATCGATTCTAACGGAATCGGCCATTTCGCCCGCGGGTGCGCGGTGAAAGGCTGCAAATGGTGACAAGCTTGCAGAATTAAAGACTTGCCAATAAAAAAAGCCCCCGGAATTCGGGGGCTTTTCGTGGCCCGGTGCGACCGGGCCATCACTGCCGGGGAGATCAGGAGTGATACGCGGTTTCGCCATGGCTGGAGATGTCCAGGCCTTCGCGCTCTTCCTCTTCGCTGACACGCAGGCCGACGATCATGTCCACCAGCTTGTAGGCGATGTAGGCCACCACGCCCGACCAGATCACCGTGGTGATCACGGCCTGGAACTGGATCCACACTTGGGAGGCGATCGAGTAGTCCGGGGCGACGGCATTGGCGACATAGTCATAGATGCCGGTGCCACCGAGGGAGGGCGACGCGAACACGCCGGTCAGCAACGCACCCAGGATACCACCCACGCCGTGCACGCCGAACACGTCCAGCGAGTCGTCAGCACCGATCATGCGCTTGAGGCCATTGACGCCCCACAGGCAGACCACGCCAGCCAGCAGGCCGATCACGAGGCCACCCATCAGGCCGACGAAACCGGCGGCCGGGGTGATGGCCACCAGGCCGGCCACGGCGCCCGATGCGGCACCCAGCATCGACGGCTTGCCTTTCATGACCCATTCAGCGAAGGTCCACGACACCACAGCACCTGCGGTTGCCAGCAGCGTGTTGCCGAAGGCCAGTGCCGCCGAGCCATTGGCTTCGAGTGCGGAGCCGGCGTTGAAGCCGAACCAGCCCACCCACAGCAGCGAGGCACCGACCATGGTCAGGGTCAGCGAGTGCGGCGCCATCGATTCGCGACCGAGGCCGACACGCTTGCCGATGACGAAGGCGCCCACCAGGCCGGCGATCGCGGCGTTGATGTGAACGACGGT
>JBDKLN010000024.1:0-13298 GCA_039806045.1 Pseudomonadota bacterium
CAAAGGTCATCACACCCCAGTAGATCACCATCCGCTGTACGAATGGCCGAGACGTGTTCACACGCCAGATGCGGTTCAGCGTGCGATCGACCGTTCCGAACATCATGATCGCAGTGACGATGAGGAAGATCGCACCTAGGGCCGACAGCCGGCTGGCTTTGGCCGAGAACTGGCTCAGGTAATCAAGGATGGTATTGGCTATGCCTTTGGGCATCAGCGACTGCACGAAATACGCTTCCAGCGATTCACGGAACGTCGTGAACAGCGGGAAGGTCGTGAAGATCGCGAAAGCGATGGTCAGCACCGGCACCAGTGCCAGCACCGTCGTGAAGGTCAGACTGCCGGCCACTTCCGGCAAGCGCTCTTCGCGCAGGCGGCGCATCACGAAATGCAGCAGGTCACGCGTCTGCGCGCGCGTCCAGCGCGTGCGTGCAGTGGCGGCGACGCCACCTGTGGTTGCCTCCGATGACGGTGACCGGGGTTGCGGTGCCTGTGGCGCCGCCCGGCCCGGTGCTTGCTGTGCCGGGGACTGCGATGGTGGTTGGGACGACGAAGGGCTCATCACCCCTATAATACCAAGCCATGTCCCCGCCCTTGATCAAACTGCTGGTGCTCTATTACTCGCGCAACGGTGCCACGCGCAAACTTGCCGACCACATTGCGCACGGCATAGCCTCCGTGCCGGGTTGCGAAGCCGTGCTGCGTACCGTGCCTGCCGTATCCACAGTCACGGAAGCGACCGAAGCTGCCGTGCCTGCCTCCGGCGCGCCTTACGTCGAACTGTCCGACCTGCAGGAATGCGCGGGGCTGGCACTCGGTTCGCCCACGCGTTTTGGCAACATGGCGGCCGCCCTCAAGTATTTCCTCGATGGCACCAGTGGCGAATGGCTGTCCGGCACACTGGCCGGCAAGCCCGCGTGCGTGTTCACGTCAACCGGCAGCCTGCATGGCGGGCAAGAGACAACGCTCGTATCGATGATGCTGCCGCTGCTGCACCATGGCATGCTGATCGTCGGCCTTCCTTATACCGAAAGCGCGCTGATGACGACCTCCAGCGGCGGCGCGCCGTACGGCGCGACCCACTGGGCCGGCGTAAACGGCGAACAGCCGCTGTCCGCCGACTCGCGCACGCTGGCTGTCGCACTCGGCAAGCGCCTCGCACACACCGCAAGAAAGCTGCACGCATGACGCTCACCCCCGTACAGGTGCGCCTGCACCAGTTATCCGTTGCCAGCCTGGTCGGCCTCGTCGCGCTGTGCGTGCTGTGGGAGCTGGTCCTCGCACCGCTGCGTCCCGGTGGTTCGTGGATGGTCATCAAGGCACTGCCTTTGCTGGCGCCGATGGCCGGCACGATCCGGCGCAACATCTACACAATGCAGTGGGCATCGATGATGATCTTGCTGTATTTCACCGAAGGCGTGGTGCGCGCGTGGAGCGAGCGCGGCCTGTCGCAAGGGCTGGCCGGCGCCGAGATCGCGCTGTCCTCGATCTATTTCTTCTGCGCGATCTTCTTCCTGCGGCCGTACAAGCGGGAGGCCAAGCGGCTGGCCCGCGAGGCCATCGAAAAAGCCGCCGAGATGCAGGAACGCTGATCCGGCCATGAGCGTCCGCCCCGCCGATGCCACCAACGCGGCCCGTGCCATGGACGGCAACGACCGCAGCGCGGCCTTCCTTGCCGCCTGCGAGGCCGTCGTCGGCAGCAGCCACCTGATCGTCGGCGACGACATGGCGCGCTACCTGACCGACTGGCGCGGCCGCTTCACCGGCAAGGCCCTCGCGGTCGTGCGCCCGGCCGATACCGGACAAGTGGCGGCCATCGTCGGCCTTTGCCACGACTATCGCGTGCCCATCGTTCCGCAAGGCGGCAACACCGGGCTGGTGCTGGGCAGCGTGCCCGATGCGAGTGGCGCCGCCATCGTGCTGTCGCTGGCGCGCATGAACCGCATACGCGATGTCAACCCGATCAATGACACCCTGACGGCCGACGCCGGATGCCTGCTGCAACAAGTGCAGGATGCCGCATCCGCTGCGGGTCGGCTGTTCCCGCTGTCGCTGGCTTCAGAAGGGAGCTGCACGCTGGGCGGCAACCTGTCGACCAATGCCGGCGGCACGGCCGTGCTGCGATACGGTAATGCGCGCGAGCTTGCGCTGGGCCTTGAAGTCGTGACCGCCGATGGCCGCATCTGGAATGGCTTGCGCGGACTGCGCAAGGACAACACCGGCTATGACTTGCGCGACCTGTTCATCGGCGCCGAGGGCACACTGGGCATCATCACCGCAGCCGTCGTCAAATTGTTTGCGCAACCGGCAGCGCGCGTCACCGCCTTGTTGGCGCTCGATACGCCACGCGATGCACTGTCGCTGCTGGCGCTGGCGAAGCAGCGCTGTGATGCAGCGCTGACCGCCTTCGAACTGATGTCCGAGTTTTGTCTGCAACTGGTCGAGAAGCACATGCCGCAGCTGCGCTCGCCCTTTGCCAGCCGCTATCCGCAGTACGTATTGCTGGAATTGTCGGATGCCGAATCGCAGCAGCATGCGTCGGCATTGCTGGAATCGGTGGCCACGGCAGCCATCGAACAGGGCTGGGTGCGCGATGCGGTTGTCGCCGGTTCATTGGCGCAATCGGCTTCGCTGTGGGCACTGCGCGAACACATTTCGATGGCGCAGGCGGCCGAAGGCAAGAACATCAAGCATGACATTGCGGTGCCGATTTCGCGCATTGGCGACTTCATCAGCGACACCGATGCGCTGCTGCACCGCCGCTTCCCCGGCTGCCGCATGGTCACCTTCGGCCACCTCGGTGACGGCAACCTGCATTACAACGTCTCCGCGCCGCTCGGGCAGGACGACAACGTCTTCCTTCAGCAGCAAGCTGCCGTCAACCAGTGCGTGCATGATCAGGTGCATCAATTCGGCGGATCGATCTCGGCCGAACATGGTCTGGGCGCGCTCAAACGCGACGACATACGACGCTACAAATCCGGGACAGAGATGGACATGATGATGGCCATCAAACGGGCGCTAGACCCGCATAACCTGATGAACCCCGGCAAAGTCTTGTAGCGCTGTTTGGCGCCAGCTTCGTGCCGGCGTCCGCTTGCAGACAGGGCCTGCCGTAACAGGAGTCCCGATGACGTTACTTCCCCGATTCGTACGTTGGCAGGCGCCCAGCACGTCCGCTTGCACCTTGAACCCAAGGCCGACTTGCCTGCTGGTGGCGACATTGTTTGGTGCTGCCATCATGTCTGCATTCCCGCTGCCGGCACTTGCCATACACCGGTGTCAATCTGCCGGAAAAATCAGCTACTCCGACCTTCCCTGTCCTGGCAGCTCGCTGATGCGCATCGATGACCCAGTGCGGTCAACGCCGACCGCCAATGAGGCCGATACAAACCAGCAGCGCCAGGCTGCCGAATTGGCCAGGCTTCAGCAATTGCGAGAGTTACGGGAAAGGCAGGATCAGCGCATTCGCGACTTGGCCGCACGCGGTGCCGCGGCCCGCGAAAAGAAATGTCACACGCTGGGCCTGCAACGAAAATGGCGTGAAGAAGACTTGCGCGACGCCAGCCTGAGACAGGAAGCCAATGCGCGCAAGCGCCTGCGGCGCATCGAAGAGCGTTACCGGGACGAGTGCCGCTAATCCCTGTACCGCAGGCCTGTCCCGGACCGGGGCAGGCTCAATGGCGATTTTCGCGGAACACTTCGTCCATGGAGGGCGCCGACAAGATTGCCCTCGCCCATGCGTCCAGCTCGTCGTCCGTGGCGCGATTGAGCTTTTGGAGTACGTCTGCAGGCACGTCGCCAAAGCGATGCATCAACTGCCTGGCCAAGACCTGCGCTTTCCCTTCAAGACGACCTTGTTGCATCCCTTGCTGCATTCCTTGCTGCATTCCGCGTTCCAAGCCCGCTTCAATGGCCAGCCTTTCGATTGAATTGACATACCGCATATCCAGCTCCTCTTCAAGATTTGAAACAAAATCCCTGATGCGCTGCTCGTCGTCTTTGGGCAAAGCCAGCATGGCATCGATAACATTGAAAAGATCAATGACCAGCTGCCGATCGAAACCATGGCGGTACAAGCTTTTCACCAAGGTTCGCTTGGCACCGAAACGCCCTGACCGATCGCCCCGCGTGGCCTGCGTCGCCAAATGCGCCAACGTAACAATGGCAAAGGGGTTGGGACTATCTGCAAGCATCGCTTCCCGCCCCCGCCAGTCGAGCAATTTAGCTACCGGGTAGTGCAGCCCTATGCGGCATCCCAAAATTTCATAGGAAAAGATTTCCGGCCGCCAGTTAGGTCGTTCATCAGCGAGCACCGCCATGCTCGCTATAGGCTTGCGGAAGCGCTCATACAATCTGTAGTGATAGCAGAACATTCGCTCGGAAAATTTCGCTTGTGCCTGACCTTGTACTTCGAGATGTACGTAGACCCACTCCTGCTCACTGCTTAGCAAGGTGACTTGCACCAGCTTGTCGACAAATCGCTTGCCGAACGACGCATCCCGCCCTAGCTTGCCTAGTTCCTTGTCAAGAAAACTGATTGGCTTTGCCCAGTCGATTTGAGCGTGCGCCTGTGGGAAATAGAAAAGCAGGAAGTCGCAGAAATAACGCTCGATCGCGTCTTTCCATGGACTGTCATAGTCGTCGGCCACCTCGCGCTCCCTAGCATGCCGTATCGGCCGGCCAACTTGCACGATGTGACGCAATGCTTGAGAAATTTTGGCCAGCGGCTGCGGGGTGTTGCGATCAGGGGCGAAGAAAATCACCCAGGCGTTGTGGGATGACTACGGGCGAATCCGCGCAACACAATTATTTGCAAACGTCCTTGCAGACAGGAGAAAAACAGCACTGAACGCCGGCGGCATGAGGCTCCGCCGTTGCGTTTCATGCCTATAACCGGAAAGCCTGCACCGACGCCATCAGGCCGCCCGACTGTTGCGCCAAGCTGTCTGCGGCAGCGGCAGCCTGCTCGACCAGCGCTGCATTCTGCTGAGTGCCTTCATCGATGTGAGCAATCGCACGATTGACCTGGTCGATGCCCGAACTCTGTTCGCGACTGGCAGCGCTGATCTCGCCGATGATGTCGGACACGCGCGAGACGCCCTGCATCACCTGCTCCATCATCGCGCCGGCCTCGGCGGCCAGCGAGCTGCCTTCACTGATGCGGCCAGCCGAATCCGTGATCAGCGCATTGATTTCCTTGGCAGCAGCAGCACTGCGTGCGGCCAGTGCGCGCACTTCGCTGGCCACGACGGCGAAGCCGCGGCCCTGCTCGCCGGCGCGCGCCGCTTCCACCGCCGCATTCAGCGCCAGAATATTGGTCTGGAATGCGATGCCATCGATGACGGTGATGATGTCGGCCATGTGACGTGCCGATTCATCGATGGCCGACATCGTCGACACCACGCGCGACACCATCGCGCCTCCCTGCGCCGCCATCTCGGAAGCCGACGTCGCCAGCTGATTGGCCTGGCCGGCATTGTCCGCGTTGTGCCGCACGGTCGAGGTCAGCTCTTCCATCGACGATGCCGTTTCTTCAACGCTGGCCGCCTGCGCCTCGGTACGCGATGACAAATCCTTGTTGCCGGCCGCGATCTGCGATGAAGCGGTCACGATCTGGTCGCAGCCTTCACGCACCTGCTGCACCACGCGCGACAGGCCATCGCTGATGCCATTCATCGCTTGTACCAGCTGGCCAATTTCATCATTTTGCCGGCTGTCCAGGCGGCCGGTCAGGTCGCCGGTGGCGATGCGTTGCGCCAGCGCGCTGGCCTCCTGCAAGGGGCGCGCAACCATATGCCGGATCGCGATGTAAAGCAGTGCCGCGACGATGGCCAGTGCGACCAGCATCGCCAGCAAATACAGGTTGCGCAGCGTGGTGAACTCATGCGTGATCTCTTCGGCATACGCACCGCCACCGATGACCCAGCCCCACTCCTTGAACTCCTGGTAGGCGACGACCTTTTCACGCGCACTGGTCTCGCCCTTTTCCTTGTTGATCCATGGGTAGCGGATCACGCCGTGGCGCTTTTCCAGCATCTCGCGGATGAAGGGGCGGCCATCGCTGTCTTTCGAGTCGAGGATCATCTGGCCTTCCTTGATCGGATGCACCAGCAGTGTACCCATGCCCTTGCCGGGACGGCCGTCGAGCACGTAGAAGTACCCCGTCTCGCCGACCTTCAGCGCACGGATCTTGTCTTTCAGGATGGCCATGTCGTCGGCGATGTTAAGACCGACATACAGCGCGCCGATCACGTTGCCGTGCGCGTCGCGCACCGGCTCGTAGTCGGTCATAAAATCCTTGCCGAACAATTGCGCCAGACCTCGATAGCCCTTGCCCGCAAAAAGGAATGCATATGCGGGATGGCTGCGATCCAGTATGGTGCCGACGGCACGCTCGCCGTTTTCCTTTTTCAGCGAGGTCGCGATGCGGACGAAGTCATCACCACTGCGCACGAACACGGTGGCCGTGACACCGGTGCGTTCGGTGAAACGATCCGGGATGGAAAAATCGCCATTGAGCACTGAACCACCATGGCGCATAACCGGCGCCGGCCTGCCGCCCAGTTCGACTGTCTTGCTCACGTCCAGCGACAGGCCGTCCCCGAAGGTGGCGCCAAACATTTTCGAGAAGCGCTGTACCGACGCGGTGACGCCCAGATTGAACATCTGGATCATGTCGGTGACTTCCTGCGCCTGGTCGACCACCTGGGCGACGGCCCGATCTTCCAGCAGCTTCGACGTCGAATAGCCGATGCCGCCGACCAGCGCGGACAGGATCACGCCGACCAACAAGAAGGTCATCAGGGTCAGCTTGGCGCCAATGCCCCAGCTGAGATTGCTGCGAGAAATCGTCATAGTGGGCCGCGGTTCAAATGATCAGGGAATACAGGTCGGTTTACGGCAGGATGGCGCGGCGATTAAGCCGGCGTTGTGCCTTGACCAGTCAATGCCACCGAGCTTAACGACCGGCGCGCCAGGGCCATCAGATAAACTGAACGACAATTCGCCCGCATTTTGCTTGCCGCCAGCAATGCAAGTCGTGGATCATGGTGAACTTGCCAACAAGCCGCCGTCTGGCCTTACCACGCGTCTTGCCCGTCCGCCGAACCCGTCCGCGACCATGCACCGCTATACCCGCCTTCAGCCCCTTGTCTTCGCGCGCCACACGCTGGCCGCGGCCATGCTGGCGAGCGGGACCATTGTCGGTGCAGCTGACTTGTCATTGCTGCCGCCCACGCTCAGCTATGCCGGCGTTCCCGGTGAATACCGCGAAAGCCGTATGAGCTCCCGCAGCACCTTTACCCTGCAACCGGGCTTCAGCTGGTCCACCGCCACCGGGCTGACCGACACCCGCTACAGCCAGGGCGTGCCGATGCGTAGCGATGCGCTCGACTTGTCGACCGGCCCGCTCGTGAAACTGGGCCGCGCCGAGTTCGAACTGCCCCTGACAGCCGGTCGCGAACTGAATAACCTGTATGGCTACACCAACTGGAGCGGCGGCGCATCCAAGCTCAGCGTCATGCTGGGCCCCAGAGATCGGGTGCGGCTCGAGGCCAAGCTCAGCAGCCGAAGCGACCTGGCATCGACCCGCACGCGCCGGATCGCGAATCTCAGCTGGCGCCATGCGTTCACCGAGCGCTGGGCGGTGCGTGCCGGGCTGCGACAAATTCATGAATCTGAAAACGGCAGCGAGGAAGACCGGCTGCAAACGGAAAGCTATGCGAGCCTGAACGCGTCATTGCCGGGCGGCTGGGGCTGGAGCCTGCAGGGGACCCTGGGGGAGAGCGCGACGGCGGGCGGAACCGCCACCGTGCCGAAAAACGAGCGCAGCACAGCGTTCAGCATCACGGGCCGGCGCCAGTTGTCGGATCGATGGTGGCTGAGCGGCACGTTGTCGAGCAGCCAGCTGCGCAGCGGCATCGGCCTGCCGATGACCTCGCAGTCAGGCGACGTGAAGCTGCAACGGGATTTCTGAAGCGCGCCGCCGAGGCCGCAGGCAAGGGTGGCCGGGCACGGCATGGCGCGCACGAGCGCGATACAGGCAGGCCGCACGCGGCCATCACTGGCCGGCCTGTCTGCGCGCCTTTTCATACTCGTCGTACGGTGGCAACTCGCCCCGGCTCTTGTCGGTCACGACCGCCTTTGCCTTCTCGGTGCTGCGCACGCCTTCGTACACGGATTGGGAAGAGATTATGCCGCAGCCGACCGTCACTGCAGCAGCAGCGACCACCGCAAACAGGCAGCGGCCGGCCATCGGAAACGGGCGCAGGCTCATCCGGTGATCAGGCTGGATCGAGATGGGTCATCACATCCAGCACCGGCAACGCCGCTTTCACGCGGCTGGCGGCCTCGAACGCAATGTCATGTCCGGTACGGACGGTGGCATCGCCATCGACTTCGATGTGCACATCCACGACAATCATGTCGCCCATCTTGCGGGTCTTCAGGTCGTGCGCGCCGAGCACACCCGGGGTGGCGCAGATAATGTCGTGGATCTGACGGTATTCTTCTTCGGACACGGCACGGTCCATCAGGTCATGCAGCGCATCCCAGCCGAACTGCCAGCCCATCTTCAGCACCAGCAGGCCAACCACCAGCGCACCGATGGCGTCGAGCACCGGATACCCTGCCAGCGCCCCCACGATGCCCAGCGCCACCACCAGTGACGACGCCGCATCCGACCGCGCATGCCAGGCATTCGCCACCAGCATGGATGAACGCACGCGCTCGGCCATCGCCAGCATGTAACGGAACAGCCCTTCCTTCGCCACCAGCGCTGCCAGCGCAACGTACAGTGCCAGCCATTGCACCGGCGCCGCCGACGGATGGATCACCTTGCCCGCCGCATTCCACACCATGCCGATGCCCACGGCCAGCAGCGACAGCCCCAGGAACAGCGATGCCGCGGTCTCGTAGCGCTGGTGGCCGTACTGGTGGTCATCGTCGGCTTCCTTGTGGCTGTGGCGGTTCGCGAGCAGCACCACGAAGTCGGCCAGCAAGTCGGACAGTGAATGGATGCCATCGGCGATCAGGCCCTGCGACCCGGCAAGAATCCCGGCCGCGATCTGTCCGCCGGACAAGCTGACGTTGACTGCCGCGCTGACCAGTGTGCTGCGTTGCGCCGCCTGCTGGCGTTCGACGACATTGGCGGGATCGTCCCGATCAGGACGCAAGCTACTTTCCGTCAGCACGCTTCAGCCGTCGCTGTCTTCGACCGCCGGCGACACCTTCTCGCGGGCCGGGCCGTATTGGTGATACATGAAATCGAACAGCTGCTCGAGCAATGCCGTGTTGGCGAAATAGACTTTGTTGTTCTCGCGTGTCTTCACCGACACCAGTTCCAGTCCCATCAGGGATTCGAGCTGCTTGGAAACGGCCGCTGCGCCAAGTTCGATGCGGGCGGCGACGTCAAGCATTTCACGCCCGTCAGGGCTGGCTTCGAGCAGGCATTGGATGATCTGGACACGCTCCTCGATCGACATCGCGCCGAGGTAACGCGCAATCAGTTTGGCTTCCATGGTCGTAGTGACGGTTGGAATGATGGCAATCCGCTATTAGATCACAGCCCGTGGCTATCGCAGAGACTTCAGCTGCTTTTCCAGTCGACGCGCTTCGGCTTCGTGTTCGTCGAGCATGTTTCCCGTCTCGACGGCGCTCGAACGCAGTTGCGACATGCGCTGCACCATGGCTTCGGACGCCTGCCACAGCTGCGAGGGGTCGACCTCGAACTTCATTTCGGGCTCGGGAGAGACCGGCGCTGCAGCCACCTCGGCTGCCGGCGGCGCGGCCTCGGCCGGTGCAGCCGGCTCGGGTTCGTCATTGAAACTTGCCGCCGATGCGGCGGGCGCGGGCACATCGTTGAAACTCGAGGCCGACGCTGCGTTGGGCTGTGCAGCCGTAGCCAGCTGCGCCGCAGGCTTCTGCTTCTGCTTCTCCACATCGTCTGCGCCTTTGGAGAGCTCGGGGGCGCGATCGCCGCGGAATACCTGGTTTTCTTCTGACATGTCGTTCCTTGTTGGCGGCAAGCCTGTCCGCCTGTTTTTAATTTGAAAACGCCCGCCGAAGCACCGCCGGCGCAAGAACAACGCGCATATTACCGCTGCCGCCCTTGCCCACCTGCGTTTCTGCTACAGTTTGCGCATGAACATCGTTGTCGACAAGCCCCCGGTGAATCCTGCATCTGCCTCGTTGACCAAGGCGCCAGCGATGCCTGCGCCGTCAAGCGCATTGTCGCTGCAGGCGCTGAAATCGGCCAAGGCACAAGGCTTGCTGACGCCCCCGAAAGCGCCAATCGAGGTGCCCTCACCGCGAGCCGCGCTGCCGACCGATGCAGAGAAGCTGGTGAGCCAGTACGAACAAGTCGTTGACCAGCTGAACCGCCAGATGCAGGCCAATAACCGCAACCTCGGCTTCGGCATTGACCGCAAGATCAATACCTATGTGATCACGGTCACCGACAAGAAGAGCGGCGATGTCGTGCGCCAGATTCCTGCCGAGGCTGTGGTCCGGGTCGCGCATGCGATTGAAGACCTGAAAGGCGTGTTGTACAGCGCGCAGGCCTGACGGCTGCTGGCGATCGCTGCGTACATACATTGCTCGTTGTGCTCAATTCGCCAATCATCCCGCATCAAATAAGCCCGACCTTCGTCACCGCAGACGGCGTCCCCCGTTGTCGGTTCCGATGGCTACGGATAGTCCGCGCCTCCTGACTCGCCGCAGCGTTCTCGGGAGTGTCGGCAATCCTGTCAGATTCTTGTTGCCAACGCCGTTGACCTGCCCGAATTTACTTCGGACGCGGATCCGGGGCACCTGACAGAACCAACGATGGCCTGAGCAAGAATTCAAATCAACGCATATGGCTCAGCGGATGATATTGCTCGGTTATCAAAAACAAATTTGTGTGGATTGGCTTTATTGACATCAGCGCTTTTTGTTGACAAGTCAATGCCAAAAACTGTACTAGGACATATTTCAGGCAACATGCAATTTAATAATCCAACAAGTTTGAAATTTAAATGAAAAAAAAATTTCGCGTTTCCCTGGTTCTTTGTCTTGTCCTGTACATCGAAGGCTGCTCGTTCCTTAATAACGGGATTGCGAACAAATCTCAGGCAGCAGAGCCGACACGAACGCAAAGTTTGTTAAAGGCCGGCACCGAATATCTGCAAAAAAATGAAATCGACAAAGCGCAGGCTGTGTTCAACACAGGCTTGAAGTTCGATCTCAATAGTGCTGCCTTGCATTTTTTTAACGCCTTCACATACCAGTTGAAGTACGAACGAGGCGACACGGATAGTTTTGCAGCGGCCGAGGCGGGATACAAAGCGGCAATTGGCCTCGATTCAACCCTGGACATGGCTTATGTCCAGTTGGGCAGACTGTATATGTCTTCAACGGATTACATCGGGGCCAAAAAAGTCTTCGCCTTGGCTGTCGATGCAAAACCCAGATCACCCATTGAGGCATTGTTTGGCCTGGCTCAGTCATCGATGCTGAGCGGCGATCTGAGAACCGCCGTCTTCGCAACGAACAAACTGGATGAACTCAATTGGCAAGACCCAAGGTTGTTCAGGGTCAAAGCTTTGCTCGCAGCAATCGCAAAGCAGCCCAAGCGAGCTGCTGAAATGCTTGATCGTTACTCTGCTCTGGAAAAAAATAAAAAAGAAACGCGCTACATGAGCGCTCGGGTCGATCAGCTTCTGGCAATTAAAACCAAATATGCCTCCGATGAAGAAATCAGCCTAAAAACTCGTGATGTGATTGTGGCGCAAGCCAAATCAGAAGAATCATCTGAAAAATCCAGACACTCTGAAATCGACAACAAGAAAACACCTGAGGAAGATAAGCCGACGGCCGCCACGCCTTCCAGAGAGCGGAAAAACTGGTTCAGATGCGACCCGAGACCATTTCCTGTTTTAGAAAAAGATGCCATACCACTGCTTTCCAATGGCTCGATCGCAGTCAACGAGGAAAATGCCACGGCAATGACCTTGCCAGCGCCATGCGACGGCGAAAAACCTCCGCGTGCGATGATCGAGGTAACCATGATTCGCACAGAGGAAACCATTCAAAAGAGCTACGGCGTCAATCTGATGGATGGACTCAGCCTGGGACGCAGCATTACCCAGGCTGCCGATGGAAGCATTACCAAAACGGCCCAGCTGTATAACACCTTGGCGGCGGATGTGACTTCAGCCCCGGTCGGAGCAACCGCATCGGTCACCACAGGATTTTTGAACTATTCACTCAACATAGCCAATTCGCTTTACACAAAAAATGAAATCATTGCCAGACCCACCCTGGCCGCCGTTGACCGATTGCCTTCAGTCTTTTTTAGTGGCGGCAATTTGTCCATTAAAGTATCCGGCACTGCAGGCGGGGTAAGCACTTTAATAGACAAATCGATTGGTATCGTTTTGTCTGTCACGCCCACTTTTTTGGATGACGACTCTGTGCTACTGAACATCAGAGCGTCCAGATCTTTTATAGAAGACAATCCGGACACGTCAAATATTGCCTTGCATCTCACCCGCAACTCTGTGAATGCTTCAGCGATTGTCAGGTTTGGCGAAACTTTTATATTGAATGGCTTGGTTGAGCGCGAAAAAGATCGCACCCAAAGTGGGGTTCCCGTCTTGCAGGAAATCCCCATCCTGCAATACCTGTTCAAGCGATCGGTTGCATTGGATTACAACCGGCAGATTTTGACGTTAATTACCGTCAGAAAATTGATCGACGTTGCCGAGCCAGCTCCGCAAGGTCATGCCGCCAAAGGCACCATATCGATTCACAAGCTGTCCGAGGAAGTGGATGAGTTCATTGGCTTGCAAAGTTCCAAACCAGCGCTGGATGAAGTCATTGCCGGCTTGAAAAAAGATAATTTTTTATATCATCGGCTTAGCCAGCGCGATGTAATCCAGGAAGGATACGGCTCACAAAAATACCTGGATCGCGTCATCAATGACCTGAAGGAGATGCTGTATTTTTGAGCTGCACTTCCGTCGAGATGCTGCAGTCAGGGAAGCGACGCCGCCCGTGGGGGAATCAAGGTGGCCTGCCCAGCAGGAGTCGAACCTGCGACCCACGGCTTAGAAGGCCGTTGCTCTATCCAACTGAGCTATGGGCAGTGCAAGCGGCCCGCCCCGCAAACCGGCGAGGCCGAAGAAACACAAGAAAAAAAACGGGTTGTCGATGACAACCCGTTTTTTTATTGACTGGTCGGAGTACAAGGATTCGAACCTTGGACCCCCTGCTCCCAAAGCAGGTGCGCTACCGGGCTGCGCCACACTCCGAAG
>JBDKLN010000025.1:0-14422 GCA_039806045.1 Pseudomonadota bacterium
CTGGTTTTCGACGAAAGGAAGTACTGGCCACGAATCAGATGCTTTTCGATATTTGAAGTCGAGTCCGCGTACCTCATTTCGGCGCCCATGCTGAATGCATTTGAAAAGAAATAATCGCCGCCCAGTGTGTAGTTATAAAAACCGCTATTGCTGGTCGTCTTGGCATCGATATTCACAAACCTCGCGCCGATTTTTCCCACGTACTTGGCCGACATCGTATAAGTCGGACGAAGATAGTTATCGCCATCCACGACACCGACTGCGAGCAGCAGCCCGTCGTTCAACATGTAGCCGACATTCGCCGTGTAACCGTTGACGCCATAGATCCGGTCGTAATTGGCCGACAAGTAGAAATCATTCTTCCAGAACTCACCCTTGGCGCCACCGCCATTCGAACTGTGCTTCGCGATGTCGCTGTATGCGTAACCGTAGACATTGCTGTTGCGTCCCAGGTAGTACGCAATGGCCAGCGGACGGTCTTCCGTGTTCACCGGATCAAAGTAATACGAAAGATCCAACTGCATTTCACTGGTGTGGTAACCGGTGGCATTGTAATTCCAGCTGGATAGCCCGGCTTCGACCTGATATTCGTCGGCACTTGCCGGAGCGGCGACCGAAAAAAATATGAACGAGGCGGAAAGGATTTTCTTTGCGTGCATTTGAATCATCTCGATTGATTTCACTAAACTTGTCCCTGTGGTGGCTATGATGACAGATACCTGCTTGCAAAGCAGTTTTTCGCGAACAGCGCACGCAAGTCACAAAAAAGCAAAAAGCCCAGTCCGAAAACTGGGCTTTTTGTTTAATACCTGGTGCTGATGGGCGGAATCGAACCGTCGACCTACTGATTACGAATCAGTTGCTCTACCAACTGAGCTACATCAGCGAAGCGCCGTATTCTAGCAAAATTCGATGCCAGACAGGCAAATTCGCTCCGACCCGCTGTTGCGGGCCGGAGCCGATTTCAAAATGATGACTGCTGGGCGTGATAAGCGGTCACGCGCTCGACCTCGTTCTTTGACCCGAGGAAGACCGCGACGCGCTGGTGCAACTGCGTCGGCTGGATGTCCAGGATGCGCTGGCGGCCGTCAGTTGCAGCGCCACCGGCCTGCTCAATGATGAAGGACATCGGGTTAGCTTCGTACATCAGGCGCAGCTTGCCGGGCTTGTCCGGATCGCGTGCATCGGCCGGGTACATGAAAATGCCGCCTCGGTTCAGGATGCGGTGCACGTCAGCGACCATCGATGCGATCCAGCGCATGTTGAAGTTCTTGCCGCGCGGGCCGGTTTTGCCGGCTTCCAGTTCGCGGATGTACTGCTTCACCGGCGGGAACCAGTGGCGCGAGTTCGATGCATTGATCGCATACTCGGCGGTATCGACCGGGATCTGGATGTCGCGCTGGGTCATCACCCACGAACCCATCTCGCGATCGAGCGTGAAGCAATGGACGCCGTTGCCGCAGGTGAGTACCAGCACCGTTTGCGGACCATACACCGCGTAGCCGGCCGCGACTTGCCGGGTGCCCGGCTGCAGGAAGTCTTGTTCAGTCGGCTCGGCCATGCCTTCCGGCGCCTTCAGCACCGAGAAGATGGTGCCGATCGTGACGTTGACGTCGATGTTGGACGAACCATCAAGCGGATCGAACAACAGCATGTATTCGCCTTTGGGATAACGGTTCGGGATCGGATGGAAGGATTCCATCTCTTCCGATGCCATCGCGGCCAGATGGCCGCCCCACTCGTTGGCCTCCAGCAGGATCTCGTTGGACAGGATGTCGAGCTTCTTCTGCACTTCCCCCTGCACGTTTTCGCTGCCAGCCGTGCCCAGCACATCGCCCAGCGCACCCTTGCCCACCGCATGACTGATGGTCTTGCAGGCGCGCGCAACAACTTCGATCAGCAGGCGCAGTTCGGCGGGAATGGTGTTGTGCAGTCGTTGCTGCTCGATCAGGTGCTGGGTAAGGCTGATGCGTTTCATCGGGGTTCCTGGTTACTCTGGTTTCAAATCGTTGTAGGGCGTGTCAGGTCGGTGCGCGGCCACGAAAGCGCGGGTCAACCGAGCGCCTTGCCGATCACTTCGGCGACGTCATTCGACAGCGACGTCGATGCGGCGACCTTTTCCAGCGCCGCCTTCATGCTCGCCTGCAGCACCGGCGTGTACTTGCGCCAGCGGTCCAGCGCGCGCGCAAGCCGCGCCGCGACTTGCGGGTTGATCGCATCGAGCGCCACTACTTGCTCAGCCCAGAAGGCGTGGCCGCTGCCATCGGCTGCGTGGAATTGCGCCGGATTGCTGTTGCAGAACGCGAACAGCAGGCTGCGTGCGCGGTTCGGGTTCTTCAGCGTGAACGCCGGGTGTTGCATCAGCTTACGCACGCCGGCGACGGTCATCGTCGGCGTTGCCGCTTGCAGGCTGAACCATTTGTCGATCACCAATGGGTCTTCGTCGAAATCTTCGTAGAACGCCTGCAGCGCCGCCTCGGCGCCCGGCAATGCATTGTTGACCATCGCGGCGAGCGCGGCGATGCGGTCAGTCATGTTGCCGGCCGTATCGAGTTGTTCGCGGATCAGTCGCGGGGCCATGTCGTCGTGCAGCTCCGCAAGGAAGGCCAGCGCGTTGTTACGCAGCGCGCGGCTGCCCGCCTGGTCGGGGTCCGGACGATAGGTGCCACCAACGTGATGCTTGCGGTACAGCGCCAGCAAATCTTCCTTCAGGTGCTGCGCCAGGTAGCGGCGCAACGCGCGCCGGGCCTGATGGATGGCCTGCGGATCGATCATCTCGACTTCCTCGGACAGCGTGGCCTCGGAAGGCAGCGTCAGCACGAGGTCGCGGAAGGCAGGGTCGAGCTTGTCGTCGCGCAGCAGCTTGCGCAGCGCATCGGCGATCAGCTTGTCCAGCGCCGTGGCCGGATAGGTGAAGTCGGCCGACACGCCCGTCGCTGTCAGTGCCAGCAAACGGCGCGTGGCCAGTCGCTGGCCGGCTTCCCATCGATTGAACGGGTCGCTGTCGTGCGCGAGCAGGAAAGCCAGCTCGTGGTCGGTGTAGTCGTAGTCCAGCACCACCGGCGCCGAAAAATTGCGCAGCAGCGAAGGCACCGGCTTGCGCGCGATGCCGCTGAAGGTGAAGCGCTGCTTGGCATCGGTCAGTTCCAGCACCAGCGTGGCCGGCGCGGGATGCACTTCGACTTCATCGAAGGCGATCGTGCTTCCCAGCGTCAGCGGCAGGTCACTGCCATCGGCATCGAGCAGGCCGACCGCCACCGGGATGTGCATCGCTTGCTTCACCGGCTGTCCCGGGGTCGGCGGACAGTGCTGTTCCATCGTGAGCGTATAGGTGCCGGCATCGGCGTCGAAGCTCGTGCTGACCTTCACGCGCGGCGTACCGGCCTGGCTGTACCAGCGCTCGAACTGCGACAGGTCGCGGCCTCCCGCATCGGCCATCGCGGCACGGAAATCGTCGCAGGTGACGGCCTGCCCGTCGTGGCGAGCGAAGTACAGGTCCATGCCCTTGCGGAAGGCGTCGCGGCCAAGCAGGGTCTGGTACATGCGGACCACTTCGGCACCTTTCTCGTAAATGGTCAGCGTGTAGAAGTTGTTGATCTCGACATAGGACTCGGGACGCACCGGGTGCGACATCGGGCCGCCATCCTCGGGGAATTGCGCGGCACGCAGCACGCGTACGTCTTCGATGCGCTTGACGGCGCGTCCGCTGTCGCTGCCCATCATGTCGGCCGAAAATTCCTGGTCGCGGAACACCGTCAGGCCTTCTTTCAGCGACAGCTGGAACCAGTCGCGGCAGGTGACGCGGTTGCCGGTCCAGTTGTGGAAGTATTCGTGCGCGACCACCGATTCGATGCCGGCGTAATCGCCATCGGTGGCGATGCGCGGATTGGCCAGCACGTACTTGGTGTTGAAGATGTTGAGGCCCTTGTTCTCCATCGCGCCCATGTTGAAGTCGCCGACCGCGACGATCATGAAGCGGTCGAGGTCGAGCTCAAGTCCAAAGCGTTCCTCGTCCCAGCGTATGCTTTTGATCAGCGACTCCATCGCATGCGAAGTTTTGTCGAGGTTGCCGTCTTCGACCCAAACCTGCAACAACGCGTCGCGACCGGACTTGCGCGTGATGACCTGCTCTTCGCAGACCAGCTTGCCGGCAACCAGCGCGAACAGGTATGACGGCTTGCGGAACGGGTCTTCCCACAGCGCATAGTGGCGGCCGTCGCCGATGTCGCCTTGTTCGATCAGGTTGCCGTTGGAGAGCAGCACCGGGAATTGCGCTTTGTCCGCGCGCAGCATCACGCGGTACTTCGCCATCACGTCCGGACGATCAGGGAAATAGGTGATCTTGCGGAAGCCTTCGGCTTCGCATTGCGTGAAGAAATTACCGTTGGAAACGTAGAGTCCCATCAGCGACGTGTTCTGGTCCGGATGGATCAGTGTCTCGATCTCGAGCGTGACTGTCGCAGGCGCATTCGGGATCACCAGGCGGCCTGCCTCGCGCCGGAACTGGCTGGCCTTGAGGGCCTTGCCATTCATGCGCAGCGCGACCAGTTCCAACTCTTCCCCGTGCAGCACGAGGTCGGTCGATAGGCTGGCGGGGTTATGGCGGAGCACGGAGCGGGCCGCGACGCGGGTCTCGGCCGGGTCGAGGTCAAAGCCTATGTCGATGGTGTCGACCAGAAAGGCGGGCGGGGCATAGTCCTGGCGATGGATCGCCGCAGCGTTGTCGGTGCGCATGGAAGAAAGGTCTCGGGGGAACGTTGCCGAAGCCTCGATTTTACCAAGGCGACGGCCGGAATTCGCCGCTCAGGCGCCGACTGCCCGCTATTGTCGCCATCGCCTGCGCCGTCGGCCCGGCAGCGTTAAGATCCCGTTAACGAATCAATGCGGGGAATTTCATGCGCACCTTGGCCCTTGTCATCATAGCCCTGACCTTGCTGCTGTCGGGCTGCGCGACGACGATACGCAGCGAAGTCACGGCTTTCCACCAGTGGCCCGCGACACTGCCTGGCCCGGCGTATGTCTTCATGCGAGCGGCACCCGCCGACCTTGAACGGCAGAATTACGAGCAATTGTTGCGCGAACGGCTCGCGAAGCTCGGCCTGCGTGAGGCGGCCACCGGAGAGCCGGCACCGCTGGCGGTGACGATGGACTATCGCGTCAATGGCCGCGACGTGCGCGTCATTGAAACGGTGCTGGTTGACCCCTGGTATGGCACGCCGTGGTACGGCCCGGGCTATTACAGCCCGTACTGGGGCTGGCCCGGCTACGGCCATCCGTTTTACGGGCCGATGTGGCCGGCAATGCCGGTCGCGCGCGAGCAGCAGCGGCGCTACACGGTGTTTCACCGCGAGCTGAAGCTACGCATTGATGATGTCGCGAAGAAGCAGCCGCTGTATGACGTGACCGTCAGGAGCGATGGCGAGGACGCCAATCTGGCGAAGGTGATGCCCTATCTGATCGCCAGCGCGTTCAGGGACTTCCCCGGCAAGAACGGGGTACCGCAGGTGGTCGAGATGAAGATGGAGCGCTGAACAAAGCGTCACTGGGCACCAGCTTTCGCCGGTGCCACGGTACATCAGGCGTGCTTCAGCCGGTCACGTATTCGACAGAGGCCCAGGTAATGAACCCGAGGAGCGCCACCGTCAACACCAGCACCACCAGCAGCCGTCCGAACTTGGGCGTCTGGTTGGCCGGGTTGACCGGTTGCTCGTCCGGATGCTGCATGGGATTGTCGTCGTGCATCGTCCCCGGCCTCCCGATCAGGGCAGCAGGATAGTGGAGCCGGTGGTCTTGCGCGACTCGAGGTCGCGATGAGCCTGCTGCACATCCTTCAGCGCATAGCGCTGGTTGATCTCGATCTTGACCTTGCCGCTGCTGACCATGCCGAACAGGTCGGCGGCCATCGCCTCGAGGTCGCTGCGCTTGGCGGTGTACGCGAACAGCGTCGGCCGCGTGATGAACAGCGAGCCGCGCGATGCCAGCTCCTGCAGCGAGAACGGCGGCACCGGGCCCGAGGCCGAGCCGAAGCTGACCATGGTGCCCAGCGGTGACAGGCAGTCGAGCGACTTGGTGAAGGTATCAGCGCCGATCGAGTCATACACCACCGGCACGCCCTGGCCGTTGGTCAGCTCTTTGACGCGGGCCAGGAAGTCTTCCTTGTTGTAGTTGATCGTGTGCGTGCAGCCATGCGCCTTGGCCAGTGCGGCCTTTTCGTCGGAACCGACGGTGCCGATCATGGTCACGCCCATCGCCTTGGCCCACTGGCAGGCGATGAGGCCAACGCCACCGGCCGCTGCGTGGAACAGAATCGTTTCGCCACCCTTGAGCGGGAAGGTGCGGCGGAACAGGTATTGCACGGTCAGGCCCTGCAGCATCATCGCGGCAGCGGTCTCGAAATCGATCGAATCCGGCAGCTTCACCAGGCTGGCCGCCGGCATTACGCGCGCTTCCGCGTACGCACCTGGCGGGCGGCAGGCATAAGCGACGCGGTCGCCGACCTTCACTTCCGTCACGCCCGGGCCGATGGCTTCGACCACGCCCGCGCCTTCCATGCCGAGGCCGGCCGGCAGCGGCTGCGGGTACAGGCCGGTGCGGAAATAGACGTCGATGTAGTTCAGGCCGATCGCATGGTGACGCACGCGCGCCTCGCCGGCACCCGGCTCGCCGACTTCAACGTCGACATATTCCATGACCTCGGGGCCGCCGTTGGAGAAACACTGGATTGCTTTTGTCATTGTTAAACCTGCTTATGTGAGGGTAAAGAAACGGGGGAATAATAACGCCGTTCGCCTGAGGCGACCGGCGCATGCTGCACTATGGATTGCGAAAACCGGAGTTCATGACAAATTGCCAGCCGATGCTGCCCTTACAGCGTGCCCGGATAGGCGCCGCCGTCAAGCAAGATGTTCTGTCCGGTCATAAAGCCCGCGTGCATGCTGCAGATGAACGCGCAAAATGCGCCGAATTCATCGGCCGTCCCGAAGCGGCCGGCCGGAATCTGTTTCTGGCCTTGCTTCAAGGCCGCTTCCAGGTTGCCGCCGGTCGAGCGCGCGACCGAGCTGTAGGCCTTGCGCAGGCGATCGGTATCGTGGAAACCAGGCAGCAGGTTGTTGATGGTCACGTTATGGCCGACCGTTTCGCGTGCGAGTCCGGCGACGAAACCGGTCAGGCCGGAACGCGCGCCGTTGGACAGGCCGAGCGACGGGTATGGCGCCTTGACCGCCGCCGAGGTGATGTTGACGATGCGGCCAAAGCCGCGCGCCATCATGCCGTCGACGGTGGCCTTGATCAGTTCGATCGGGGTCAGCATGTTGGCGTCGATCGCCGCGATCCAATCGTCGCGCTCCCAGTCACGAAAGTCGCCCGGCGGCGGGCCGCCGGCGTTGTTGACGAGGATGTCGGGCGCGGGACAAACTTCCAGCGCCAGCGCGCGGCCTTCCCGCGTGGTGATGTCGGCCGCCACCATGCTGACCTTCACCTTGCGCCCAACGGCCGCCTGCAATTCGGCAGCGACGGCAGAGAGCGTCTCTTCGGTACGCGCGACCAGCGTCACGTGCACACCCTCATGAGCAAGCGCCTGCGCGCAGCCGCGGCCCAGCCCCTTGCTCGCGCCACAGACCAGCGCGGTCTTGCCTGCAATGCCCAGATCCATCGTGTCTCCTCGCGGTATTCCTTTGCGGCGATTGTAATGGGCGGCGCTGGCGACGGTTTCGTGAATGCGGAAAGCCC
This sequence comes from Pseudomonadota bacterium, assembly GCA_039806045.1. Lineage (GTDB taxonomy): Bacteria > Pseudomonadota > Gammaproteobacteria > Burkholderiales > Burkholderiaceae_D > Pernthalerella. The sequence continues at coordinate 7,729 of JBDKLN010000025.1, forward strand.
GGTTTCGCAGGAAATGACCACAGGGGCGCTGTGGTAGAATCCGGACCCTGTTCACCCGCCTGCAGCAGGCTCAATATCCTGCCCAAGCGACTGATTCATAAAGATTTTTTGATCAGGCCGCATCGGACAGCCAGGCACCCAACCCACCGGAAAGAATGTTGACATGGCAGGACATAGCAAATGGGCCAATATCAAGCACAAGAAGGCCGCGACTGACGCCAAGCGCGGCAAGATCTGGACCCGGCTGATCAAGGAAATCACGGTCGCTGCCCGCATGGGCGGCGGCGACATCGCGGCCAACCCGCGACTGCGCCTCGCGGTCGACAAGGCCGCCGATGCCAACATGCCGAAGGACAATGTCACCCGCGCGATCCAGCGCGGCACCGGCGGCCTTGAAGGCGTGAACTACGAAGAAATTCGCTACGAAGGCTACGGCATCAATGGCGCCGCCATCATCGTCGACTGCCTGACGGACAACCGCGTGCGTACCGTGGCTGAAGTGCGCCACGCCTTCAGCAAGTTCGGCGGCAACATGGGTACCGAAGGTTCGGTGGCCTTCCTGTTCAAGCACTGCGGCCAGCTGCTGTTCGCGCCGGGTACGAATGAAGACGCACTGATGGAAGCCGCACTCGAAGCCGGCGCCGAGGACGTGATCGCCGACGATGAAGGCGGCTTTGAAGTGGTCTGCGACCCGTACCAGCTGTCGGCCATTCGCGAGACGCTGGAAAAGGCCGGCTTCAAGCCCGAGGTGGCCGAGGTGACGATGAAGCCGTCGACCTCGACCGAGTTCGAGGGCGACGATGCAGCCAAGATGCAAAAACTGCTCGATGCGCTGGAAAACCTCGACGACGTGCAAGAGGTCTATACCAACGCTGTCATCAACGAATGATGTGACCGAGACGCGCGCCCGGAATCGTCCGGCGCGACGACTACTATTCCCCGATTTTCCCTTCTTCGCTCCCCATGAAAATTCTCGTCGTAGGCTCCGGTGGCCGTGAACATGCACTGGCCTGGAAGCTGGCCCAATCGAAACGCATACAGGTCGTGATGGTCGCCCCTGGCAACGGGGGGACGGCGCTTGATGAGCGCCTGAAGAACGTCGCCCTTACCGATCCGGCCGCACTGGCCGAGTTCGCGCAGAAGGAGCAGATCGCGCTGACCGTGGTCGGCCCCGAAGCACCGCTGGCGGCTGGCATCGTCGACCTGTTCCGGGAGCGCGGGCTGAAGGTATTCGGCCCGACACAGCAGGCCGCACAACTGGAAAGCTCGAAGGACTTCGCGAAAGCTTTCATGCACCGGCACGGCATTCCGACCGCGAAATACCAGACCTTCAGCGATGCCGCCGCTGCGCACCGCTACATCGATGAGCAAGGCGCACCGATCGTGATCAAGGCCGATGGCCTGGCCGCCGGCAAGGGCGTCGTGGTCGCCACGACGCTGGACGAAGCGCATGGCGCGATCGACATGATGTTGTCGGACAATCGCTTCGGCGACGCCGGCGCGCGTGTCGTGATCGAAGAATTCCTCGAGGGCGAAGAAGCGAGCTTCATCGTCATGGTCGACGGCAAGAACATCCTGCCGCTGGCCACCAGCCAGGACCACAAGCGCCTGCTCGACAACGACCAGGGCCCGAACACCGGTGGCATGGGGGCGTATTCCCCGGCCCCGATCGTCACGCCCCAGCTGCATGCACGCGTGATGCGCGAGATCATCCAGCCGACGGTGCAAGGCATGGCGAAGGACGGCATCCCCTACACCGGCTTCCTGTATGCGGGCCTGATGATCGACGCACAGGGCAACCCGAAGACGCTGGAATTCAATTGCCGCATGGGCGACCCGGAGACGCAGCCGATCATGGCGCGCCTGAAGACCGACCTCGTGACCGTGATGGAGCATGCGTGCAATGGCACGCTCGACACCATCGAGCTCGACTGGGACCGTCGCACCGCGCTGGGCGTGGTGATGGCGGCGGGCGGCTATCCGGATTCGCCGAAAAAAGGCGACGTCATCAGCGGCATTCCGGCCGAGACCGCCGAAAGCGTGACCTTCCATGCGGGCAGCGTGCTGGAGAACGGCGCGCTGAAGACTTCGGGCGGCCGCGTGCTGTGCGTGGTGGGCCTCGGCGACAGCGTCAAGGTCGCGCAAAAACATGCGTATGACGCCGTGGACCAGATCCGTTTCGATGGCATGCAATTCCGCCGTGACATCGGCTGGCGTGCGCTGAAGCGCCCGGCCTGAGCGCAGGGAGCACGAAGATCCATGAGCGCCCCCGATACCAAGGCCGTCAAGCGCTGGCTGCTGTCCCTGCAGGAACGCATCGTCACCGCCGTTGAGGAAATCGACGGCAAGTCCTTTATCCGTGATGCATGGGAACGGCCCGCAGGCGGCTCGCTGGGCGGCGGCGGCATTTCGCGCCTGATCGAGGAAGGCCATGTGCTCGAGCGCGGCGGCGTTGGCTTCTCGCATGTGACGGGCAGCAAGCTGCCACCGTCCGCGGTCGCCAACCGTCCTGACCTGGCCGGTCGCCCGTGGGAAGCGATGGGCGTGTCGCTGGTCTTCCACCCGCGTAACCCTTATGCACCGACCGTGCACATGAACGTGCGCTGCTTCTCGACGGCCGGCGATGGCAAGGAGCCGGTCTGGTGGTTCGGTGGGGGCATGGACCTGACCCCCTATTACGGCTTTGCGGAAGATGCGAAGCATTTCCACCAGACTTGCCACGATGCGCTGGCGCCATTCGGCAGCGATCTGCACCCGCGCTTCAAGCAGTGGTGCGACGAGTATTTTTTCCTCAAGCATCGCAATGAAGCGCGCGGCATCGGCGGCGTGTTCTTCGATGATTTCAACGCGCCCGGTTTCGAGCAGAGCTTTGCGATGACGCAGAGCGTCGGCGACCACTTCCTGAACGCCTACCTGCCCATCCTGAAGGCGCGCAAGGACATGCCGTATGGCGAGCGTGAGCGTGACTTCCAGGCCTATCGCCGCGGCCGTTATGTGGAGTTCAACCTCGTGTTCGACCGTGGCACGCTGTTCGGCCTGCAGTCGGGCGGACGCACTGAATCCATCCTGATGTCGATGCCGCCGATCGTCAAATGGCGCTACGACTGGAAGCCCGAGGCCGGCTCGCCGGAAGCCAGGCTGTATACCGACTTCCTGCCACACCGGGACTGGCTGGCCGCGTGATGGTTGACGGCTTGACCCGGCGCTGCGTGCTGCTGCTGGGTGGCAGCTTCGACCCGGTGCATGCAGGACATGTGGGCCTCGCGCATTACTTCAGCACGCTGCTGCACCCGAATGAGCTGCGGCTGATTCCCGCGGGCCAGCCGTGGCAGAAGCCGGGCATGCAGACTCCGGCGGCCGATCGCGTCGCGATGCTGAAACTGGCTTTCGCGGACTGGCCCATGCCGGTCGTGGTCGACGACCAGGAAGTCCGGCGCGGCGGCGCCAGCTATGCGATCGATACGCTGCGCTCGTTGCGGGATGAGCTGGGTCACGAGGCTTCGCTGGTGCTGGCGCTGGGCGCCGACCAGCTGGCCAACCTGCATACCTGGCGCGACTGGCGGCAGCTGTTTGACCTGGCCCACCTGTGCTTCGCCGCGCGCCCGGGATTTTCGATGGCGCGCGACGTGCTGGATGGCGAGGTGGCGGCCGACGTGGCGCGTCGGCTGGCGACGCCGTCGCAACTGCGCGGCACGCCGGCCGGGCTGGCATTCATTGCGCCCAACCTGGCGCTGGACGTGTCATCGACGGCAATCCGGGCATTCCTGGCCGAAGGGGGCGATGCCGCAGGGCAGCTGCCGGCGCCGGTGCTAGACTATATTCGACAACATCATCTTTACCAGACTCATTAATGGACATCAAAAAACTTCAGGCACTGGTCGTCGACGCCCTTGAGGACGTGAAGGCGCAGGAAATCCGCGTGTACGACACGACCCACCTGACCAGCATGTTCGACCGCATTGCCATCGCCTCCGGCACTTCGAACCGCCAGACCAAGGCGCTGGCATCGTCGGTACGCGACAAGGTCAAGGCTGCGGGCGGTGACATCGTGAACATGGAAGGTGAAGGCACCGGCGAATGGGTGCTGGTCGACCTGGGCGACATGGTGGTCCACATCATGCAGCCGGCAATCCGCGCCTACTACCGCCTCGAGGAAATCTGGGGCGACAAGGAAGTGAAATTCGGCGCGGCCAAGCGCACTGGCGCCCGCAAGACTGCGGCCGGCGCAGATGACGACGCCAAGCCGGCGCGCAAGGCCCCGGCCAAGAAGGCGGCATCCAAAACCACGGGCAAGACCGCTTCGAAGTCCGCAGCAGGCAAGACGGCTGCCAAGACGGCAACCAAGTCGGCCGCCAAGACCGCCGCTGTCAAAACGCCGCGCAAGACCGCAGCGAAGACAGCCGCCACCAAGGCGCCGGCAAAGAAAGCCGCTGCGAAGAAGACCGCCACCAAGTCGGCTGCACGCAAGACTGTCTGACCGGCCGACCTGACGTCCTGACTACATGCAGCTGATCATCGCGGCCGTGGGCCACAAGATGCCCACGTGGATCGAGGACGGCTACCAGGAATATGCGAAGCGGATGCCGGCCGAGTGCCGTCTGGTGCTGAAAGAGATCAAGCCCGTCGAACGCTCCGGCGGCCGTAGTGCCGAAACGGTGATGGCGCAGGAGCGCACACGGATCGAAGGTGTGCTGCCCAAGGGTGGCCGCGTGGTGGCACTGGATGAGCATGGCCGTGACCTGACCACGCTGCAACTGGCGCAGCAGCTGACGAATTGGCAACAGCTGGGCGGGGATGTTACATTCGTCATCGGCGGCGCTGACGGGCTGGATGCCGATTTCAAGAAGAACGCCGACATGCTGATGCGCGTCTCCAGCCTGACCCTGCCGCATGGCATGGTGAGAGTCTTGCTGGCGGAACAGCTGTACCGTGCGTGGTCGATCACCCGCAACCACCCTTACCACAGGCCCACGCTCTGATTCCGGGCAAGGTCATGGTGACCAGGCGGAGCGGCAGGCCGCGCGTAATGGAAAGCTTCAGATGATCTTCCCGGACCAGAAAATCTATCTCGCTTCGAAGAGCCCGCGCCGGCGAGAGCTGCTGCGCCAGATCGGCGTCGAGTTCGAGATCCTGATGCTGCGTGAAGAGCCGGGCCGCCATGGCGCCGTATCGGAGGATGTGCTGCCCGGCGAAGCGCCGGATGTGTACGTGCAGCGCGTGGCGCGCGAAAAGGCCGAGCATGGCTGGAACGCCGTGCTGTGGCGCCGGCTGCCGCAGCGCCCGGTGCTGGCCGCTGACACGACGGTCACGGTCGACGGCAAGATCCTTGGCAAGCCGGCCGATATGGCCGAGGCGATCGACATGTTGCGCTCGCTGTCGGGCCGCACACACGAAGTGCTGACCGCCATCGCCGTGATCGCGAACGATGAGCTGAGGGAAACCATCAACCGTTCGCAAGTCAGGTTCGCCAAAGTCAGCGAGCAAATGCTGCGCGCGTACTGCAATACGGCCGAACCGTATGACAAGGCCGGCGCCTACGGCGTGCAGGGCCATGCGGCGCAATTCATCGAGCACATCAGCGGCAGCTATACCGGCATCATGGGCCTGCCATTATTCGAAACCGCACAACTACTCAATCAAGCGGGCATCAAGACCCTATGACAGAAGACCTGCTCGTCAATATCACTCCCCAGGAAACCCGTGTCGCGTTGATACAGCAAGGCTCGGTGCAAGAGTTGCATATCGAGCGCAGCGCATCGCGCGGCCGCACCGGGAATATTTATCTCGGCAAGGTGGCGCGGGTGCTGCCGGGCATGCAATCAGCCTTCATCGACATCGGGCTCGAACGCGCCGCTTTCCTGCACGTGGCCGATATCTGGGAGGCGCGCCAGCAATCCGGCGCCGGAAACAACCCACTGCCGATCGAAAAGCTGTTGTTCGACGGCCAGTCGGTGATGGTGCAAGTCATCAAGGACCCGATCGGCACCAAGGGCGCACGCCTGTCGACGCAAATTTCCATCGCGGGCCGCATGCTGGTTTACCTGCCGCAGGACCCGCATATCGGCATTTCACAGCGCATCGAGAGCGAGGCCGAGCGCGAAGCGCTGAAGGCCAAGCTGCAGACGCTGGTGCCCGCCGATGAAAAAGGCGGCTACATCATCCGAACGATGGCCGAAGATGCGAGCGATGCCGATCTCGGGATGGACGTCGCCTACCTGCGCAAGACCTGGACCCACATCGTCCAGCAGTCCAAGACGGTGCCGGCGCCGACGCTGCTGTACCAGGACCTGAACCTGGCGCAGCGCGTGCTGCGCGACTTCGTCGGCGACCAGACCGCCAGCATTCAGATCGACTCACGCGAGAACTTCGCCAAACTGACCGAGTTCGGCACCAGCTATACGCCATCGGTGCTGCCCAAGCTCGTGCACTACACCGGCGAGCGCCCGCTATTCGACCTGTACGGCGTCGAAGAAGAGATCGAGAAGGCCTTGGGACGCCGCGTGGACCTGAAGTCCGGCGGCTACCTGATCATCGAGCAAACCGAAGCGATGACGACCATCGACGTCAACACCGGCAGCTATGTCACCGGCCGCAATTTCGACGACACGATCTTCAAGACCAACCTCGAAGCAGCGCACGCGATCGCGCGCCAGCTGCGCCTGCGCAACCTTGGCGGCATCATCATCCTCGACTT
>JBDKLN010000026.1:0-15686 GCA_039806045.1 Pseudomonadota bacterium
CGCCAGCTTCGTTCACGCCTATCACGCGCACCGGCTTGTTGCCGACGATGTGCAGTTGCTGGAAAGCGGCGGAGATTTTTTCACCGCGCAGCGGCGCATCCAGCGTCAGCGGGATGATGCAGTCGATGGCCTCATCCAGCGGCGACGGCTTGGCATGGGGCTCGATGAAGGTGGATGCTGCCGCCGGGGCGGCCGCCGCGTTGTATCCCTGGTCATCGGCATCACCTACACCCGCATCGACTTCGCCATGGGCCAACGCATCATGCGCGTGGGCCGCCACGACTTCAGGCCCTTCGAATGGCGACAGCACCGGCTCCTGGCGCTCGGCCGGGCCGCCGCCCATCAGGACGTCGTCTTCCAACGGTGAAAACGCCTGCTCGACCGACTTCTTCGCGCGCCACTCCTGCCACTTGTTGTAGGAGATGACGCCCACCACGATCACGCCGCCTATGGCCATCAGGCTTGCCTGCAGCTCAGTCATTCCGCGCTCTTTCGCTTAAAGATATTCAATAAAGAAACATTTTACGGGAAGTTGGCGATCTGGCCACGCTTGTTCTTCCTCATTTTGCCGGTCAGCGACCACTGCGGACGCAAAATTTATTCCCTAAGGCAAGTTCCCACCTATCGATCAGCGAAGTTGACACTAATCAAGAACCCGAAAAGTTTTGTCATTACGATAACAAACACGCACAGACCCCTTCAGGGAGGACCTCCGACAATGGCCAATACCTCGGAAATCAAATACAACGCGATCGACGTCCTGTCCGGCCGCCCCATCACCCGCTGGCTACGCCAATGGTGGTACCGGCGCGCCGAAGAGCACTACATGATCTGCGCCGCGGTCGAACATTCGCGCGCCCGCGAGGCCGAAGAGAACGAGGCCTACTACCAGAAGCGCGCGGCCATGGCCCGCTCCGCTGCATTGTGGGATTGAAGGGCAGCCCGCGCCACCCTGCTTTCCTTCACGTCGGTCAGGCCGCCTGCTGCTCGGTGGCGAGGTTGGCCGCCGACTCCATGTCCACGGCCACGATGCGGGACACGCCCTGTTCCTGCATCGTCACGCCGATCAGCTGCTGCGCCATTTCCATCGCGATCTTGTTGTGCGAGATGAACAGGAACTGCGTGTAAGCCGACATCTTCTTGACCATATTGCAGAAACGCTCGGTGTTGGCGTCGTCCAGCGGCGCGTCCACCTCGTCCAGCAAGCAGAACGGTGCCGGATTGAGCTGGAAGATAGCGAACACCAGCGCCGTTGCGGTCAGCGCCTTCTCGCCGCCGGACAGCAAGTGGATGGTCGCGTTCTTCTTGCCCGGCGGCTGGGCCATCACCTGCACGCCCGAATCGAGGATTTCTTCGCCCGTCATCACCAGCTTCGCATTGCCGCCGCCGAACAGCACCGGGAACAGTTCGCCGAAGTGATGGTTGACCTTGTCGAAGGTGCCCTGCAGCAGATCGCGGGTTTCCATGTCGATCTTCGCGATCGCGTCTTCCAGCGTGGTGATGGCTTCCATCAGGTCGGCATTCTGCGCGTCGAGGAAATTCTTGCGCTCCGAGGCCTGCGCCAGTTCGTCCAGCGCTGCCAGGTTGACCGGGCCCAGTGCGTTGATCTGGTTGGTCAGGCGCGTCACTTCGCCCTGCAGGTAGGACGGACGCATGTCGTCGGTCAGCTTGGCCGACAGTGCCGCTTCGTCGGCCTGGGTGTTGGCCAGCGCCTCGGCGTACTGCTCCTGGTTCAGGCGTGCCGCCTGTTCCTTCAGCTGCAGTTCGACGATGCGGTCGCGCAACGGCTGTTGCGCGCGGTCGGCCGCCAGCTTGCCTTCTTCCATGCCGCGCATGCGCTGGGTCAGCTGGTCCAGTTCGTGGCGGGCATTGGCCAGCGCCAGTTCCTGTTCGCTGCGGCGCTCGAGCAGTGACTGCAGGCCGGCTTGCGCCGCCTGGTCGTCCAGCGATTCCAGTTCCAGCTGGCCTTGCTCCATGCTGGCGAACAGCTGCGCCGATTGTTCCAGCGCGGTGCTGATGCTGCGCTTGAGTTCTTCGATGCGATTCTGGTGCGACTTTTCGGCGAACTCGGCCTGCTGCGCGGCCAGCTCCAGTTCGCGCAGCTGTTCGCGCGCCTGGTTCAGTCGCTGCTCGCGCTCGAGGTAAACGGTCTGGCCGTCTTCATGGCTTTGCTGCACGTCGCCCAGTTCGATGTCGAGCTGTTCCAGTGCCTGCTCGGCCTCGACCATGATGGCCCGTTGCTCGGCTTCCTGCGCCGAAATCTCGGCCAGGTCATTGTGGATCTGGGTGCTGCGCTGGCTGAAACGCTCGACGGCTTCGGTCAGCTTCAGCAGTTCGATCTGCAGGCCGTGCATGCCCTGCGTCAGTTGCGCCACTTGCTGCGTCAGCTGTTCGAGGCGAGCCGTGCCCTGGGTCAGCGCGGCATCGGCACGCACCGAGCGCTGGCGCGCTTCGTCCGCCAGCATGGCTTGCGCGCGCACCTGGCGCTCGAGGTTGTCGATCTCCTGCTGGCGCGCCAGCATGCCGTCCTGCTCGGAATCGGACGCGTAGAAGCGCACCGACAGCTTGCTGACGAGGTGACCCTCGCGTGTGACCAGCATGGCGCCCGACGGCAGCGATGTACGCTGCGCCAGCGCGGTAGCGGCATCGTCAGCGACGTACACGCCGTGCAGCCAGTCCTGCATCAGCGCGCGCAGGCCCGGATCGTTCAGCTGCATCAGCGACAGCAGCGGCTTGAAGCCGGCCGGCGCCGGATCGGTGTTGCCCGGCGTGCCGGTGGTCGAGTACAGCGACAGCTTGGCCGGCGGCGCATCGCTGAAGAAGGCCTTGGCCCAGTCGAGATTGGACACTTCCAATGCACCGGTGCGCTCGCGCAGCACTGCTTCGAGCGCGGTTTCCCAACCCGATTCGATGGACAGCTTCTGCCACAGGCGTGGCAGCTTGCCGAGCTCGTGCTTGTCCAGCCAGGGCGCGACCTTGCCTTCGGTCTGCACGTTCTCCTGCAACTGCTTCAATGCCGCGAGGCGGGCTTCAAACTGCGCGTGCGCTGCGGTCTCGCGGTTGACGGCTTCCTGCGCTTCACGGCGCTCCTGTTCCAGCTTCGGCTGGTTTTCGCGCGCGGTGTCAAGTTCGCCCTGTGCCTGCTCGAGCTGCATCTGCTTTTCTTCGGCCTGCGCCTTCAGCTCGTCGAGCTGCGAGGTGTCAGGCGAGGCCAGCAGGTTCTTTTCCTGCGCCAGGCGCTCGCGGCGCTGGGACAGATTGTTCAGGATGTTCGACGCATTGCGCTGGTGCGCGGACTCGAGCTCGATACGCTGCTGCACCTGCATGATCTTCGAGCGCGATTCGGTGCTGGCCAGCTGCGCGGCACGCCAGGATTCTTCCAGCGCCGGCATCTCGTCCTGTTTGTTTTGCACGGATTGCTGCGCTTCGGCCACGCGCATCGCGTGCTCTTCCAGGCCGACTTCGGCGTTGGCGAGCTCGTCCTGGAATTCCGTGCTCTGGCGTTGCCATTGATCGCGCTGCGCCGTCAGCGAGTTCAGCTGGGTCTGCAGGCGGGCGCGCGATTCGATCACGAACTTGATCTGCGCCTCGAGGCTGCCGATCTCGGAGTTGGTCTGGTACAGCGCACCCTGCGCCTGGTGCATGCGGTCGCCGGCGGCATAGTGCGCCTGGCGCATGTGCTCGAGCTCGGTCTCGATGTGGCGCAGCTTGGCGGTCTGTTCTTCGAGGTCGGTCTGCCCCTTGTCGATGTCGCGCATGAACTTTTCCTGCTCGGCCTTGGCCTCGTTCTTGCGCAGCAGCCACAGCAGCTTCTGCTTCTCTTCCTGGTCGGATTGCAGCTCGTGGTAGCGGGTGGCGACCTCGGCCTGTTTTTCCAGCTTTTCCAGGTTGGCGTTCAGTTCGCGCAGGATGTCTTCCACACGCTGCAGGTTCTCGCGGGTGTCTTGCAGTCGGTTCTCGGTCTCGCGGCGGCGTTCCTTGTACTTGGAGACGCCGGCGGCTTCCTCGAGGAAGATGCGCAGCTCTTCAGGACGCGCCTCGATAATGCGCGAGATCATGCCCTGGCCAATGATCGCGTAAGCGCGCGGACCGAGGCCGGTGCCGAGGAAGATGTCTTGCACGTCGCGACGACGCACGGACTGGTTGTTGATGTAATAGGTCGAGGTGCCGTCACGGGTCAGCGTGCGCTTGACCGAGATCTCGGCATAGGTGCTCCACTGGCCGGCGGCCTTGCCTGCCGAGTTATCGAACAGCAGCTCGACCGATGCGCGTCCGGCCGGCTTGCGGTTGGACGAGCCATTGAAGATCACGTCCTGCATGGACTCGCCGCGCAGTTCGGAGGCCTTGGATTCTCCGAGCACCCAGCGCACCGCATCGATGATGTTGGACTTGCCGCAACCGTTGGGTCCGACCACGCCGACCAGCTGGCCGGGGACCTGGAAGTTGGTGGGATCGACGAAGGACTTGAAGCCCGAGAGTTTGATAGAGGTTAACCGCACGTCTTTTCCAGCATGAAAAAAGAGAAACCGGGAAGCCTGGCGCGCAGCAGCCACGCGGCACTGCGGGGGATTTCCCGGTGGGTCAAAAGAATCGCGCCATCATATCATCCGGCTGTACCCCAACCCTACTCTCGCAGGCAGGGACTAGCGCCTGGTCGCGCACCGTCCGCCGACTTTCACGGCTGAACGGTGCCAATGCGCTCGCTTGCCCCCGGTTCGCGCCGATGCCGCCGTGCCGCTGCCGCGCCCCGCAGGTATAATCGCGGCCGCCGCAATCGCTTGAATTTCCAGAATAATTCCGACTCTTTGCCGAATCTTTTTCGAAGCGCCCCGCCCCGTGAACCCGCTGCTCGCCCGACTCCAGCCTTATCCTTTTGAAAAACTCCGGCAGCTGTTTGCCGATGTGAAACCTAATCCCGCCTACCCGGCCATCAGCCTCGGCATCGGCGAACCCAAGCACCCGACCCCGGCTTTCATCCAGCAGGCGCTGGCGGACAACCTGGCCGGCCTCGCGAATTACCCGACCACCGCCGGCAGCGACGCGCTGCGCGGCGCCATCTGCCATTGGCTGGAACGGCGCTATGGCTTGCCGAAGCTGGATCCGGCGACCGAAGTGCTGCCGGTGAATGGTTCGCGCGAAGCCTTGTTCGCGCTGGCGCAGGCCGTGATCGACCCGGCCGCCAAGGCCGTCGTGGTGTGCCCGAACCCGTTCTACCAAATCTACGAAGGCGCGGCCTTTCTCGCGGGCGCCGAGCCCTTCTTCGTGAACTCGGACCCGGCGCGCAATTTCGCGCCCGACTTCTCGACCGTGCCGGCCGACGTGTGGCCGCGCGTGCAGCTGCTGTACATCTGCACCCCGGGCAACCCGACTGGCGCCGTGCTGACGCTGGAAGACTGGCAGCACCTGTTCGACCTGTCGGACCGGCACGGCTTCGTGATCGCCGCGGATGAGTGCTATTCCGAGATCTGGTTCGGCGACCAGAAGCCGCTGGGCGCGATGCAAGCCGCCCACCAGCTCGGCCGCGGCTACGAGCGCCTGATCGCGTTCTCCAGCCTGTCGAAGCGTTCCAACGTGCCGGGCATGCGCTCGGGCTTCGTGGCCGGCGACAAGGCCATCCTGAAGCAATTCCTGCTGTACCGCACCTACCATGGCAGCGCGATGTGCCCGTCGGTGCAAGCGGCGTCGATCGTCGCGTGGAACGACGAGACCCACGTCGAGGAGAACCGCGACAAGTACATCCGCAAGTTCAACCAGGTCACGCCAATGCTCGCTGAAGTGCTCGACGTGGCCTTGCCCGATGCCGGCTTCTACCTGTGGGCCAGGGTCGACAAGCTCGCGAAGATCAGCGATACCGAATTCGCGAAGCGCCTGTACGCCGAATATAATGTGACGGTGCTGCCGGGCAGCTATGTCGCGCGCGAAGCGCATGGCGTCAACCCGGGCGCGAACCGCATCCGCATGGCGCTGGTCGCCGAAGTGGATGAATGCCTGGAAGCGGCCAAACGCATCGTCGAATTCACCCGCAAGCTGGCCGCCTGAGCGCGGACGCATAACTACCCCCTACTGACTCTTACTGAACACCGAGACACCATGAGCCAACAACTGCAATCCTTCATCGACAGCGCCTGGGAAGAGCGCGCCAATTTCTCGCCGAAGTCGGCGCCGGCCGACGTCCGCAATGCGGTCGCCGACGTGCTCGAGCAACTCAACGCCGGCACCCTGCGCGTGGCGCAGAAGGACAGCGGCAGCTGGGTCGTCAACCAGTGGGTGAAGAAGGCCGTGCTGCTGTCGTTCCGTCTCGAAGACAACGTCGCCATTCCGGGCGGCGGCGGCATGCAGTTCTACGACAAGGTGCCGACCAAGTTCGCCAACTACAGCGCAGATGATTTCGCCAAGGGCGGCTTCCGCGTGGTGCCGCCGGCCGTTGCGCGCCGTGGCTCCTTCATCGGCAAGAACGTGGTGCTGATGCCGTCCTACGTGAACATCGGCGCGTATGTTGATGAAGGCACCATGGTCGACACCTGGGCCACCGTCGGTTCCTGCGCCCAGATCGGCAAGAACGTGCACCTGTCCGGCGGCGTCGGCATTGGCGGCGTGCTGGAGCCGATGCAGGCCAACCCGACCATCATCGAAGACAACTGCTTCATCGGCGCGCGCTCGGAAGTCGTCGAAGGCGTGATCGTCGAAGCCAACTCGGTGATTTCGATGGGTGTCTACATCGGCCAGTCGACCAAGATCTATGACCGCGCCACCGGTGAAGTCAGCTATGGCCGCATTCCGGAAGGCTCGGTGGTCGTGTCCGGCAACCTGCCGTCGGCCGATGGCAAGTACAGCCTGTACTGCGCCGTCATTGTCAAGCGCGTCGATGAGAAGACCCGCGCCAAGACCAGCATCAACGAACTGCTGCGCGATTAAATCTGCAGACGCTGGATCCCGGCATGCGCTGTTAACAACCATGATGACCCTCTACGGCATACCCAACTGCGACAGCGTCAAGAAAGCGCGAACCTGGCTCGAAGGGCGGGGCATCGCCTACGCCTTCCACGACTTCAAGAAAGCCGGACTGGATGCCGCGACGGTGTCCGGCTGGCTGAGGACGCAACCGTGGGAGGTGCTGGTCAACCGCAAGGGCCTGACCTGGCGCGGCCTGACCGATACGCAAAAGGCAGCCGTGATCGACGCCGACAGCGCGACAGCACTGATGATGGCCAACCCCAGCGTCATCAAGCGTCCCGTGATCGTCAAGGGCGCAACCGTTGTCGTTGGCTACGACATCGAGAAGTATGAACAGACACTGACATGAGCAAGACCCCGACCCTGGCCCTGACCGAAGAACTGATCGCGCTGCACTCCGTCACGCCGGCCGATGGCGGCTGCCAGCTGAAGATGGCCGAACGGCTGGCGCCGCTGGGCTTCCATTGCGAGACGATCGCTTCCGGCGACGTGACCAACCTGTGGGCCCGCAAAGGCAACGCGCAACCGCTGTTGGTCTTCGCCGGCCACACCGACGTCGTGCCCACCGGGCCGCTGGCGCAATGGTCGTCGGACCCGTTCATCCCCACCCACCGCGACGGCAAACTGTATGGTCGCGGCGCGGCTGACATGAAAACGTCGCTGGCGGCGATGGTGGTCGCGTGCGAAGAATTCGTCGCCGCGCATCCGGACCACAAGGGCTCGATCGGCTTCCTGATCACCAGCGATGAAGAAGGCCCGGCCATCGACGGCACCGTGATCGTCTGCGACCAGCTGAAGGCGCGCGGCGAGCAGCTGGATTACTGCATCGTCGGCGAGCCGACCTCCGTGCAGCAGATCGGCGACATGATCAAGAACGGCCGCCGCGGCACGATGTCGGGCAAGCTGGTGTTCAAGGGCATCCAGGGCCATATCGCTTATCCGCACATGGCGAAGAACCCGATCCACCTGGCCGCGCCCGCGCTGGCCGAGCTGGTGTCCATCGAATGGGACCAGGGCAACGCGTATTACTCGCCGACGTCGTGGCAGGTGTCGAACATTCATGCCGGCACCGGCGCGTCGAACGTGATCCCGGGCGAATGCGTGGTCGACTTCAACTTCCGCTTCTCGACCGCCAGCACGGTCGAAGGCTTGCAGCAACGCGTGCATGCGGTGCTGGACAAGCACGGCCTCGATTACGACCTCAAGTGGACCGTCGGCGGCCTGCCGTTCCTGACACCGAAAGGCGAGCTCAGCAATGCGATGAGCGCAGCCATCAAGGCCGAAACCGGTCGCGACACCGAGCTGTCGACCTCGGGCGGCACCTCGGACGGTCGTTTCATCGCGCAGATCTGCCCGCAGGTCGTCGAGTTCGGCCCCACCAATGCGACGATACACAAGATCGACGAACACATTGCCGTCACCGAGATCGAGCCCCTGAAAAACATCTACCGGCGCACCCTGGAGAATCTACTGCTGTGAGCCTGCCCTTCAGCACCCTGCGCGACCTGCTGCGCCACGCGGTAACCCGCTTCAATACCGAAGGCCTGTTCTTTGGCCATGGCAGCAACAATGCGTATGACGAAGCCGCTTACCTGCTGCTGCACACGCTGAAGCTGCCGATCGACAAGCTCGATCCCTTCCTCGATGCGCGCCTGCTGCCGGAGGAAATCGATGCGCTGCTGAAAGTGATCGAGCGCCGCGCAGTCGATCGCGTGCCGGCGGCCTATATCACGCAAGAAGCGTGGCTCGGCGATTTCAATTTCTATGTCGACGAACGCGTGATCGTGCCGCGCTCCTTCATTGCCGAGCTGATTCCGGAGCAATTCCAGCCCTGGGTACAAGACCCGTGGGGTGTCTCCCGCGTACTCGAGCTGTGCACCGGATCCGGTTGCCTGGCCATCCTGCTGGCCGAGGCCTTCCCGCACGCGCAGGTCGATGCGGTCGACCTGTCCAAGGATGCGCTCGCCGTCGCGCAACGCAATATCGAGGATTACCGGCTGCAGGACCGCATCAAGCTGTATGAATCAGACCTGTATGCGAAGCTCCCCAAGGGCAAGACCTACGACCTGATCATTACCAACCCTCCCTATGTGAACAGCGAATCCATGCGCTGCCTGCCGGCCGAGTACCGGCACGAGCCGCAGATGGCACTGGCCGGTGGCGAGGACGGCATGGACCTGGTGCGCAAGATCGTGGCCGGCGCCAAGGCACGACTGAACCCGGGCGGGATCCTCGTCGTCGAGATTGGCAATGAATTCCCGTATGCCGAAACCGCCTTCGGTGATTACGAGTTGACCTGGCTGTCGACCAGCGCCGGCGACGAACAAGTCTTCCTGCTGACTGCAAACCAGCTTTAACAACGACTCTGGGTTCCGGCTTGCGCCGGGACGACATCATTCATTGGCAGGACGCCAAACCACGGTCATCCCGGCGAACGCCGGGATCCAGCGACTCTGAACCAACATGATCCGCCTGACTAACCTTGGCCTGATGCGCGGCACGAAAGTGCTGTTCGACGCGGCCGACCTGACCATTAACCCCGGCGAGAAAGTCGGCCTGATTGGCGCCAATGGCAGCGGCAAATCCACGCTGTTTGCGATGCTGCGCGACGAATTGCATCCGGATGGCGGCGCCATCGATTACCCGAAAGCCTGGCGTGTCGCCCATGTCGCGCAGGAGACTCCGGCACTGGAACGCTCGGCCGTCGATTACGCGATCGACGGCGACGCTCACCTGCGCCAGCTGGAAAGCGAACTCGCGCAACTCGAAGCCCTGGACGCAGACGCCGATGGTCATCGGATTGCCGAGCTGCACGCGCTGCTGGCCGACGCCGATGCGTACACGGTACGCTCGCGCGCCGAGCAACTGCTGACCGGGCTCGGCTTCACGGTCGCGCAAATGTCGCAATCGGTCGCCAGCTTTTCCGGTGGCTGGCGCATGCGCCTCAACCTCGCGCAGGCGCTGATGTGCCCGTCCGAGCTGTTGCTGCTGGATGAACCGACCAACCACCTCGACCTGGACGCGATTCTGTGGCTGGAGGATTGGCTGAAACGCTATCCGGGCACACTGCTGGTGATCTCGCATGACCGCGACTTTCTCGACGGTCTGACCAATGTGATCGTCCATATCGACGAACGCAAGCTCAAGCGCTATTCGGGCAACTACAGCGCCTTCGAGAAACAGCGTGCCGCGCAACTTGAACTCGCGCAAGCCATGCTCGACAAGCAGCAGCGCAAGCGCGCGCACCTGCAATCCTTCATTGACCGCTTCAAGGCCAAGGCGACGAAAGCCAAACAGGCGCAGAGCCGCATCAAGGCGCTGGCGCGGATGGAAGAACTGGCCCCGCTGCGCGCCGCGGCCGAGTTCTCGTTCGAGTTTCGCGAACCCGAGCGCGCGCCCAATCCCCTGCTGGTGCTGGACAAGGTCGATGCCGGTTACCGCCTTGATGACAGCGACGAAAAAATCATCGTCAGCGGCATCGATTTCTCGCTGCAGTCGGGCCAGCGCATCGGCCTGCTGGGTGTCAACGGCGCCGGCAAGTCGACGCTGATCAAGACCATCGCCGGCGACATCGCTCCACTGAAGGGCACTGCACGCCTCGGCAAAGGCCTCGTGATTGGCTACTTCGCGCAGCACCAGCTGGAGATGCTGCGTCCCGATGACACGCCGCTGATGGCGCTGACCCGCATCGCGCCCGACGTGCGCGAGCAGGAGCTGCGCGACTTCCTTGGCAGTTTCAACTTCCCCGGCGAGATGGTGAAGAGCCCGATCGCGCCCTTCTCCGGCGGGGAAAAGGCACGCCTCGCGCTGTCGCTGATCGTCTGGCAAAAGCCCAACCTGCTGCTGCTCGACGAACCGACCAACCACCTCGACCTCGAAACGCGCGAAGCGCTGACGGAAGCGCTGGCGCAATTCGAAGGCACCTTGCTGCTGGTGTCGCACGATCGCCATCTGCTGCGCGCCACGACCGATGAATTCATCATCGTTGCCGACGGCAAGCTGAAGTCCTTCGATGGCGACCTCGACGATTACCGCGACTGGCTGTTCAAGTCGCGTGCGGCAGCAACGACTGACACGCGGGCAGTCGCCACGGATGCAGCAGCCCATGGCGTCGGTGCTGCGGGTGCCGTATCGGCGGACGGTCCGGGCGCCGGCATCGACCGCAAGGAACAGCGACGTCTGGAGGCCGAGCAGCGCCAACGCCTGTCAACGCAGCGCAAGCCGCTGCAAAAGCGCCTCACCACGGTTGAGGCGGATATGGAACGCATCAGCCAACAGCTCGACATCGATGAGCAAACGCTCGCCAGCGAAGGCATTTACGATCCGGCGCGCAAGGATGAGTTGCGCGACACGCTGGAACGACAGACACGCGGTCGCAAGCAGCTCGATGAGCTGGAAGCGGAATGGCTGCAGCTGCAGGACAGCATCGATGCCATTGAGCGCGCGGCCGGCGCAGTCTGAATCGCCTCGACCCCTTCGTCACACGCGCATCGCTCGCACTCATCGCTAGCAGCTCACACTCATTTAGCGCACCACAAGTCGCTGACCGCGCCACTGATTGACGTGCTCGATGCCGACGCGTCTGGCGCGGAACTCAGGGCGTCCAGCCTCAACCCACGCGGGTCTGTCACTTTCTGATGAGATCCGCCCATGCGCCCCTATCAACGCGCGCTTCCCCCGGCCGTTCCCGCCGTTCATGTGGACATCCCATTGGCCCGGACCGACCCGCAGCACGCACTTTTTGCCGCCATCACGTTCGCACCGGCGGGCGACCTGCTGGCCCTGCTCAAGGATGCACTGGCGGCGGGCGCCTCGCTGGATGCGCACGATTCGGAGGGCAACGATGTGCTGACGCTCGCCATCGTCCAGGACAGGCCGCACGCCGTCGGCACCTTGCTGGCGATCGGTGCCGAAATACCCGACGTCGGCGATGACGGCATTGATTTGTTGATGCGTGCGATCATGCTCGACCACACTGAATGCTGTGGTGAACTGCTCCGTGCCGTCGACTTCGACCTGCTACAGACTGATCGCGACGGCCGTAGCGCCTTGTTTATCGCGGCGCAATGCGGCGCCGCGGCCTCGGCACAGTTACTGCTCGCGTATGGCGCATCGCCGAGCCTGCATTCAACCATACTCTCTGCCGCAACACTGCAGAGCGTGTTCGGGATAAACCATGCGCTCGAGGGCAGGCAGGTCACGCCCTTGATGGTCGCCACGGCACGGGGCGACGCGACGATGGTGAGCCTGCTGCTGGCCGCCGGCGCCGATCCCAACGCCGGCGACATGCCGCCGCTGCACCTCGCGGCCGACGCGCATGACCCGGACATGATTCAGCGCCTGATAAACGCCGGCGCCGACGTGGCGGACAGCCTGGACTGGCAAACCGATTCACCACTGATGACGGCCCTCCGGTCCGGGGCGCCATTCAGTTGTCTGCAACTGCTGGCCGCCGGCTACCTGTTCAATGACGATGAGGTGAGCGACGAGGAGAGTCCTCTGATGCTTGCCGTCCAAACCGGCCGCCAGGATGCCATCGCCCTGTTCCTTGCGCACGGGGCCGACCCGGGCGAGCATGTGCCAGGCCGATGGTCTGTGTGGGGCCAGGCGGCCACGGGACCGCACGATCCCCGTACCTGGGCCGGTAACGGCGCACAGCGCCAGCTGCACTTGCTCACAACGACCCGCGCCCGCCGCTGGAACGCATCGGAACCCGATGCCGATAATGCCATCCTCGCCTTCAATGCGATTCTGCGCGCGGGCAACGACGCTGCGGCCATCGCCAGTGAAGGCCTCTATCCGTCACTGGTGCGAGACTTTGCGGCCAGTCTGGCCGCACTGCCCCCTGACGTTGACTGGCAAAGCACGCGTCAACGGGCGCTGTACGCGGCTACCTTGTTCGACACTGAGCGCATCCTCACCGGCACCGCCGCCCCGAGCACATCGGCCACCTACCTGCGCCAGGCTGACATGCCGCTCGACCTCGAGTGGCAATACCGCACCGATGAAAACATCGCGATCCAACGCACATGGCTGCAATCCGCGAGCGCAAGACTGATACAGCAGCACTTGCATCAGCTCGGCACAGCCATGTCCATGGATTTTTTCCGCCAGATGACCGACAACTGCCCGGCACACACGCGACTGAACGCCTATATCGCCGCCTGCCTGACAGACAGCAGCGGGCTGCCGTCGACGGTCATCGACCTGCTGGCGACTGCGTGGTACGACGCGGCGAGGAATGCGCGCCGCTGGGACGATGGCGACCTGAGCCTCGAGCAGGCCGGCCTCTTCGTCGTACAGCACATGCGAATGATGGTGGCCCATGGCGTCGAGCAGTCCTCCGCGCGCATCGCAAACGGGCCGACCGCGCATTGGATGCAGACGATGCAGCAACTCGCATCGGCGCACCTCGCCTTGCATGGCTTCGCCAAAGATCCCTTGGCATGGCTGATGTGCCATGAACAACGGCACAGCCTGCGTCCGGTCAATGCCAAAGCGCTCTACCGCGTGCTGGGTTACGAACTCGGCCTGCTGCCCGGCACCTGCGCCGCGATTGCCCAAGGCTGGGAAGAGGTCATCGACCAACTGGCCGGCGATGTCCGCTTCATGGCGCCCGATGCAATATGGCGCGCTGCGGCAACAGCATTAAGCCCGGTGATCGCGGCTGCGATCGTAACGGATCAGTCCATTCCGCTACCATCGGCGTTGCGCAACCTGACTGAGCACTGGTGCGTGCAGCGAACCAGCACCTTGCCAGGCCGTGTGTCGGTACCGGTCATCGAGGGGCTGGAAACGCATCGACCGCCGTCAGGGGACCGATTGATTTTCACCCCCGCTCCCCCACCACCATCACCCATCAAGCATCTGACGTCACCGTCAGACCTGCCTGAGGGGTCGCCTCTTCGCGCCTTGCCGTCACCACCGCAGTCGCCGCCGCAAGTTCCGCCGCCCAGACCGCAGACCGACAGGAAGCGCCCCGGCGACCCGGATAACGCGCCACGCAAAGAAGCACGGCATCACTGAACATCGTCTCGGCCTCGACCTGTCCGGGGTTGACAGCGCCGTCGGCCTCGACGCGTCCGGCATAATCCGCCTATGGACACCCAGCCCGCCTCCGCTTCTGCGATTTCCCTGCCGCTCGCCGGCATCGTCATTCTCGACCTCACACGCCTGCTGCCCGGGCCGATGGCCACGCAGCACCTGGCCGACATGGGCGCGACCGTCATCAAGATCGAAGACCATGGCGCCGGTGATTACGCGCGCACGATGAGCCATGTGAAGCATGAGGTGTCGCAACTGTTCATCGCGGTCAATCGCGGCAAGCAATGCATGCGGCTGGACCTGAAACAAGAGGCGGACAAGGCGCGCTTCCTGACGATGGTCGAGACCGCCGATGCGGTGGTCGAGAGCTTTCGCCCCGGCGTGATGGACAAGCTGGGGCTGGGCTGGGAGGTGCTGAAAGCACGCAAACCCACGCTGGTGATGTGCGCCATCACGGGCTACGGACAGACCGGCCCGCTCGCGCAACAGGCAGGCCATGACATCAACTATCTGGCGCTGTCCGGCATGCTCGCGCAGACCACCGATGACGACGGCTGTCCGGTGCTGCCCAACCTGCAGGTGGCCGACCTGCTCGGCGGCACGCAGACCGCGGTACAAGGCCTGCTGGCGGCGCTGCTGGCGGTGAAGATGGGCGGGCCCGGCCGCTTTGTTGATGTGTCGATGACGGATGCCGTCGTCGCGCACAACATCATGCCCTTGCTGGCGTTGAACCATGCGGGGCATACGGCAGCGCCGGCGCGCGATTTCCTGACCGGCGGCCTGCCCTGTTATGCGATCTATCGCTGCAGCGATGGCAAATACCTCGCCGTTGGCGCGCTGGAGCTGAAGTTCTGGCAGACACTGTGCGATGTCATCGGTCGCCCGGACTGGAAGGACAAGCACTGGTCACTCGGGCAGGCCATCGGTGGCCACGAAGCGATGGCGCTGAAAGCAGAACTGGCTTCCGTGTTCATGCTGCAGCCACGCGATGCATGGGCAGCGCTGTTCGCTCATGAGGATTGCTGCGTGACGCCGGTGCTGGCACTGGACGAAGCGATGCACACCGAGCACTTCATCGCGCGTCAATTGTTGACGACCATCGAGCACCCCTCCGAAGGCCGCTGCCTGCAGGCGCGCGCTGCAGTGCGCTTCCACGACTGAGCCACGAGCCCTATTCAAAATAGGCTTTTTTTTGCCTATTGTCACAATGTGCCTGCGGCCGTTTTCAAGTTCGCGCCATCCCGAAAGCCCTGCAATTTCGCGCGGTTTCGTCAGCCGAATTCTGTTGTTGGCGTGATAAACTTGCCCGATGCAAGGAGCACTGACAGGAAATATGCTGCCCTGTTCATATGACACCTTGCGGGCGCGGTGGCCGATCCGGGTCAGACCGGAAAGCGGCACCAGCCACCATAACGAGAGAAAACCTAGGAGTTTTTGATGAACGCCCCCATGAATCGACGGCAGTTCTTCAGGATCACCGCGGCCGGGATAGGAACATCGTCCCTCGCCGTGCTGGGCCTGGCGCCATCGGTCGCGCATGCCGAAATGCGAGCGTACAAGCTCGACCGCGCGACCGAAACCCGCAACACCTGTGCTTATTGCTCGGTCGGTTGCGGCATCCTGATGTACAGCACCGGTGACAAAGCGAAGAACGTGAAGGCCGAGGTCTTCCACATCGAGGGTGATCC
>JBDKLN010000027.1:0-9607 GCA_039806045.1 Pseudomonadota bacterium
CGACGTATTCACACCCAGCGTGCTGTCCTCGCTGGCGAGGTCGTGCTTCTTCACCCGGGTCGTCAGGTTGAAGCCGGTGTCGATGGCAATGGAGCCGTCGTCGATGCCCTGGGCAAGGGCAGCGAGTTCTTCCGGTGACAGCAAGTTGCTCATATCAGCCATGGCTCGATCTTCCGTGCTTGCGCGTTTGCTTTACTGGACCACGAATTCGGTGAACATCACTTCCTCGATGCCGCCGAAGCCTTCGTACTTCTCGAGCAGGGAGTTGATGGTCAGGCGAACTTCTTCAGCCATCTGCTTGCGGAAATCCGGTTCGCGGATGTCGGCTTCGGTCTTCTGGCGCATCACGTCCAGGATGCCGGCGCGCAGGGCCAGTTCGTGCGTCTTGACGTTCTTGATCACGCGGTCGTCGTAGTGGGTCATGATGGTCAGGGTGACTTGCATCACCTTGCGCGAACCCGCGACGTTCGACAGCAGCGGCTTTTCGAGCGCGTAGTAGTTGAACTTCCAGCGCTGGTTGTCGGCTTCCGGCGAGACCAGTTCTTTTTGCGGAGGCTCGGCGCCCGGCTTGCCGTGGCCATCGTCTTTCTTGGCGTCGCCGTGGCCATCGCCATGGCCATCGGCCGGCTTGGCATCGCCGTGTCCGTCACCGTGGCCATCGCCATGGCCGCCGCCGTGATCGCCCTCGAGCTTGTCGAGCTGCGCATCGACGGCTTCCTGCGCCTTTTCCTTCTTCGAGAAAAAGCCGGTGGCCACCAGGGTGCCTGCGACCGATGCGCCGATGATGAAAATCACGGCCACGACCATCAAGATGATCTTGACGAGCGGGCCTTTCTTTTTCGGTTCGCCTTCGGCTTGTTCTTCCGTTGCCGGTGCTGCTGCTTCTTCAGCCATCACATCCTCCAAAGATCCAGAGTGTTCTTAATTGCTTGTTCAGTCGTTTCGCCGTCAGGCCAGCAAATCCAGCCCGTCGTCCGTGATCCCGCCGGAGCGGGGTGCAGGCACCGTGGCTGCTGTGGCATTGCCGTCAGCGCCGCGCGGGCTGCTGACGCCGGCGACACCCGATTGCTCGCGCTTGGGTGTCGGATTTCCGCCATTTTGGCCTTGTTGCCTTACGTTAACCTGCATCGAAGCAACTTCCATGCCCAGTTGTGCCAACACTTCTTTCAACTTGGGCAGACCGTCGGCGATCAGGGCCTGGGTGACCGGCTGGCTGGCGCTGAAGCTGGCTTCCAGCTGGCCTTTGTTCATGGCCAGCTTGACGTCGATGTTGCCCAGTTCGGAAGGATGGAGCGCCATCTCGACTTTCCACTCGCCTTTGGCAATCTGGGACGCCAGGCGCTGGCCGAGCGATTCGGCCAGCCTTTCCGACAGGCGCTCATATTGTTCGGCACGCAGGTCGATGTTGCTGCGTTCGGCTGTCGGCGCGCTGCCGCCGGCACCGGCCTGCTGGCCGCTGTTCATCTTGCCGTCTGACTGACGGTGCTGCCAGATCAGTTGCGCATCGCCGGCGGTCAGGTCGGTGTCCAGCACCAGCGGCTCGGCCGCTGCGGTCGATTCGTCGGTCTCGCTGGTGTCGGCGGTATCGCTCGCGGCAGGCATCAAGAACCGGGCATCCGGCTTGTCGGCCTTCGGCGACGCCAGCTGTTTCATCTGCAGGCGACGCGCGAACTGGCTCGCCTCGGCCGAGCCCAGGATCAGGCTGGCCGCCAGCGTCTGGTGCGCGGATTCCGGTGTCGCCACTTGTGCGGCCTGAGCGGCGGCTTCGGTCTGCGGTGCGTTGGCGGCAGGCAGCATCGCGCGTATGCCGTTGAGGCCGAACAGGAATTGCTGGGCCTGCTTGTCTTGTCCGGCCGGTACTTCCTGGGTCTGGCCCAGCGTCCAGCGCAGGCTGGCTTCCGGCCCGAGTTCTAGGCTGCCGGCCCCTTGCGCAGCGGTACTGGTGGCCGTGGCGGCATCCGCCTTCGCCTTGAGCAGTGCGGGGTCGAGGTCAGGCGCGAATGTCGGCGAGCCCGCAAGGCCATCGCCCGCCACGCTCAGCCCCGAGCCGTTGCCGGGCAGGCCAAAGCCGCTGCCATCGGTCACGCTGGGATCGTTGGCCGGCGGCTGATGGTCGAAGATAAGCGACAACGCATTTTCATCCATGCCTTGCGAGCGCGCGAAAGCCTTCAGGCTGTCGTCGCTGGTGACGGTCGCAGCCGTGGTGATGATATGGACGGCCGGTCCCAAGACCTCGGAGGCCAGGCCAACCGGTGAAGCCTTGCCTTTCGCGTCTGCCGCAGCGGCAAAATCTTGCCGCACGGTGCCTGCCGCCATGGCGCTGAACATGTCGCCAAAAGCATTGGCGAGCCCGTCCGACGAACTGCCGTGCACGCCATAACGACCTGATTTTTCAGGCTTTTTTGCGTGACTGGCGGCGTTGACTGATGATTGTTGTACGGTGGTCATCGAGCTTTGCATTCCAGGGTTGCTTGAAGTGACCTGTGTTAATGCAAGAACCGTGTCAGCCCGTCAATCCCGGGACTGAAGCGGGCTGGATGCCGCGATTATATTTACTGAATGGAACTTTTGTGTGCGTGCCGCCGGCAAAAAAAATCCCGCAGCATGCTGCGGGACAGGAGATTACGTTGCTGATTCGGGCGGGCGGTCCCCGCGAAAGTCCTTAGTTCAGGACCGGTTTGCGCGCTGCCGGCGGCACCAGCTGCGGCACCATCTGCCATGCGCCACGGATCTCGCTCATCAGGTTATGGACTTCCTTCAGCGCGTCGAGGTCATTGTGCGCGTTCACATGGAACAGGCGACGGGTGACGTAGGCATACAGGTCGTTCAGGTTGCGCGCGATGTCACCACCCTTGTCGAAATCCAGCGCGCCCTGGAGGCCCACCACGATACGGCCGGCACGTGCGAGGCTCTTGCCCTTGTCGGCGATTTCACCGCGCTCGATCTGGCCGCGTGCAGTCGCCAGGCTTTCGATCAGGCCGTCGAACAGCATCTGGATAAGCTGAATACTGTCGGCGCCGGTCACGCCGGTGGTCACTTTGACGTCGCCGTACGAGGCGAGGGCACGTTGTCTCATGTTCATGGTCTGCTGCTCCTGAGTGGATCACTGCTACAGACCTAGAATCGGAAGGATGTGTAAAAGCTTGAGGCCTCGGCGTAGGACAAATGCAGGAAATCGCCAAAAAATGGGCAGACGAGTGAAATGCGCGTCAGTCAGGCGAAAAGTTTTCGAAAGTGCATCAACGTCGCTGGTTTTCGGCATGCGCCGGGACGACGTATCCGGCGCTATTTGCCTTGGCATGTGATCCCGGCGTATGGCGGGATCCGGCGACGCCGGTTGACTGGCCAGCCCGCTGATGTGGGCAAAGCGGGAACGGCGACCGGATCAGCCGGCGGCTGCCGGATCCGTCTTGCCGCCGGCAGGGGCTGCGGCAGGGCCGGCGACAGGCGTCGCCGCCTCGGCGACGGCAAGCTCGTCTGCAGGTTCGGCTGCGGCCTCGGCTTCGGCCTCGGCTTCGATGCCGCCTGCCAGCACTTCCTCGCCCTCCACCGCCAGTTCCTGGTCGGCATGGGCTTGGCCTTCCTCGCCTTCCACCGGCAGCAGTTCGCCGTCCGGGGTCAGTTGCGGTTCCAGATAGTCAGGATCTTCCGGTGCAGGCAGGGCGGCGATCGCATCACCCGACAGTTGCAGCTCGTCGTCGGCGACCTCGGCTGTTTCTTCGCCATCGACACCTTCTTCCGCAACTTCCGGATTTTCTTCGTCGTCTTTCTTGCGTTCCGGTCGCGGCGGCGGCATCAGCAGCTTGGACAGCGGCTGCGGGGGCAGGCCGGCAGCGGAGTAGATGGCTTCGCCCAGCATGTCGACCTGGTCGCGGATCACGTCTTCCTCGACGTCCGGTGTGGCCACCAGCTGGAAGCCGGCGTTGTACAGGCCGGAGGCGAATTCATGCGGGATCCAGGATTCGACTTCGCCGCGCAGCGTGGTCACCATGCGGTCGCTGCGCACCGGCGCGGAAAAGCCTTCCTTGCCATCGAACTTGCCATCCTCGAACAGCAGCTCCATGTGCTTCTGCAGCACCAGTTCATATCGCGGGCGCAGCTCGGCCAGCTTCTTCTGGCTCCAGCCCGGGCTGGGCACGCCGATCATGGCATCCCACAAGTTCTTGCCGGTCAGGCCGCCGAAGGTCTGGTCTTTCTTGATCTGTCCCTTGCTGAAGTTGGTGGCCTTGTGCAGGTCGTTCACGCGGTCAAGCATGAAGAAGACGACCAGCAGCACACCCACCAGGCCGGTGAACATCAACAGCAGCAGGATGGTGTTCAACTGATGTTCCATAGCATTCCCGCGGGACTATCCCTATTTAAGATGGTGCGCTCAGCGCGCCAGCGCCATCGAGGCACCGGCTGACAGCTGCGCGCGCAATTTCTTCACGTTCGCCGACAGGATCTGCGACACGCGCGATTCCGACACGCCCAGGACTTCGCCGATCTCGCGCAGGTTCAGTTCGTCCACGTAATAGAGCGAGATCACCAGCCGGTCACGCTCGGGCAGACCGTCGATCGCGTCGGTCAGCGCTTCCATCATCTGCGACTCTTCGACGATCGCTTCCGGCTGGCGCGAGCTCTGGTCGGCGATGTTCATCACTTCCTCGGTCACGACCTCCAGCGAGTACGTCTCGAACTGCTTGGCCGCGCCACGGTCTTTCTCGAAGCTGTCGATCTCCATGCCCATGAACTCGGCCAGTTCGGCCTGCGACGGCGCGCGGCCGAGCTCCGACGCCAGCGCCTGGTTGGCGGCGCTGTGCGACTTGTTGAAGGCCACGGCCGAACGCGGCAGGAAGGACAGCCTGCGCACTTCGTCGATCATGGCGCCCCGGATCCGGTTGTGCGCATAGCTTTCGAAAGCCACGCCCTTGGTGGCGTCATACGCGCGCGCAGCCTCGATCAGGCCGATCATGCCGACCTGCACCAGCTCGTCCACTTCCATGAACGGCGGAATGCGTGCTTTCAGGTGCACCGCGATGCGCTTGACCATGCCGAGGTGCTCAAGGATGAGCGCTTCGGACGGGCAGCGCGCGTCCTGGTTTCCCGTCTCTTCGTATAGTCGGATGGAAGGTGGCATGACTTAAGCCCCGGCTTTCTGCTTGACCAGCCTTTCCATGAAAAACTGCAGCCCGCCCGAGGCGTGCTCGATTTCCGGAAGGTTGGTGATGGCATCGGCCAGCCGCCGGAAATCACGCGCGCCGGCGCTGCCGGGTGCGAATTCCAGGATCGACTGGTACTTCTTCAAAGCGGCGAGCACCAGCTCGTCGTTCTCGATGGAGGTCAGGTATTGCAGGGTCTTGCCCAGGAAGCGGTCGCAGACTTCGTTGACCCTTCTGTAGAGATTGGCGCCGGCGGCCTGGCTGTCGACCATGTTCGGGATGAGATAAATCTCGTCGAGTTCGAGGTCGCGCGTCATCACCTTGATGATGCCGTAGGCGTCGGCGATGGAGGAGGGCTCGTCCTTGACCACGATGAAGCGGCGCTGGCAGGCTTCCATGAAGGCCAGCACCGACGGCGCGATGCCGGCGGCGGTGTCGACGATCAGGTAATCGATTTCATCATCCAGTTCGGAGAAGGCTTGCACGATGCCGGCGGTGACGGCCGGGCCGATCGCTGCCATCTGATGCACGCCGGACGCGCCGGGCACCAGCTTCACGCCCTGGCGCGACGTGACGATGATCTCCTTCAGCGATTTCTCGCCGGCGATCACGTGCGACAGGTTGTATTGTGTCTGGCAGCCAAGCGCGATCTGCGCATTGGCCAGTCCCAGGTCCGCGTCGAGCAGCATCACGCTCTTGCCCATCATGGCCAGTGCGACGGCCAGGTTGGACGACAGGGTGGTCTTGCCGACGCCGCCCTTGCCGCTGGCGATGCCGATGACTTCAGTGGTGCGTTTAGCTTGTTGCATGAGCGCTCTTCTCGATGCGGGCGACCAGGGCGTGGGCCGCGGTCACGACGGAGGGATCGTTAATCTCGTCCACCAGCTCGTCGGCGACGAGGTGGCGGTGCTCGGCGATGTGTTGTTCCAGGCCCAGGCCACGGATGGCCAGCGACACCAGTTCGGTCGCGGTCAGCACCTGGGAGCCTTCGTTGGCCGACGGGCTGTGCGACGCGGCTGACAGCGGCACCGGCTTTTCGCACAGCACCTGCAGCAGCGCCCACGGCTGGGTCGCTTCATCCATGCGCGATGCCATCAGGCTGGCCCATTCGACCTTCGACTCCAGCAAGTGACGGCGCACCGTCGTGCCCGACGCGTCGGCCGGCAGCACGAGGTGGATGGCGATGTCGTCGGAAACCTTGGCCAGCTGCTCGGCGCGCGCGGCGACTTCGACACCCGGGGTGTCGATCAGCACCAGCGTGCGGCCGCCGAGCTCGCCCAGCAGCATCTTCAGGGTCTCGGGATCGCTGGCACGCAGGCAGTCGACACCGGCCTGTGCGCACAGCATCTGGATCTGGCTCCAGGCACCGGCACGCTGGTCGCAATACGAAATGACGGCGACCGACTCGGGGCCCTTGCGCTCGGCAGCGGCACGCGCCAGGCGCGCCACCATCATGGTCTTGCCCGAACCGGCCGGGCCGGCGATCGCATGCACGCCGCGCTGCGGCAGCTTGGCCCAGTGCTCGCCGATGCTCTTGACCAGCTGGGCTTTCATGGCATCTTGTGCCTGTTGCAGGTCGTCCATGGTGCTGACGGTGTCCACCAGCAGCGTGCGCAGGGACACCGAAATGCTGGCCTCGGCCAGTGCGGTGACCAGCGGGCGCACGGCAGCGTGCGACGGGGCCTCGGTCTGCCACGCAGCGACACGCTGCGCGAGCTTGAATTCTTTGCGGATCGCAGCCAGTTCGTCGCGCACCATATCGACGATTTCGCGGCCACGGATGTAATCGCGGTGGTCTTCGGCCTGGCGCGACGCGACCGGGGCAGGTGCGGCGTGTGCCGACTGTGCAGCAGCTTTCTTTGCCTTCAACGGCGCTTCATAGGTGTGTTCTTCGTCGTCGTCATCGACGGCGATGGTGTCGGTCGCGGTGGCGCCGGCTTCCAGTTCACGGAACGATGCATGCAGCGCGGCGCCGAAGCGGGCGGCATCGCCTTTGCCCGGAGCGAGCTCGACCGATTCCGGTGCGAGGTCGACCGCGACGATGACTTCATGCTGGCCATTGACCTTGGCGTTCGACACGAACAGCACGTCTTCACCGTAAAGCTTGACGGCTTTCTCGGTCGCGCGGCGCAGGTCTTTGGCGAGGATGCGTTTCAGTTCCATGGTGGTTCCGATCAGTTTTTGCTTTGTGCTTCAACCGTGTAGATGACTTTCACAGCCTGGTCATCCGGGATTTCGGTGTAGGAGAGCACCGTCATCTCGGGGATGCGGTGACGTACCATCTTCGACAGCCAGGGGCGGATGGTCGGTGCGACCACCAGCACGGCCGGGTTGCCCATATCTTCAACAGTGCGGCCCGCTTCGCGCAGCGCGGAGAACAGGCTTTCGGCGAGGCCCGGCTCGATCACGACTTGCTGGCCCGGCGCGCCGTTGGTCAGCACGTTGTGCAGCAGTTGTTCGAGGTCCGGCGCCAGCGTCATCACCGGCAGGTTTTCCTGCATGTCGAGCAGCTGCTGGACGATCATGCGGCCGAGCTTGGGGCGCACGTAGGCGGTCAGTTGTTCGGGGTCTTGCGTCTTGCCGGCGGCCTCGGACAGCGCCTCGACCACGGTGCGCATGTCGCGGATGGCGACGCCTTCGGTGAGCAGGTTTTGCAGCGTGCGGGTGATGACGCCCAGCGCCATCTTGCCCGGCACCAGGTCTTCCACCAGCTTGGGCGACTTCTGCGCCAGCTTGTCGAGCAGTTGCTGGGTCTCGTCGTGCGACAGCAGTTCGGATGCGTTCTCGCGCAGCACTTTGTTCAGGTGGGTGGCCATCGCGGTGGCCGGGTCGACCACGGTATAGCCGAGGGTGCGGGCATAGTCGCGCTGTGACGGGTCGATCCACACCGCGTCCAGGCCGAAGGCCGGTTCCTTGGTGGGGAAGCCCTCCAGCTCGCCATACACCTTGCCGGGGTTGATCGCCAGCTCGCGGCCGCTCTTGATCTCGCCCTTGCCGCGCACCACGCCGTTCAACACGATGTGATACACGTCCGGGTCGAGGTTGAGCGCATCGCGGATACGCACCGGCTGGATCAGGAAGCCGAGTTCGGCCGACAGTTTCTTGCGCACGCCTTTGACGCGCGGCATCAGCTGGCCACCGGTCTCCGGGTTCACCAGCGGGATCAGGCCATAGCCGATCTCGAGGCCGATCAGGTCGACCTGGTCGACATCGTCCCAGCCCAGTTCTTTCGGTTCTTCCGGCTTGGCTTCGGCGGCTTGCGCCTCGGCTTCGACCGCCACCTGTTCATCCTTCTGGATCAGCATGAAGCCCAGGCCTGCGGCGACCAGCGCCAGCGTCAGGAACACCAGGTGCGGCATGCCCGGCACCAGGCCGAGGATGGTCAGGATGGAGGCGCTGATGAACAGTGCCGACGGATTCGACAGCTGCGACACGGCCTGGTCGGTCATGCTCTCCGCCGTCGTCACGCGGGTGACGATGATGGCGGTGGCCAGCGACAGGAACAGCGACGGGATCTGCGCGACCAGGCCGTCGCCGATGGTCAGCAGGGTATAGATGCGCGCGGCGTCGGCGAACGACAGGCCGTGCTGGGCGACGCCGATCGCGAGGCCGCCCACAATATTAATAATGAGGATCAGCAGGCCGGCCATCGCATCGCCGGACACGAATTTCGATGCACCGTCCATCGAGCCGAAGAAGTCCGCTTCCTGCGCGATCTCGTCGCGGCGGCTCTTGGCCTGCTCTTGCGTGATCGAACCGGCGTTCAGGTCGGCGTCGATCGCCATCTGCTTGCCGGGCATCGCGTCGAGGGTGAAGCGGGCGTTGACCTCGGACACGCGGCCGGCACCCTTGGTGACGACCACGAAGTTGATGATCATCAGGATCACGAAAATGATGAAGCCGACCACGTAATTGCCAGCGATGACGAATTCGCCGAAGGCCGCGATCACCGCGCCGGCGGCGTGCTCGCCCTCATGGCCATTGACCAGCACCACGCGGGTCGATGCCACGTTCAGCGCCAGCCGCAGCATCGTTGCAAAAAGAAGAACGGACGGGAAGGACGAGAATTCCAGCGGCTTCTTGGTGCCGATCGCGACCATGATCACGATCACGCTGACCAGGATGTTGAAAGTGAACAGCACGTCCAGCAGCATCGGGGGCAGCGGCACGACCAGCATCGCCATGATCAACAGCACGAGGAACGGGATACCGAGCCCGGAGAGCTCAAATCCCGACAAGCGCTGTCGAATAGTTGACATGGAGAGGGTGGCCATTTTGCTTCGCTGCTTAAAAGTTCTTTTAAATCAATTGGTTAAATTTTTCGCCCAAAAATGTTGGGTTTCCACGCAGAACTATTAAGCAATTGATGTGCCATCGCAGAGCTGCCGGGTTAACGCCGGTTTCATGCGGGTTTTCAGGTGCCTGCCCGGGGATCGGGCGCGTTCCAGAGGCGTTTCTGGCCGGAT
>JBDKLN010000028.1:0-6399 GCA_039806045.1 Pseudomonadota bacterium
GTAAGCCGTCACCGGTATTTCCTGCCGGCGAAGGCGTGAAGTGTTCCTTGCCAGTGGGCGCATGGGGGAACAGCGCCGCGCGCCTTTGCACGTCATGCGGGAAGCCGCCACAGGCCAGCACGACACCGACGCGTGCGGTGACCTGAACGGTCTTGCCTTCGCGCTCAACTATTGCGCCGATGACTCGGTCGCCCGCAACCACGAGCTTGTTGACCGGGGCGCTCAGCCACACCGGTATGCCCAGATCCATCGCCGCCTTCGCGAGCCGGCCCGCCAATGCGTTACCGTTCGTGAGCATCATCCCACGGCCGTGACGGAGCACGTCCAGCATGTGCTTTGATAAGCGCTTGGCCACATAGAAGAAGGATTCCAGCGAACGGAAGGCACGCATGAAGTGCCAGATTTCCTTGCCGGAGCCGAGCATCATGCCGAACACGGTCAGTTCCGGCAGCGGCGGCGCCAAATGCTTGATGCGCTCGCCCAGTGCACGGCCATCAAAAGGCCGGGCCACCATCGAGCGCCCCCCCTGTGCGCCACCCGGCGCTTCGGCGTGATAGTCGGGGAACACGGGCGGCATGTCGAACTGCACGCAGGTCTTGCGCGTGAAGAATTCGATGGCCTTGGGACCGTTGTCGATGAAGGCATCCACGCGGGCCGCATCGAAATGGGTGGTTGCTTCGTGCTGCAGGTAAGTCCGGGCCGCGCCGGGGACTTCGTGAATCCCCTGCTCCGTGGCCAGTCGCGTCCCGGGCACCCACAGCCAACCACCCGAGCGTGCTGTCGTCCCTCCGAAGCGCGCTTCCTTCTCGACCACCAAAACCTTCAGCCCTTGCGACGCCGCGGTGATCGCGGCCGCCATTCCGGATGCACCGGTGCCGACCACCAGCACATCGCAATCAACGTTTTTCTGCTCCATGCCACCCTCCGTCCAACAGTGGGAAGGACTGTACACACGTTTTTTGATTTCGTCAAACGCATCTGCTATTATCAATGCAATTGAACTTATTGAACGCATACAATTTGTTCAACCCCAGTTTCGATCGCTATACTTGAGCCCTTCCGAGTTCACATTGCCTCTAATGCAAGAAAAATCACGCCGGGGTATCCAGTCCTTCGAAATCGGGACATTGCTGCTGGTTGAATTGGCACGAAACGTCGTTCCCATGGCCCTGAAAGACCTGGCCAAAGCGGCGGGGATGACGACCAGCAAAGCGCACCCCTACATGGTGAGCTTCCTGAAAGTGGGCTTCGTCACGCAGGACGCCTCGGGCGGATATGAACTGGGGCCGCTGGCGCTGCAACTGGGCTTGGCGCGGCTTCAGCGCCTTGATGCCGTCAAGGAGGCATCACCGTTTGTCGAGAAGCTCGCCGCTGCGACCGGACAAAGTGTTGCGATTGCGGTGTGGGGCAACCTCGGGCCGACCATCGTCCGCCTCGAAGAACCCATACAGCCACTGCATGTGAACCTGCGCACAGGCACAGTGATGTCACTGGCAAACACGGCAACGGGCAGACTGTTCGCGACCTACATGCCACCCAAAGTCGTCGAAAAATACATCAGCGAAGACGTCGAGCGCCGTAGCGAACGTTCTGGCGGCATCGTGAAAGTGACGCATGCGCAAGTCGAACACGCGATCGCGGAGACCAAGCGGCATGGCCTGTCGAGAACCATCGGTCAGCCCATCCCGGGTATCAATGCGTTCTGCGCACCGGTTTTCGATGCGACGGGCCATCTGGTATTGGGCATCACGGCGATGGGCCCGGAAGCCACCTTTGACAGCGCGTGGGACGGGCGGATCGCGATGCCACTGCGCGACTGCGCGCTGGAAGTATCGCGGAGACTGGGCCACGTGTAAGCAAAAAAAACGGAACCGCGAGGTTCCGTTTTTGTTTGGGCGCAGCGAGCGCTGGTACGTGCAGTCGCGAGACGTCGCGTGCAGCGACGGCTCAGTGCAAGTGGAACTGCCGGGTCAGCACCACGACAATGCCGACGCCGAGCGCAATCAGGATCACCTGCGGCACCGATTCCTTCAGCGTCGCGCGGCGCTGCATCTGCGGCATCAGGTCGCTGACGGCGATGTAAATGAAGCCTGACGACGCCAGCACCAGCACGTACGGGATCAAGTCCAGGCCATTGCCCAAAGCGTAGTAGCCGACCACACCGCCAATCACCGACATGAAGCTGCAGATCAGGTTGTACACGTAGGCACGCGTCTTGGACAGGCCGGCATTGAGCAGCACGATGAAGTCGCCGATCTCCTGCGGAATTTCGTGCGCAGTGATGGCCAGCGCGGTGATGATGCCCAACTTGGGATCGGCGATGAACGCGGCCGCGACCAGGATGCCGTCGGTGAAATTGTGCAGGCTGTCGCCGACCAGGATCATCCAGCCTGACTTGCCGGCTTCGTGCGCATCGTGCCCGTGCTCATGGTCGTGGCCGTCGCCTTCGTAATGGTGCGAGTGGCGCAGGATGGCCATTTTCTCGAGCAGGAAAAAGCCCAGCAGGCCGGCGAGCAGGGTCGCGAACAGGCCGTGGACGTTGGCATCCGACTCGAAGGCTTCCGGCAGCGCGTGCAGCAGCGAGGTCGACAGCAGGATGCCCACCGACAGGCTGACCATGCGTTCGACCATGCGCGACAGCAGGCCGTAGGACAGGAAGGCGGCGGCGGAAATACTGATGACCCCGCCGAGCGCGGTGGCCAGCAGGATGGAAGACAGCGTGGTGTTAATTTTGTTTTACCCGTGTGAGCGTGCCCGCGATTAGACCATAGCCGGCCACGGACCGGCAATCCGTCAACTGCCGCAGGCGGCGCGGTTCGATCCTGCGCTTACACGCCGTGGCGCCTGAACCAGTCGAGGCAGCGCTTCCAGCCATCCTGCGCATCAGCTTCAACATAGCTGGGCCGGTAGTCCGCATGGAAGCCATGCCCGGCGTCCGGATAGACGACGATCTCGCTGCCGCTGTTGCCCTTGGCGAGCCCGGCCTTCATCTGCTCGACGCTGGCCAGCGAGATGCCGCTGTCCTTGCCGCCGTACAGGCCCAGCACCGGCACCCTCAGCTCGCCGGCGATGTCGACCGGATGCTGCGGCTGCAGCGCGTTCTTGTCCTGCACCAGCCGGCCATACCAGGCGGCACCGGCCTTGAGTTTCGGGTTGTGTGCGGCATACATCCAGGTGATGCGCCCGCCCCAGCAGTAACCGGTGACGGCCATCCGCGACAAGTCGCCGCCGTGCTCGCCGGCCCAGGCGACGCAGGCATCGAGGTCGCGCATGACTTGCGCATCGGGCACCTTGGCGATGATGGCTTTCATCAGCTCGGGGATGGATTCATATTGGGTCGCATCGCCCTGGCGCACGAACAGGTCGGGCGCCAGCACCAGGTAGCCCAGCTTCGCGTAGCGGCGCGCGATGTCGGCAATGTAGTGATGGATGCCGAAGATCTCCGACACCAGCAGCACGACAGGCAACTTGCTCGCCCCCTTGGGTTGCGCGCGATAGACCGGCACGGCCTGGCCGTCGATGTTCAGCTGCACCGTGCCGGCCTCCAGCCCTTCGCTGTCGGTGCTGATGGCAGCTTGCGACAAGGTCGGCAGCACGGCCGCCGCAAAACCGGTGCCGAGCGTGATTTTCACGAAATCGCGCCGATCGGTCATGTCCTTTGCCATCGGGTTCGACAGCAGCGATTCGAGTTCGTCAGTCATTGTTGTCATCAGTGAGCCACCTCCCAGTTGGCGCCGGCACCGACTTCGGCCACCAGCGGCACTTTCAATTGCGCGACGCCGGCCATCAGCTGCGGCAGCTTTTCCTTCACCAGCGCCAGCTCCTGCTCCGGCACTTCGAGTACCAGTTCGTCATGTACCTGCATTACCATCAGCGAAGACAGGCCATCGCGATCGAGCCAGTCCTGCACCGCGACCATCGCCAGCTTGATCAGGTCGGCTGCCGTGCCCTGCATCGGCGCATTGATCGCGGCCCTTTCGGCAGCCTGTCGGCGCGGACCGTTCGGCGAATTGATCTCGGGCAGCCACAGGCGGCGGCCGAACACGGTCTCGACAAAACCATGCGACTTGGCCTGCAGGCGGATGTCATCCATGAAGCGCTTCACGCCGGCGAAGCGGGTGAAGTACTTGTCCATGTACATTTGCGCGGCCGAGCGTTCGACGCCGAGGTTGCCGGCCAGCCCGAAGGCGCTCATGCCATACATCAGGCCGAAGTTGATCACCTTGGCCGCACGGCGCTGCTCGCTGTTCACGTCGGCCAGCGACACGCCGAAAATTTCGGCGGCGGTCGCGCGATGGATATCTTCGCCGGACGCGAACGCGCGCAGCATGCCGGGGTCTTCTGACAGGTGGGCCATGATGCGCAGCTCGATCTGCGAATAGTCGGCCGAGACGATCATGCGGCCCGGCGGCGCAACGAAGGCTTCGCGGATGCGGCGGCCTTCGGCAGTGCGCACCGGGATGTTCTGCAGGTTGGGGTCGTTCGACGACAACCGGCCCGTGACGGCGATCGCCTGCCCGTAGGTGGTGTGCACACGACCCGTATCGGGGTTGACCATCTTCGGCAGCTTGTCGGTATAGGTCGACTTCAGCTTGGCCATGCCGCGGAATTCAAGCAGCAGCTTGGGCAGCGGATAGTCCTCGGCCAGCTTCTGCAGCACTTCTTCATCGGTGGACGGCGCGCCGCTGGCGGTCTTCTTGACGATCGGCAGCTTCAGCTTGTCGAAGAAAATCTCGCCGATCTGCTTCGGGGAATTCAGGTTGAACGGCTGGCCGGCCAGCTCATGCGCCTGCGATTCCAGCGCGACCAGCTTCGTGCCCAGTTCGTGCGACTGCGCTTCGAGCAGTGCGGTGTCAATCAGAACGCCGTTGCGCTCGACCCGCTGCAGCACTTGCGCGGTCGGCAGCTCGACGGTCTGGTAGATGTAGCGCAGCTTGTCGTTCTTCTCGACGCGCGGCCACAGCGTATTATGCAGTTGCAGCGTGACGTCGGCATCTTCGGCGGCGTATTCGCTGGCCTGTTCGATGCCGACTTCGTCGAAGCCGATCTGCGACGCACCCTTGCCGCAGACTTCCTGATAAGTGATGGTCTTGCGTTCCAGCCAGCGCAGCGCGAGGCTGTCCATATCATGGCTGCGGTGCGACTCCAGCACATAAGACTGCAGCAAGGTGTCATGCGCGATGCCGCGCAG
Organism: Pseudomonadota bacterium; assembly: GCA_039806045.1. Lineage (GTDB taxonomy): Bacteria > Pseudomonadota > Gammaproteobacteria > Burkholderiales > Burkholderiaceae_D > Pernthalerella. The sequence goes on from JBDKLN010000028.1 coordinate 5,192, forward strand.
CGTGACGCCATGGTTGGCGAATACATGGCTGTCGTACTTCAGATGCTGGCCGACCTTGGCCTTGCCAGCATCTTCCAGCCACGGCTTCAGTCGCGCCAATACATGCTCGCGCGACAGCTGATCCGGCGCGCCCGGGTAGCGGTGCGCCACCGGGATATAGGCCGCCGTGCCCGGTTCGCAGCACAGCGAGATGCCGACCAGCTGCGCGCGCATGGCTTCGAGCGAGGTGGTTTCCGTGTCAACCGCCGTCAGCGCTGCGGCATTGATCTTTGCAATCCACGCATCGAGCTGGCCGTCGGTCAGGATGGTCTCATAGTGCTTGTCCGGCGGCGGGTCGGCGGCAAACAGTGCGCCCTGTGCGTCATGCGCTCCGGCGTCGGCACCGGCTGCAGCGTCCGGCCTCGCACCACCTTTGCGGGCTTTGCCTTCGTCACCCGGATCACCTGATGCATCATCGCCGTCCTCCAGCTCAGTCTTCAGTTCACGCAGCCAGCTGCGGAAGCCCATGCGCGTGAAGAATTCCAGCATCGCCCGCTTGTCTTCGGGCTTCTGCTGCAGCGATTCGAGGATGGACGTATGGTGCCCCGACAGGTCGCAGTCACATTTGACGGTCACCAGCACGCGCGCCTGCGGCAGCCAGTCGAGGGCATTGCGCAAATTCTGCCCGACCACGCCGCCGATGTCGGTCGCATGCGCGATCACCTCATCGAGCGAACCATACTGGGTCAGCCATTTGACCGCTGTCTTGGGCCCGACCTTTTCGACGCCGGGCACGTTATCGACCGTGTCGCCGACCAGGGTCAGGTAATCGACGATGCGCTCGGGCGGCACGCCGAACTTGCCGATCACGCCATCGCGGTCGAGCTTCTCGTTGCTCATCGTGTTGACCAGCGTGACCTTGTCATTGACCAGCTGCGCGAGATCCTTGTCGCCGGTGGAGACAATCGTCGACAGCCCCTGCGCAGCCGCCTCGGTGGCCAGCGTGCCGATCACGTCGTCGGCCTCGATGCCCTCGACCATCAGGATGGGCCAACCCATCGCGCGCACCGCTTCATGGATCGGCTCGACCTGCTTCGCAAGGTCCTCGGGCATCGAGGCGCGGTTGGCCTTGTACTCGGGGTAGAGGTCGTCGCGGAAGGTCTTGCCTTTTGCGTCGAATACGCAGGCCATGTATGCTGCCGCATAATCCTGGCGCAGGCGGCGCAGCA
>JBDKLN010000029.1:0-2860 GCA_039806045.1 Pseudomonadota bacterium
TGTTGTAGGCGGTCTTCGCGCTCTGGTAGCGGATGGCCATCGACACGAAGGCGCCGACCGGCGAGATCGCGCGTCCGGCAAACATGATCGAGGCCACCAGCGCGCCCTGCGAAATTTCACCGGCATGGATCAGGTAGGTGCCCCAGACCAGCATCACCACGGTCTGGCCCTGCTGGGCGAACGTGAAGAAGGTCATCACCACGTTGGACAGGCGGCGATAGCGCATGCCCGACTGCGCGGTGGCGGCGTTCAATTCCTCGTAGCGCTTGACCATGATGCCGGCCGAACCGGTCACGCGCAGCGTTTCGAGCCCTTCGATCGACTCGATCAGCACGCCATGCATCTGCGACTGGTCGCGGAAGGCTTGCAGCATCATTTTGTGCAACGGGAACTGCACCCACAGCGCCATCAATATCACGGCCGGGATCACCACCATCGGGATCATGGCCAGCGGGCCGGCGGTGCTGAAGATCATGAAAATGAACAGCAGCGCGAACGGGAAATCGGTGAGGATCGCGAGGCTGACCGAGGTGCCGAAATCACGCACGGTCTCGAACTGGCGCACCTGGTGCGCGAACGCGCCCGACGACGGCGGCGTATGTTCGAGGCGCAGGCCCAGCGCCTGGCGGAACAAGGCGGAAGCAAGCGCGATGTCGCTCTTGCGCGCCGCGAGGTCGACCAGGTAATCACGCAAGTGGCGCGCGCCGGCCTCGAACAGCATCGCGACCGTCACGCCGATCACCAGCGCCCACAGGGTCGAGTAGGCCTTCATCGGGATCACGCGATCGTAAACATGCATCGCGAACAGGCCGCCCAGCGTCGACAGCAGGTTGATCAGGATGGCGGCGACAACGGCGTCGCGGTAATAGCTGCGGAATTTCCAGACCACGCGCCACAACCAGCCGGCGGTGTCTTTCTTCACTTCTTCTTCGCCCGGCACCGTCGGTTGCGGGCGGCGCCTGGCCAGCAGGCAGTGGCCGCCGTAGCAGGCCATCAACTCCTGCGCCGTCATGACCCAGGATTCTTCATCCGGGCCGGGCCTGAGCACTTCGAAACCGGTATCGGCGATGTCGCTGGCGGCGTAAATGCCAAGCAGGACCAGCGCCGAGCCATCCTTCATCAACAGCACGACCGGCAGCGATTGCGCCATCATCGTCGCCGGATCGCGTTCGACCAGGCGGGCGTCAAATCCGGCCAGGTCGAGCGCGCGCATGCCCTGCTCCACACTGAGCCGCGTATAGCTGGGCAGTCCGGCCAGAAACGCGGTCGGCGTCTTGTCGACGCCGAAACGACGACAGATCCACAGCAGGCTTTGCAGCAGGCTGTCATTGTCGGCGCCGGCGCCGTTCGCGGATGGGTCGATGGGACGATTCATGCATTACACCTTTTGCAATACGCACGCTGAAAGTGTTTGCGTAGCTTAAGGCAAGAATCGTCAGTACCCGATCATTCTTTAAATGCAAACGAGCGCAGCCCCCCGTTGCCGGGGGACTGCGCTCGCTGGTGACTGCGAGGACTTTAGATAATCACGGTGTGGATCTTGTCGTTGACCAGCAGCTGCGCATGGTCATTGGCATACACCGTGTAATGCTCACCGTTGTGCTCGGCGGTTCCGGCCTGGCTCCAGCCTGCGCTGCCGTGCTGGCCCAGCATCACGGTATCGGACGACTGGCCATCGATGACCATTTTGGCAATGCCAGTCTCGATATCAGTTTCGCCCAGGGCCATCACATCGTCGAGCGTCACCTTCAACGCATCGGCCGATCCGCCATTCATGTCGATGCGGCTCAAACCGCCATGGCCGATCGACGAGTTGGCCAGCGACGACAGGTCGAACACCTTGTGACCGTCAGCGCCCACCGAGAACCAGACGTCGCCCAGTTGTCGGGTCGAGCCATCGGCCATCGTGTAAGAGCCCATCAGGCCGATCAGGTTGCCGTTGTCGAGCGTGCCATCGGCTTCATGACCGACGGACAGCGACGTGATGTGCAGATCGGACAGGGACTTCAGCTCGCCGGCGTCGGACTGGCCGTCGCTGTCGAGATCCTGCCAGACCAGCAGCTGCGCATAGCCGGCATCGCTGCCGTCGATGACGCCATCGCTGTTGCCATCGAGTGCGGCCAGCGCTTCGAAGCCGTTGTGCGCCTTCGAGCCGTCCGCCAGCACGGTGCCTTCGCCGAACAGCTCGCCGCCGTTGTCGATCACACCGTCGCCGTTGAGGTCGCGCACCAGCAGGCCATCGGACGCATCGACCCAGCCGGTCTGCACCGGCTGGCCGGTGCCGTACAGGTCGAACTGCACCTGCCAGTCGACGCCCAGGGTCTGGATGCCGTTGCCGCCGAGGTCGAGCACCAGCGGCGTGTAGCTGGCCGTGGTGAGGCCGATCACGGCAAGGTTCGCCGTCGGCAGCGCCATCGTCTGATCCGTCGTCAGTGCTGCCGTCGCGCCCGCCGACAGGGCATCGAGCTGGTCGGTCACCAGTGCCGCCATTGCGTCGGTCGTCAGGCCGAGTACGTTGGTGGCCGTCAGTGCTGCCAGCTGGATCGTCGTCATGTGGTCAGCGTCCGTGTCGAGCGCCGCCACCTGATCCGACGTCAGCGCGGCAATCGCGCCGGCGGTCAGGCCCTTGATGTTGGACGAGGTCAGCGCCGCGATCGACACGCTGTCGATGCCTGCCGCATCCGTGCCGAGCGCCAGCACCTGGTCCGAACTGAGCGCCGCCAGCGTACCGGTCGTGAGGCCGGAGATGTTGTCGGTGGTCAGTGCTGCCAGTGCGGCGGTGCTCAGCCTGAAGGCGTCGTCACCGTTAGATGAAACGTGGTATGTCGTGTTTGTGTCTTCGTTGTCGTATGTCTTTTCA
>JBDKLN010000030.1:0-10023 GCA_039806045.1 Pseudomonadota bacterium
TGCCATGCTCTGGCGGCGCTCGAGGCTGAGGTTCTCGGGCATCAGCAAGATCATCTTGTAGCCGCGCATCGCCGCCGCCATCGCCAGCGCGATACCGGTGTTGCCACTGGTGGCTTCAATCAGGGTATCGCCAGGCTTGATCTCGCCGCGCGCCTCGGCGCCACGGATCATCGCCAGTGCCGGCCTGTCCTTCACGGATCCGGCCGGGTTATTGCCCTCCATCTTGCCGAGAATGATGTTGTTGCGGCGTGCCGCGTCTTCCCCGGGAATGCGCTTGAGTTGCACCAGCGGAGTATTGCCGACGAGGTCCTCGATCGAATGGAAGTGCATGTCAGTCTGCTTGGATAAGGGCAAACCGCCATTCTATCCGCAGTGGCCGACTCGGGTTGTGCAGACCCTACCCTGAAATCCAAGGACAGCCTGCAGATGAAGCCGGACAGGCTAGTCGCCGTTCGCCACGCTGTCCGGCCGGGAGGCTTACTTCAAGTGATCGCTGGCTTTCATCACATCGGCCGACTTGCCGGCTTTGTCAGGCTTGTCCATCTTGCCGGCCTTTTCCATGCGTTCTGCTTTGTCGGCCTTGTCAGCCTTGTCAGTCTTGTCCATCTTGTCGCCTTTGGCCTTGCCCGTCGAGGACATGGCTGCTGACGATCGCGGCTGGCCATTCACCAGCAGACCGGCCGCCGACAACTTGACCGCATTGCGTTCGCCGATGCCCTTCACACGATGCTCGAGGTCGCTCCAATCTTTGTAATTGCCGTGCTTGTCGCGCTCATCGATGATGGCCCTGGAAGTCGTCGGACCAACGCCCGCGATACTGTCGAGCGCAGCCTGGTCGGCAGTATTGACGTCGACTGCAGCCAGCGCAGCACCTGCAGCGAAACACAGGCTGGAAATCACGAACAGCATTTTCTTCATCATGATGCACCTCCTTGGCGTGGGAAAAAACAATGCCCTCGCATTTAACGGGAAGATGTCAATTTTGTTGCGTCAACTAATCATGATTAGTTTGCATGATGTCGAATTTCATTCGTTGATCGTTTTCTCCGTTCACTATCTCTTTATTTTGTGCAACCGCGAGGTAGCCGCCTGACGATTTCAACTCAACACTTCATCAACACTCACCATCGCCGTACCCGGCTTGCTGATCGCAAGCCGCGCAGCCTGGTTGGCGATCGCTGCGGCATGATCCAGCGCGGCCCCTGCAGCCAGTAATGACGCAATGACGGCAATCACTGTGTCGCCAGCACCGGATACATCGAATACTTCGCGCGCCTGTGCGGCGAAATGACCCACGCCGCTTGCATCAAACAGGCTCATGCCCTCGTCTGAACGGGTCAGCAACAAGGCATCCGGTTGCAAGGATTCGAGCAAGGCCTGCGCACGGCACAGCAAATCCGATTCGTCGCGACATCGCTCAACGCACCCTTCGCGTCATCGGAAATGACCAGTGCGTGGTGCGCGTGTAGCACGTCCCGGTCGGGCAACAGCGTGGGTACCAGAGGAGTGCCAGCGCTGTCTGCCTCAGGGAAAATGCGCTTCACGTCGCCGAAACAGTAGCGATCCAGCATAAGGTCGCGGGCCACCAGCACGCAGGCACGGGACAGCAAAGCCGCCACCGATGCCGCGGGCAATCCAATCAGAGAGTTTGGCGGCCTGCTTGCGATGGCCTGTCCCCTGCCCTTGCCCGGGCAGCGGGATCAGCCCTGGTTCATTACGGAGAGTTCTTCAGTGCGGCGCGGCGCGTAGCTTTCCCACTGGCTGCATCCCGGGCATTGCCAGTAAAACTGCTTGGCCTTGAAGCCGCAGTGGCTGCATTGATAGCGCGCCAGCTTTTGCGCGTAACCCCCGACCAGGCTTTTAACCATCGACAATTCGGCTAAGCGCTCTGGCGGAGAGTACATCAGGCGAGCCTCGATCAGTTTGTCGAGCCCCAACAAGGTCGGGGTACGACGCAGTTCATCGCTGACCAGTTGATTTGCCGCATCCGGGCCATCGAGCTCGACAACGGCCTTGAACACGACCTCCAGCAAGTCGATGGACGGTGCCTCGGCCAGGTAGCCTTGCAGCAGGTTCACGCCTTCGCGCGCACGGCCGACGTCCTTGTAGCCCTTCATCAGTCGCGGGGCGACCAGCGCCACATGCGGCGCGCTTTGCTGCTCCACTCGACGCCATGCATACAACGCACCTTCGGTGTTTCCCTTGGCGAGCAAGGCATCGCCGGACAAGATCGTTGCGCGCACATTATTGCGATCGAACTGCAGCGCCTGCTCCAGTGTTGCCAATGCCGCATCAGGGCCAGCATGCACCAGCTGGTCTTGCGCGACCTCGCAATGGAACTGCGCAATTTCTTTTTGATAGGCACCGGCACCGGATGCTTGCAGCGCCTGCGCGGCATCGATCGCGCGCTTCCATTCTTTTTCGCGCTGGTAGATCTCGAGTAGCGCGCGACTGGCTTGGGCCGCATACGGGGTGCCAACCAGCGCATTGAAGGTTTCTTCGGCACGGTCCAACAAGCCAGCCTTCAGGTAATCCTGCCCCAGTTCATAACGCGCCTGCCCGGCCAGCTCCGGCGACAGGTCGCCGCGCGCCAGCAGGTTCTGGTGCACGCGCACCGCACGCTCGATGTCGCCACGCTGGCGGAACAACTTGCCCAGCGCGAAATGCAGCTCGGCAGTCTCGGGATCCAGGCGAGCGATCTCAACAAAGGTATCGATCGCCTTGTCCGGATTTTCATCCAGCAGCTGATTCAGGCCCTGGTAGTAGCTGCGCGGCAGGTTGCGCGACTCGGCCACCACGGCGCGGATATCGACGCGCGCGGCGATCCAGCCCAGCGCAAAGAAAAACGGTATGCCGAGCAGCCACCAGGTTTCAAATTCCATCAGGGTGCCTTTCGGTCACAAGCCGATCTGTTCGATCAGGGTATCGGGGGCGGGCGCTTGCGTGCGGGTGGCGGCCTGTTCGGCGGCTTCGGTCTTGAGTTGCTCGAGCTCCTTGCGGACACGCGACAGCTCTCGCCGGTTGCGGAGCAAGGTACCCGTCATGGCAAGCACGCCCATTACGGTACCCGCGACCAGGAAGGCCAGCAGCAGCAGAATCAACGGCGAGCGCGCCTGGCTATTCCAGAAGAAATGCAGCACGACTTCATCGGTATTCTTCAGCGCGAAGCCGAAGAAGATGACGAAGAGCGCAAAGGCGATCAGGCGGACCAGGAGCTTCATGCGGGCCGTATACGCAGCGGAAGTGAATATGGATGAAATTGTACGCGAAAAGAAATCCATTTCCCGCTGGATCTTCCAGCGGGGATGCGGGGCGCGTGCCGGGTTCAATAGTCCACGACAGGCGAAAAAAAAACGGCATCCCGAAGAATGCCGTTCCCATGGGTTACCGGACTGCTGAACGTCAGTCGTCGAGGATCGGTTGCCCGACCATCGCATCCACCCGCTCGCGCAACTCTTTACCCGGCTTGAAGTGGGGTACCCGCTTCTCGGGCACCATCACCGTCTCGCCGGACTTGGGGTTGCGACCCATGCGGGGCGGCCTGCTGTTCAGCCCGAAGCTGCCGAAACCACGAATCTCGATGCGCTGGCCAGCGGCCAGTGCATCGGTCATCGCGTCGAGCAGTGTCTTGACGGCGAAATCCGCATCCTTGGCTACCAGTTGCGGATAACGCTCGGCCAGACGGGCAATCAGCTCCGACTTGGTCATCAGTAATGCCCGGATCAGCCTTTGTTGTCGAGCTTGGCCTTGAGCAGTGCGCCGAGGCTGGTGGTGCCCGAAGCGGCAGCGGAATCCGCCGACATCTTCTGCATCGCCTCCTGGGTCTCGGCATTGTCTTTCGCCTTGATCGACAGCTGAATGCTGCGCGACTTGCGATCGATGTTGATGATCATCGCTTCGACCTGGTCACCAGCCTTCAGGTGCGTACCGGCATCTTCCACGCGATCACGGGAGATTTCGGAAGCACGCAGGTAGCCTTCGACTTCATCGCTCAGCGCAATCACGGCGCCCTTCGGCTCGACCGACTTGACGGTACCGTGGACCAGTGCGCCCTTGTCGTTCATCGTGGTGTAGTTGTTGAACGGGTCGCCTTCCATCTGCTTGACGCCCAGCGAAACGCGCTCGCGCTCGACATCGATGGCCAGCACGATGGCTTCCAGCTCGTCGCCCTTCTTGAACTTGCGCACGGCCTCTTCGCCCGGCTCGGTCCACGACAGGTCGGACAGGTGCACCAGGCCGTCGATGTTGCCAGCCAGGCCGATGAACACGCCGAAGTCGGTGATCGACTTGATCGCGCCCTTGACCTTGTCGCCCTTCTTGTGCGACATCGCGAAATCGTCCCACGGGTTCGCCTTGCACTGCTTCATGCCCAGCGAGATACGGCGACGCTCTTCGTCGATTTCCAGAACCATGACTTCGACTTCGTCGCCCAGCTGGACAACCTTGCTCGGAGCGACGTTCTTGTTGGTCCAGTCCATCTCGGACACGTGCACCAGGCCTTCGATGCCCTGTTCGACTTCCACGAACGCGCCGTAGTCGGTCAGGTTGGTGACTTTGCCGAACAGGCGGGTGCCTTGCGGGTAACGACGCGACAGGCCAGTCCACGGATCGTCGCCCAGTTGCTTGACGCCCAGCGAGACGCGGTTCTTTTCCTGATCGTACTTGAGGACCTTGGCCGTGATTTCCTGGCCAACCGACAGCACTTCCGACGGGTGACGCACGCGACGCCAGGCGAGGTCGGTGATGTGCAGCAGGCCATCGATGCCACCGAGGTCGACGAATGCGCCGTAGTCGGTGATGTTCTTGACGATACCGTTGACGATGGTGCCTTCTTTCAGGGTTTCCATCAGCTTCGCACGCTCTTCACCCATCGATGCTTCGATGACGGCGCGACGCGACAACACGACGTTGTTGCGCTTGCGATCCAGCTTGATGACCTTGAACTCCAGGGTCTTGCCTTCGTACGGGGTGGTGTCCTTGACCGGACGGGTGTCGACCAGCGAGCCCGGCAGGAAGGCGCGAATGCCGTTGGTGAGGACGGTCAGGCCGCCCTTGACCTTGCCGGAGACGGTACCGGAGACCAGCTCGCCCGACTCCATCGCCTTTTCCAGCGCGAGCCACGATGCGAGGCGCTTGGCCTTGTCGCGCGACAGGATGGTGTCACCGAAGCCGTTTTCCAGCGACTCGATAGCCACAGTGACGAAATCGCCAATGTTGACTTCCAGCTCGCCGCTGTCGTTCTTGAATTCTTCGATCGGGATGAACGCTTCGGACTTCAGGCCGGCGTTAACGATCACAAAGTTGTGGTCCAGGCGAACGACTTCCGCCGAGATGACCTCGCCCGAACGCATGTCCTGGCGCGACAGGGACTCTTCAAACAGCGCAGCAAAGCTCTCGTTGCCAGTGTATGCGGGGATTTGGGTAGCAGTAGACATAGGTAGTGTATTTAAGCCAACCCGGCGTGAACCGAGGCTGGGTCAAGTTGGTCAACACCCCTTGCGGCCTTGCGCCGCCCGGGGCACCGGGTACTACGGGTACAACACAGGGTATGACTTCAGGTACAGCTATACAGCAGGCCGGATGCTCCGGGCAGCCTTGTCAGGCTGCCTGAAACCACGCCAGCACTTGGGCGACCGCCTGATCAATGGACATGTCCGATGTCTCCAGCAGGTGCGCGCCTTCCGCCGGTTTCAGCGGAGCCACGGCACGCTGGGTATCACGCGCATCGCGCTCCCGCAAATCCTGCAGAAGGTCGATCATATTAGCCGAAAATCCCTTGCCAATCAACTGCTTATACCGCCGATCGGCACGCGCTTCCACGCTTGCGGTCAGGAACACTTTCAGGCTGGCGTCGGGGAAAATCACGGTACCCATGTCGCGTCCGTCGGCCACGAGGCCTGGCGCCTTGCGGAAACTGTGCTGCAGGTCGACCAAGGCGCGGCGCACGGCCGGCAGTGTGGCAATCTTCGACGCAGCCACGCCGACCTGTTCGGCTCGAATAGCGTCGGAAACCTCACGCCCCGAGAGGAGTATGCGCTCACCTTGAAACGCCACGTCGAGCCCGGCGGCCAGCCTGGCGACGGACAGTTCGTCGGCCAGATCCAGCCCGCCCTCGAGCGCCGACAGGGCCGTCAGCCGGTACAGCGCGCCCGAATCGAGGAAGGCAAAACCCAGGGTCTCCGCGACCCGGCTGGCGACGGTGCCCTTGCCGGACGCGGTCGGACCGTCGATGGTGATCACGGGGATGGTCATGCAGTACTCCGGTCAGGCTGTCAGGCGCGCTGCACGATCTGCGCAAACGCCTCGAAATAGTCGGGGAAAGTCTTGGCGACGCACTTCGGGTCGTTGATGCGCACGGTGGTGCCGTCGCGTGCCGCTCCGTTTAGCGACGCCAGCGAGAAGCACATCGCCATCCGGTGGTCGTCATAGGTATCGATGGCGGCCGGGTCGAGCACGATGGGCGGCGTCACGCGCAGGTAGTCCGCCCCCTCCTCGACCAGCGCGCCCAGCTTGCGCAGCTCGGTTGCCATCGCCGTCAGGCGGTCGGTCTCTTTCACACGCCAGCTGCCGATGTTACGCAGCACGCTGGTGCCGTCGGCGTATAACGCTGCCACCGCGATCGTCATCGCTGCGTCGGGAATATGGTTGAAGTCGGCATCGATGGCCTTCAGCACGCCATTCGATTTCGCCTCGATCCAGTTGTCACCCATCGTAATCTCGGCGCCCATCTGCTGCAGTGCCTCGACAAAGCGCACATCGCCCTGGATACTCGACTGGCCCACGCCTTCGACACGCACCGGGCCGCCGGCGATCGCGCCCGCGGCGAGGAAATATGACGCCGATGACGCATCGCCTTCGACGTGAATGGTGCCCGGACTCTGGTAATGCAGGCCGGGAGCAATCGTGAACGAAGACCAGCCATGACGCTGCACCTCGACACCGAAGCGCTGCATCAGGTTCAGCGTGATCTCGATGTAGGGCTTGGAAATCAGCTCGCCCACGACCTCAATGGTCAGCGCATGGTCGCGTGCCATCAGCGGGCCGGCCATCAGCAGCGCCGTCAGGAACTGGCTCGACACATTGCCGCGCACTTGCAGCTTCGCCGGGCGCAGGTGGCCGCGACGGATATGCAGCGGCGGGTAGCCCGGGTTGCCCGTGTATTCGATGTCGGCACCGGCCGCATTCAACGCATCGACCAGGTCACCGATCGGGCGCTCATGCATGCGCGCGACGCCATGCACCGTGAAGTCGCCGCCAATGGCCGCCAGTGCCGCCGTCAGCGGACGAATCGCCGTACCGGCATTGCCCATGAACAGGTCGGCGCTATGGTTCGGCCAGGTGCCGCCGGCACCGTCGACCGCATAGTCCTGCGACTCGCCATGCTGCTGCCAGTGCACGCCCAGCTTTTGCAGCGCCATCAGCATCACATGCGTATCGTCGGAGGCCAACAGGTCCTTGATTTCGGTCGTGCCCTGCGCCAGCGCCGACAGCAGCAGCATGCGGTTCGAAATGCTTTTCGAGCCCGGCAGCCGGACCGTGCCGCGCACGGATGCCGCAGGCTTCAAATCCAAATGGTGCGGGTAATGCTTCATCAATCTCCACCCTGCTCATAGGAACGCGCCTGTTCGGCAGCTTCAATCGCGGCGATCCACGCCTGTCGCGCTGCCTGCGCACGTCCGAACATGTTTTCCATGGCCTTGCCATCGCCGGCGGCCAGCAGTGCGCGCAATTGCGTGACTTGCGCGATGTACGAATCCAGCTCGGCCAGCAAGGCCTCGCGATTGGCTAAAGCAATGTCGCGCCACATCTCCGGCGACGAGCCGGCGATGCGCGTGAAATCGCGGAAACCGCTGGCCGCATACTGGAACAGCAGCGCCTGATTGTCGCGCGATGCAATGTCATCCACCAGCGCATAGGCCAACAAATGCGGCAAATGGCTGACGGCGGCAAACACCGCGTCATGCGCCTCCGCCGTCAATCGGTGGATGATGGCGCCGCATTGCTGCCATGCGCGTTCAACGGCCTGCACATCGGCCGCCGCATTTTCCGGCAAGGCCGTGATGACAACTTTCTTGCCGACGTACAGGTCAGCCAGTGCTGCCTCAGGGCCATTCTGTTCGCGACCCGCAATCGGATGACCCGGCACGAAGCGCGCAATCTTGTCGCCCAATGCCTTGCGCGCCGCAGCCACCACATCGGATTTGGTACTGCCCGCATCGGTGACTACGGTACCCGGCTGCAGCCAGGGCCCCATGTCGCGCAACAGGGTTTCTGTCTGCGCCACCGGCGCGGCCAGCAGCACGAGGTCGGCTCCCTGCACCGACGATGCATCGCCGATGCTGTCGATGATGCCCAACGCTTGCGCACGTTCCAGCGTCTCGCGGCGGCGCCCGACACCGACCACTTCACGCACCGCTCCGGCGCGCTTCAGGGCGAGCGCGAACGAGCCGCCGATCAGGCCAGCGCCAAAGATGACAACTTTATTGAAGGTGCTCATGCGACGTGTCGTCGAGGCTCAGGCCAGCACGGCCTTCAGCGCATCGAGGAAGGCGGCGTTTTCTGCGGGCAGGCCGATCGACACGCGCAGCCATTGCGGCAAACCGTAGTTGCCGACCGGGCGCACGATGATGCCGCGCTTGAGCAGCGCGAGGTTCACGCGGCTGCCTGCGCCATCATCATTCCCGGCGCGGAACAGCACGAAGTTGCCGGACGAGCGTACGTATTCGATGCCCATCGCATCGAAGGCGGCGGTCAGCTGGCGATAGCCATCGGCATTGAGCTTCGCGCTTTTCTGCAGGTATTCGTCATCACCCAGCGCAGCCACGGCCGCCGCCTGCGCCAGCGAGTTCACGTTGAAAGGCTGGCGGATGCGGTTCAGCAAATCGGTCAGCGCAGGCTGCGCAATGCCAAAGCCCACGCGCAGGCCGGCGAGACCATAGGCTTTCGAGAAGGTGCGCGAGATGATCAGGTTCGGATATTCGCGAGCCCAGGCCAGCGAGTCATAGCGCTGCGACGGCGCCAGATACTCGGTATAGGCTTCGTCGAGCACGACCACGACCGACGACGGGATTTTCTTCAGGAAGGCCGCGATCGTCGCGCCATCGACGAAGGTGCCGGTCGGGTTGTTCGGGTTGGCGACGAACACCAGTTTGGTGTCGGCAGCGACGGCAGCGGCCATCGCATCGAGGTCATGGCCGAAATTTTTTGAAGGCACCACGATCGCGCGCGCACCCACAGCTTGCGTTGCCAGCGGATACACAGCAAACGAATACTCGGAATAAACCACCGACTGGCCCGGCGACACCAGCACGCGCGCCGCCAGTTCGAGGATGTCGTTGCTGCCATTGCCGAGCGTGATCCAGTCGGTCGGCACGTCGAACTTCTTGCTGATCGCGCCCTTCAGGTCAAAACCATTCGAGTCCGGATAGCGCGCCAGTTCATCGAACACCTGCTGCATCGCCACCTTCGACGAGGCCGGCAGGCCGAGCGGATTCTCGTTCGACGCCAGCTTCACGATGGTGGATTCGTCGAGTCCGAACTCGCGCGCCACTTCGGAAATGGGCTTGCCGCCCTGGTAAGGCGCAATCGCGCGTACGTAATCAGGACCAAATACGGAAGTCGAAATCGTCATCAAAGTCTCTTGCGGTAGCGTGCGCAGCAGGCGCAGAAATAATCAAGCCAGCGCTGATTCCCCGTCGCACCGGCGCATGCCGGTGCCCAGTGACTTGCCTTGGGTTCCGGCATGCGCCGGAATGATGTCCGCGGAAATCGATCAGCGTGCCATGAACGAAAAAATCAAAATCACTTCAGGACTGCAATCAGGCCGAATGCGGATAGGAACCCAGCACCTTGAAGAACGCCGCCTGTGCCTGCAACTCGACCAGCGCTTGCGCAACCTTCGCATCCTGCGCGTGGCCTTCGATGTCGACATAGAAGTAGTAGTCCCAGCGGCCGGTGCGCGCCGGGCGCGACTCGAAGCGGGTCATTGATACACCATGTTTCGACAGCGGTGCCAGCAGTTCA
>JBDKLN010000031.1:0-21567 GCA_039806045.1 Pseudomonadota bacterium
CTTCATCCTGATCGCGCCGCTAATGGTGCTGACCGCCGTGGTCGCGATCGCCGCATCGGGCGCGACCGGCGGCTTCCTGTTCGCCGGCAAGGCGATCATGCCCAAGACCGACAAGCTGAACCCGATGAACGGCCTCAAGCGCATGTTCGGCACCCGCGCCTGGGTCGAGCTCGGCAAGGCCCTGCTGAAGTTCGTGCTGGTGACCGGCGTGGTGGCTTATGTCCTGTATGACAATGTGCAAACCCTGAATGCGATCGGCCGCATGTCCTTCGAGCCCGGCATCGCCGTCGCCGGCAAGCTGCTGTCCAAGTCGGCGCTGATCATGGCCTGCTCGCTGATCGTGATCGCCATGATCGACGTCCCCTTCCAGCGCTGGCAGTTCATGAAGCAGATGCGCATGTCCAAGCAGGAAATCAAGGACGAGATGAAGGACATGGAAGGCCGTCCCGAAGTCAAGGCGCAGATCAAGCGCCGCCAGCGCGAGATGGCCAACGGCCGCATGATCGATCGCGTCAAGGACGCCGATGTCGTCATCACCAACCCGGAGCACTTCGCCGTCGCGCTGTCGTATGATCCGAACGGCGACAGCGCCCCCATCCTGCTGGCCAAGGGCTCGGACGAGATCGCCGCGCGCATCCGCGAAGAGGCGACCAAGCACGGGGTCGAAATCTTCCGCGCCCCGCCGCTGGCGCGTGCGCTGTTCTACACCACCGAGATCGAGCATCCGGTGCCGGAAGACCTGTACTATGCGGTCGCGCAGGTGATCGCCTATGTGTTCAACCTGGCCAGCGTGCGGCCGGGCGCCGCGCCGATGCAGAAGCCTGATCCCAAGGTGCCGAAGAACATGCAGTTCGATGCGGACGGCAGGCTTGAAAACGAAGAGGCCACGACGTGACCGACATGCAAAACCCGATAAGCAACGATACCGTCGGCAACGACGGTATTTTCCTTCGTGCGGCCGACCGCGCACGCTTCGACTACCTGATGCGCGCGATCCGCGAGGACAGCGCATCGATGGCGCTGTCGTCCGACAATGACGGCGTGCTCGACCATTACGGCCGACTCGTGCTGGCCAAGTTGCGCAAGACCGAGGGGCTGCAGATCGAGGTCTTCCTGCCGCAGAACACCGAAGCCCTGCTCGAACGCTACAACCAGATCCTGGCCGGCCTGTCGATCGAGGACGCACGCAAGGCCAGCGGCTCCCCGGCACCGCGCCGCGTGCTGCTCGCGCATGACGCCAAGGCGCTGTCGACGCGCGACCTGCAACTGCTGGCGCGACTGGTGCAGGATTTCCCGGGCGCGAACGTGTCGCTGGTGCTGCTGGTCGACAAGGCCGGCATCAAGCTGCACGAGCGCACGCTCGACGGCTTTGGCCAGCGCCTGCTGCGCTGGCCGGTCGACGCGCCGGCTCGCAGCGAAGGCGATGCGCTGCTGAAGGTGGCGCGCGCCATGGGTTTCGAGGTCGAAGCCAAGAAAGTGCTGGCCGCCACCGGCTACGCCGAGATCAAGATCGCGCCCAAAAAAGAAAAAGCCAAGGCCGAGCCCGATGCCGCGCAAGTGCGCTTCGAGCAGCAACTGGCCACCGCTCGCAAGGAACGCGACGAAGCCGACCGCGAAGCGCAGGAAAAGGCCCGGATGCAGGAATCGCTGGGCCGCACCGAGCCATCACTGGATGGCCCGGCGCCCGAGGGCAAGCTGTTCAGCCCTCCGCAGACATCCTCTGGCCGCTCGCTGCTCGGTACCCTGATGCGCTGGGTGGTGGCGCTGGTGCTGCTGCTGGTCGTGTCGATCGGCGTGATCGTCGCCCTGTTCCCGCAGCGGATGTCGCCGCTGATGGCCAATTCCCCGATCCTGAAGGACAACCTGCCGCCGTGGGCCATGGAACTGGTGGTATCGGTGGTCGGCAAGCCGCCGGCCGCCGCCCTCGAAGACAGCAAGGCCGAGGCGGCCAAGGCTACAGTTCCGGCCGCTGGCGCCGATTTACCGAAAGACGAGCTGGCGCCGGCAACTGCACCCGCAACCGCCGCCCCGGAAACACCGGCCGCTTCCCCGCTGCCGGCGACACCGGCGGACGCCAAGGCGCCGCCGCCGAAGGCGGACCTGAACCCGCCTGAGCCTGCGAAAGTGGAGTCTGCGAAAGTGGAGTCTGGGAAAGCGGAGCCGGCCAGGGCGGAGGCCAAAGTCGATGTGAAAGCGGATACGAAAGCGGAACCAAAGGTCGAGGCCAAAGCCGACACGAAAGCCGATGCCAAGGCAGCGCCCAGGGGCGCGCCGGCCGGCGATGCGCTGGCACCGCGCTCCGAGAGCGGCGTCGATGCCGCCGTGCGTGCCGCGAAGAGCGGCAGCTTCTATGTGCAGCATGTGTCGCTGGGCTCGATGGCCGAGGCACAGGAATGGCGTGCGCAATACGGCGCGCTGTCGGGCGCGAAGATTGTCGCGGTCAATACGCAGGACAAGGGCATCAAGTTTGCGGTGATCTCCGGTCCCTTCGCTGACCGCAAGCTGGCTGAGGCCTTTGCTGAAAAGCCCGGCGTGCCCGCCGACCCGTGGCTGCGTCCGGTGAAGTCGCTGCAGGGCGCGCTGTTGAATGGCAGCCGTTGATGGCCCGGGCCTGAGAGGATAGAGATGTCGTCAGAAGAAGAGACCCAGATATTTCGCGGCGACGATGCGCGCCCGGAGATCGCCATTGCCGAGCACGGCGGCCGCAGCGCGGCCAGGAAGGCACGCGCCCAGGTCGACGCGCGCAGCCTGAAGGACCAGAAAGACGGCCCGGCCATCGGGAACCACATTCACGATGCGCAGGATGAACTGGCTGACCTGCGCAAGCTGCACGACTCGCGCGATGGCATCGTCGACCAGAATCATTTGAAGGATGCCGATGGCCCCGTGATCGACGCCGCCGGCCAGGCGCGCGCCGAGGGACCCAGCGATGCGCGCCAGTTGAACGATGCGGGCGGCCCGGTGCTGGATGCTGCCGGCCACGCCCGCGCCGAAGGCCCGAGCGATGCGCGCCAGTTGCAGGATGCGGACGGACCGGTGTTCGGCAGCAGCCATGGCCGAGCCGAAGGCCCCGGTGATGCGCACCAGCACCGTGATGCCGACGGACCGGTCATTGGCGGTGGTCATGCCCGTGCCGACGGTCCGAGCGATGGACGTCGGCTGCAGGATGCTGACGGCCCGGTGATTGGCGGTGGCCATGGCCGCGCCGACGGCCCGGACGATGCGCGCCGGCACAGTGATGCCGAAGGCCCGGTGATTGGCGGTCACGGTCGTGGCGATGGACCCGCCGAGGCACGGGAAATGAATGATGCGCAAGGTCCGTCGACCATGCGTGCGATGCAAGATGCCGAAGGCGTGTCAGACCTGCGGCAGGTGAACAATTTCCATGCGGCGTTCTCCCAGGACAGCGAGACCGCCGAGGTGACGTTGCATTCCTTCGGCGAAGGGGTCGATCCCGACCCGGAAGAACTGGCCGCCGACGGACCGGAAGGTGCCGCAGTGGCGGCAGACGATGCCGCGCCCCCTGCCAAGATCGTCGATGACGCCGTGCCGTGGGCCTTGTCGCTCCACCTCGAGGCACGGATTGCGAACCTGTCCAAGTCGACAGTGAAAGTTAATGAACAGCTCGATGGCCTCGACGAATCCATCAAGCGCCTCACGAAACGGATCGGAAAATGAGCGAAGAAGCGAAAGACGACAAAGCGCCAGAAGCGGCCGCGGCCGGCGACGGCTTCACGCCTGCGCCCACGCCGCTGGCAGTGAGCCCGGAAGAAGCTGCCGCTGCCGAGGCCGCCGAGAACGCAACGGCCGTCGAGACCGCGTTTGCCGGCCAGATGGCGGACGGCTCGATTCCGGTCCCGCATGACACGGCCAAGCGCGCGCTCGAGGCCGTGCAGATCCTGGTCGAGAACAACCGCTCCGCATCGCAGCAGCTCGAATCGCTGATGACGATCGTGCTGGACGCCGCTGAAGTGGCGAACCGCTCGGCATCGACCGTGGCCACCACCGGCGGCCAGGTGAACCGGGCGGCGGAAAAACTGATCGACGGTGCGCAGCGCACGTCGATGCAGGCCAAGATCGTGCTGGCGCTGGCCGGCACGGTGCTGGTCGGTTGCGCCGGCGTGTTCAGCTTCATGAGCGTGCAACTGCAGAACAAGGTGACCCAGCTCGACGAGATGATGCTGGCCGTCGGCAAGCGCGCCGTCGACCTCAAGCGTCGCATGGAGAGCATGGATGACATCCATCAGGCGCTCGAAGAATTGAAGCTGTCACAGGAAAACACGCAGTCGGTGCAGGAAGCGATTGAAGCCAAGATCGCCAGGCTGTCGGAGGCGCCTCGTGCGCCGGCCCGTCCTGAACCCCGGCCCGCACCGGCGGCGGCGCCTGCAGCGGCGGCGCCGAAAGAGGTGTCCCCCGCCATTGCGGAAGCCGCCGCCAAGCGCGCCGAGGCTGCGGCCAAGGCCGAAGCGGCCCGCGCCGAACACGCGCGCGCCGAAGCCGCCCGTGCCGAGGCCCAGAACAAGGCCTTGCTGCAACAGCTGACCGCGCTGGATGGCATGCTGAAGGATCAGGCGCGTGCCGTGAAGGACCTGTCGGGCCAGTTCAACAAGCTCGAGGGCTCGGTCGCGAATGTACAGAGCGTGAAGAAGGACGTCGAGGCACTGGCTGCGCAACAGAAGCAGCGCGAAAAAGACATGGCGCAGGAGCTGGCCGCCGCCAACGCACGCCGCGAGAAGGACCTGAAGGACAAGGACCGCGAACTGGCGCGCGAGCGCGAGCGCGCGCGCGAGATCAGGGAAGCCAAGGAGCGCGAACTGGCCCGCGAACGCGAGCAGGCCGCAAAGGACCGCCAGGCGGCCGAGGCATCGGCAAAGGAAAAGAAAGACGCCCAGATCACTTACGCGAAAGAGCCGCCCAAGGCCAAGGGCACCGAAGCCAAGGCGGCGGATGCGGGCGGCGCCGTGCCGACGTATCGCCAGCCGAAATCGGAGCAGTAAGCGCACGAACCTGCAAGGCAGTACGCCCCCCAACAACAAAAGCCACCGCAAGGTGGCTTTTGTTTTTTCGCGGGTGCGTCGGGGTCTACGGCGGCGGGTCAGCCGCCGTAAGCATCAACCAGCACCTCGATGCGCCGGTTCTTGGCCCTGCCCTCGCGGGTGTCGTTGGGTGCGACCGGATGGGTGTCGGCCATGCCGCGCACGATGACACGTTCGCGCGGCACGCCTGCGTAGCCGGTCAGGTAATCCGCGACGGAGGCGGCGCGTGCGCCCGACAGGTCCCAGTTGGAACGGTAACGGTTGTGGCCCGTCAGCGGTATGTCGTCGGTATGGCCTTCGACGGTGATGCGGCCGCCGCTTTTCGCAATCGATTGCCCGATTTTCTTCAGCATGGGCATGAAGTCCGGCGACAAATCCGCGCTGCCTGAGTAGAAGCTGCCCTGCACGACCAGCCGGATCACGATGCGTTCGCCATCGCGCTCGACCTGCGCCTCGCCGGCTTCGATCTCTTTGGCCAGCATGTCACGCAGCTGACGGAACTGGCGCGTCGCTTCCGACAGACGGTCGCTGCTGTCGCCGCCTTCGCGCACCTCGACCGGCGTATCGACCTGCGCCTGCGCATCGGCAATGCGCGCATAGAGGTCGATGAGCTCCTGCGGCAACAGGTTGCTGTTGCGCTCGGGCAGCTGGATCAGGATGCGCCCGTTCTCGGCGCGCAGCTGTATTTTCTTGCCGACCAGGTCGGTCGACAATTCTTTCTGCAATTTGCCGAGGTCTTTGGCCAGCTGCTCGGGCAGTGGCAAGGCTTCTTCGGTCGGCCCGGCCACCAGCTGGGTCTCGGCCGGCTGCGATTTCACGGTCGGCAGCGCCTCTTTTTCACCGAGGGATTTCTGCAGCGATCCGGTGACGTCGCGGAAGCGGCTTTCGTCGAGCGTGGAAAAGGACAGCACCAGCACGAAGAAGGCCAACAACAGCACCACCATGTCGGCAAAGGTCACGACCCAGAGCGGCGCTCCGCGTCGATGGACATGCTCGTCTTCTTCGGCGTTGAAGGTGTCGAACAGCGACATTGGCGCCCGTGCCGCGTCGTCGGGGTCGTCCTGCGCGGGCGGATGGACGGGCATGGGCTCGTGCGCAAGCGTTGGCGTTTGCAGTAGCTGCAGCAGCGAGCTCGCGACGCGGTCACGCACGCTCGGCAGCCTCGGCGGGTGGCTCACTGGCGCTGTCGCCGTCGGTCGCCGGCAGCGGCAGCTCCGGCTCGGGCAGGTGGCCCAGCAGCAGGTCCGGCAGCAGGCGCGGGTCGCCGCCCTTGTGCATGAAGAGCACGCCGGCCATCGTCAGTTCATAGTTGCGGCGCACGACCTTGCTGTGGCCGATGATTTTTTGCACCAGCGGGCCCAGTATCACGTTGGCCAGGATGGCGCCATACAGCGTGGTCAGCAGCGCCACCGCCATGCCGGGACCGATCGAGCGCGGGTCGCTCATGCCGCCCATCATCAGCACCAGGCCGACCAGGGTACCTATCATGCCCATGCCGGGCGCCAGCTCCTGCGCATAGCCGAAGAAGTCACGCGCATGGTCGTAGCGTATCTTGACCTCGGTAATCTCGCGCAGCAGCGCATCCTTCAGCAAATTGTGCTCGATGCCATCGACCCACATGCGCGCGGCCTTCGCGATGAAGCGATCGCCATAGTCGCGGTCTTCGAGGGTGATCATCCAGCGATCGTCATAGCGCGCGACGCGGCCGACTTCCATCAGTTCATCGATCAGGCCGTTGATGGAGACCGGGCGCGTGGTCAGCACCTCTTTCGCGGTCTGGTACGCGCCCTTGAATTCTTCAAGCGAGCTCTTGGCCAGCACGCACAGGAAGGTGCCGCCAAACACGATGAACACGGCGGGCAAATCGAAGAACTGCAGGAAATGGCCGCCGGTGGCAATGGCGATCAGCAGCAATGCGCCGCCTGTTCCGATCAAGCTGACGATATCCATGGATGCTTACGTGTGGGCTGGCACGGGTAGTTGTGCGGCGGGTTGTGCGATGGTCTGCGCGACGTCAGGGTGACCGCTTACGCGGAACGCAGCCGGTATTTGTCGATCTTCTCGATCAGGGTGGTGCGCTGCAGGTTCAGCAGGCGCGCCGTCTTGGATACATTGCCTTGCGCGCGGTCGAGCGCCTGCTCGATGTAGGCGCGCTCGATCTGGGCCATCCGTTCTTTCAGGGACAGGCCCTCCGGCGGCAGCACGGCCCCCCCCTGGGCCAGCATGATGATGTCCTCGACATCGTTGTGCTCGCGTGCCGCCTTGGGTGCGCCCGCAGCGGGTACGCCACCATCGAGGCCAAACATCTGCAGCACGTCGGCCGAATCCCCGGTCGCGCCCGCTTCCATGGGCAGCTGGCCGGGCTCGGCAGCCAGGTCCGCGACAACTTCCTGCGCGGCTTCCGGCGGCAGCTCGCCGCCCTTCTCTTCCTGGATCTTTTGCAGGCCCTTGGGAAGCATCAGCGACGGCACGCTGCGCAGCGACAGGCGCTGGCCGGCAAACAAGGTCGAGAAACGGTGGATCAGGTTCGACAGTTCGCGCACATTGCCCGGCCAGTCATAGGCCTTCAGCGCTTCGACGAAATCGGTGGTGAAGCTAATGGCCGCGCCCTTGTGCGCGAATTTGTCCGCGTAGTGGCGGGCCAGCACGATGATGTCTTCGTCACGCTCACGCAGCGGCGGCGTGCGCACCGGCAGCACGTTGAGGCGGTAATACAAGTCTTCGCGGAAGCGACCTTCGGCGACTTCCTTTTCGAGGTCGCGGTGGGTCGCGGCGACGACGCGCACGTCGACGTCGATCGGGCGCGACGAACCAATCGGGTCGACCGTCTTTTCCTGCAGCACGCGCAACAGCTTGACTTGCATGTCGAGCGACAGGTCGCCGATTTCATCCAGGAACAGCGTGCCGCCATGGGCCAGCTCGAAGCGACCCACGCGGTCGGCCAGCGCGCCCGTGAACGCCCCTTTGCGGTGGCCGAAGAGCTCGCTCTCCATCAGTTCTTTGGGGATGGCCGCGCAATTCAGCGGCACGAAGTTGGCGTCGGCGCGCGAGGACTGGTAATGCAAGGCTTGTGCGACCAGTTCCTTGCCGGTGCCGGATTCGCCGTTGATGAGCACGGTCGCGGTCGAGTCCGCAATCGTCTCGATCAGCTTGCGGATCTCGCGCATCGGCGGACTGTTGCCAATGATGGGATTCGGCTGTCGCATGGGGGTCGGGGCTATCCTCGCTCAGAGAATGACGGGACGGACGTCGCAGTCGCAAAGCGCTGACTCGCACACACTGCCCCTATGTTTCCGAATTGAAACATAGGGGTATCACCCTGTCAACGCGAATCGGGCTTTGTTGTCAGTTTCAGATGGAGCGTCTGGCCTCCGGCACGCCGCTGACCGTCACGGATAGCATTTCGTTATTTTTTCGATATCTTTCCTGCATGAGCAGCGCTTGTCGGCCGGATGCGCGCACCTTGCCCCTGATGCGATGCCGCTATGCGCACCTGCGGGAGTATTCGAAAGCCGGGCACGATGCCATTGCTACAATGCGCGAAACAGACCATCAGGGAGACAACGATGAGCACGGTCGCAGAACTGCGCCGCATCCTGAAAGGCAGCCGCACCATCGCCGTAGTCGGCCTTTCGGCTGACTGGTATCGCCCTTCTTATTTCGCCGCCAAATACATGCAGGAGCATGGCTTTCGCGTCATTCCGGTCAACCCGAAGTACACCGAGGTGCTGGGCGAGCGTTGTTACCCGGACCTGACGTCGATCCCGGAGCCGGTGGACATCGTCGACGTATTCCGCAAGAGCGAGGATTGCGCGCCGATCGCGCGTGATGCCGTCGCCATCGGCGCCAAGACCTTGTGGCTGCAGATCGGCGTCATCAATGACGAGGCGCGCCGGATCGCCGAAGACGGCGGCCTGTCGGTCGTGATGAATCGCTGCGTGAAGATCGAATACGCGCGGCTGTTCGGCGGGTTGAACTGGTTCGGCGTGAACACGAAGATCATCTCGGCGCGCCGCCCGGTCTGAGCGAGCGCCACGCCTCGCATCGCCGCCTCGCCCCTTTCGATTCCCTTGCAACGCCACCGATGACTGCTCCCATGGCCCAGGACCCGAACCAAGACCACGACTACGATTTCGACACGCTGTGCCTGCACGCCGGCCAGATGCCCGATGCCGCCACCGGCGCGCGTGCGGTGCCGATCTACCAGACCACGTCGTACGTGTTTGACAGCGCCGAACATGCCGCCAGCCTGTTCAACCTGCAGACCTTCGGCAATGTGTACTCGCGGCTGTCGAATCCGACGGTGGCCGTACTGGAAGAGCGCATTGCGGCGCTGGAGAACGGCCGCGCAGCGGTGGCGACCGGCAGCGGCATGGCTGCGCAGATGATCGCAATGCTCAATGTCTGTGAAGCCGGTGACGAGATCGTCGCCGCGCGCACGCTGTACGGCGGCACGATGACGCAGCTCGACGTCAACTTCCGCAAGCTCGGCATCAACACGACCTTCGTCGACAGCGATGACCCGGAGAATTTCGCGCGCGCGATCACGCCCAGGACCAAGCTGCTGTATGCGGAGACCATCGGCAACCCGTCGATGAACGTGCTCGACATCGACAAGGTCGCGTCCATCGCTGCCGCGCACGATTTGCCACTGTTCATCGACAACACCTTCGCCAGCCCCTACCTGTGCCGGCCATTCGAATGGGGCGCTGCCGTCGTGATGCATTCGGTGACGAAATTCCTCGGCGGGCATGGCACGACGATGGGCGGCGTCATCGTCGAGTCGGGCAAGTTCAACTGGGGCAATGGCAAGTTTGCGTCGATGACAGATCCCTCCCAGGGATATCACGGTGTGCGTTTCTACGAAACTTTCGGCGACTTCGGCTTCACGATGAAATGCCGGATGGAAGGCTTGCGCACCTTTGGCCCCGCGCTGTCACCGATGAATGCCTTCCTGCTGCTGCAGGGCGTCGAGACCCTGCACCTGCGCATGGAACGCCATTGCAGCAATGCGCTGAAGATTGCGCATCACCTGTCCGAGCATCCGAAGGTGTCGTGGGTGAACTACCCGGGGCTGAAGAACAACCGCTATTACGACCTCGCGCAGAAATACCTGCCGAAAGGCGCGGGCGCGGTACTGTCGTTCGGTGTGAAGGGCGGTGCGGCGGCCGGGCAGAAGTTCATCGAGAACGTCGAATTCCTGTCGCACCTGGCCAATATCGGCGATGCGAAAACCCTGGTCATTCATCCGGCGTCGACCACGCACCGCCAGCTGTCGGAACAACAGCAGATCGCCGCCGGCGTGCCGCCCGACCTGATTCGGCTGGCGGTCGGCATCGAATCGGTGGACGACATCCTGTGGGATATCGACCAGGCCCTGGCCAAGACCTGAGGCCTTGCCGCAGCTTCTGTCACACGGATTTTCGCAGTAGACTGTGGCCCGCTGCACCACTGTTTTTTTAACCCCCCGCAAAGCAAGAAAGTCAGACTCATGAAGAACCTGTTCATCGCCCTGCTCACCGCTTTCGTCGCCCAGGCCGCATCGGCCGGCGCGCCGCCGAAGGTCGACCCGAATGCGCCGCCGCCCGAGTACTTCGTCGAGCCGACCGAGCCGGAGCAGCCGAAAAAGAATGCGAAGAAGCCCAAGGCCAAGGCCGACGCCAAAGCCGACAAAAAGGCCGACGCCAAGCAGTAAGCGGCTTCCCGCCCTCCCCGCTGAAGCGCCCCGCATCGCCGGGGCGTTTTTCATGGGGCAGCCGCTTCGGGCCTGCCCTGATGCATGTGCGCCCGTGCAAACAAGCTACATTGCCGGCAAAGCTGACGGCAATGACAACAGTTTATTGATTTATATAATGTTTGGCGTTACAGTAAGCACCGGCAGGCAAACAACCACCACCCAAGGGAGGACTGCATGAAAGCCAACGTCGGAAACCTGGACCGCGCACTGCGCATCATTGCCGGTATCGTCCTGATCGCCCTGACCCTGATGCACGTGATCGGCCCCTGGGGCTGGCTCGGCATCATCCCGATCGCCACTGGGCTGACCCGCTTCTGCCCGGCCTACCCGCTGCTGGGCATCTCGACCTGCAAGGTCGCCGCCACTGAAGAGCCACCCGCCGCATGAGCAAAGGCTTCGCCAACCCGCAGCAAACCTGGGACACGCGTTTCGAGGCCGAGGACTACATCTTCGGCACCGCCCCCAATGTCTGGCTGGCCGGCCACGCCGGCCTGCTGACGCCGGGCATGCGTGTGCTGGCCGTCGCCGACGGCGAAGGCCGCAACAGCGTCTGGATGGCCCAGCGCGGACTGAAGGTCGACGCGTTCGACATCTCGCCGGTCGGTGTAGCCAAGGCAAGGAAGCTCGCGGCTGATGCCGGCGTCGAGGTCAATTTCAACGTCAACAGCGTCGAAGACTGGCCGTGGAAAGTCGGTGAATACGATGCGGTGGTGGCGATCTTCATCCAGTTCGCCGATCCCGGGACGCGCGCGATCCTGTTCAAGCACATGAAGTCCGCGCTGAAGCCCGACGGCCTGATCCTGCTGCAGGGATACACGCCGAAACAACTTGAGTACAAGACCGGCGGTCCGCCGCTGCTCGACCACCTGTACACCGAAGACTTGCTGCGTGAGGCGTTCGGCGACATGGACATCGCCGAACTGCGCAGCTATGAAGACGTCCTGAATGAAGGCACGCAGCACAGCGGCCAGTCCGCCATCGTCGGCATGGTCGCGCGCAAGCCCTTCGGCTGCAACTTCAAATAAGCCACAGGCGCGATTCAAGCCGCCGGCTATGCCTGTGGCATGAAAAAAAGCCGCTGGAAACCAGCGGCTTTTATCGAGCGGGACGATCAGCCGACTTGCCTGCCCTTGATGCCCATGCGATCCAGCAGCGCGCGGTCTTCCCCGACTTCCGGGTTGCCGGTGACGAGCAGCTTGTCGCCATAGAAAATCGAATTCGCGCCCGCGAGGTAGCACAGTGCCTGCACGCCCTCGCCCAGCTGGCGACGGCCGGCCGACAGGCGCACGCGCGCTTTCGGCATCGTGATGCGGGCCACGGCGATGGTACGCACGAATTCCAGCGGGTCCAGCGGTTCCTGGTCGGCCAGCGGCGTGCCTTCGACCGCAACCAGGTGATTGATCGGCACCGAATCGGGATAGGGGTTCAGGTTCGCGAGCTGCGCGATCAGGCCAGCGCGCTGCTGGCGCGATTCGCCCATGCCGACGATACCGCCGCAGCAGACTTTCAGGCCGGCCTGGCGCACATGGCCGAGCGTGTCGAGGCGATCCTGGTAATCGCGGGTGGTGATGATCTCGCCGTAGAATTCGGGCGCAGTGTCGAGGTTGTGGTTGTAGTAGTCGAGACCGGCGGCGGCGAGTCGGTCAGCCTGCGCTTCCTTCAGCATGCCGAGCGTCGCGCAAGTCTCCAGCCCCAGCGCCTTGACGGCCTTGACCATTTCTTCGACGGCCTCGATGTCGCGATCTTTCGGCGAGCGCCATGCGGCACCCATGCAGAAGCGGGTCGCGCCACTGTCTTTCGCAGCCCGCGCGGCGGCGACGACTTCGTCGACCGGCATCATTTTTTCGGCGACGACGCCGGTGTCGTGATGCGCGGACTGCGGGCAATAACCGCAATTCTCCGGGCAGCCGCCGGTCTTGATCGACAACAGCGTGGCCAGCTCGACCTCATTGGCATCCCAGTTCGCGCGGTGCACCTGCTGCGCCTTCCACAGCAAATCATTGAAAGGCAGCTCGAACAGTGCGGCGACTTCGGACACCGGCCAGGTTTCATTGGCGGCAGCCAGCGCGGCGACTTTTTTCGCGGCGGCGTGGAAGGCGATCGGTTGGGAAGCGATGGTTTCGGACGACATACTTTATTCCTTGGGAATTCCTTGGTTGTGCAACATCAGCCGCGCGGCACTGGCCACGATGGCAATAAATCAAAATCGAGATGGTCGGCGGCGACATCGGCCAGCGGCGTTTCCATCCAGGGGATTACGCCGATCAACGGAGCCTCCAGCCGTACCTGCAAAGCCGCCAGGTTGGCTTCCTGATGCGGCATGGCCGGGTCGACCTGGTTGGCGATCCAGCCGGCGAGTGTCAGGCCGCGCGCCGCAATGGCCTCGGCCGTCAGCAGCGCATGGTTCAGGCAACCCAGCCTCAGGCCAACCACGAGGATAACATCAAGCTGCAATCCGACCGCCAGGTCGGCGGTGTCGAAATCGTCTGACAGCGGCACGCGGAAACCGCCGACTCCCTCCACCACCACCGCTTCGGCCCGCTCCGACGCGGTGCGAAACGCATCCAGCAACACCTCCTGCTCGATGACGACATGCTCCAGTGCGGCCGCCACATGGGGGGCGCAGGCTTCCCGGAACACGTACGGCGACGTGATGGCCAACGGCAGCTCGACGCTGGATTCGGCGGCCAGCACCTCGACGTCCTCATTGGCCTCGCGCCCGTCAAAGCGGGACACGCCGGCCGCCACCGGCTTCATGCCGACCGCCTCCAGCCCGCTGCTGGCCAGCGCATTGACCAGCGCTGCCGACACCAGTGTCTTGCCAACGCCGGTATCAGTCCCGGTCACGAAACAGGCGTATTGCAATGCCATGCTCATCCCCCTCTGGTAGCACTTGCCATCGCCGGCACCGGTCCGGCCTCGACGGCATTGACTGCCTCGGCCAGCGCGCGTACGTCGCCGGGTTCGTGCGCAGCCGACAAGGTGATGCGCAAACGCGAGGTGCCGGCCGGTACCGTCGGCGGCCGGATCGCACCGACCCAGAAGCCGCGCTCCTGCAACGCGACGCCGGTGGCCATCGTCTCGGCATTGGCGCCGATGACGACCGGCTGTATGGCCGTGGCCGACGGCAGCAGCCGCCAGCGCTGCAGTTGCAGTGCTTGCCGCAGCAAGGCGATGTTGGATTGCAGGCGCGCGCGCAATGCGGCGCCGTCCGCGCCTTCGATGATGTCGAGGCTGGCCAGCAGCGCATGCGCGACAGCAGGCGGCGCAGCGGTGGTGTAAATGTACGGGCGCGCACGCTGAACCAGCCACTCGACGACCGATGCATGCGCCGCGACGAAAGCGCCCGCCACGCCTGCCGCCTTGCCCAAGGTGCCGACGTAGACGATCTGCGGCGAGGACAGGCCCAGCAGCTGCAGCACGCCGCGCCCATTCGCGCCCAGCACGCCGAAGCCGTGCGCATCGTCCACCACCAGCCATGCGCGATGGCGTTCGCACAGGGCCAGCAGCTCGGCCAGCGGCGCCATGTCGCCATCCATGCTGAACACGCTGTCGGTGACCACCAGCTTGTCTTGCGCGGTACTGGCCGACAGCATGGCTTCCAGCGCCGCGAGATCGCGGTGCGGGTAGATGCGTATCGTCGCGCGCGACAGCCGCGCGCCATCGATCAGCGATGCGTGGTTCAGCGCTTCGGAAAAGATCTCTGCATCCTTGCCCGCCAGTGCGGACAGCACGGCAAGGTTGGCCATGTAGCCGGTCGAAAAATACAAGGCAGCGCCATCGTCGATGCAAGGCGCCATGAAGGCGGCAAGCCTGCATTCGAGTTCGGCATGCGCCTGAGAATGTCCACTGATCAGGTGCGATGCGCCGCTGCCGGCACCATAACGCGCAGCACCTTCGCGCATCGCGTCGACAATGCGCGCATCGGACGCGAGCCCGAGGTAATCATTGGAGCAAAACGCCAGCAGTGGCTGGCCATCAGCGGTCAGCCGTGCTGCGTGCGGCGTCGCTACCGAGCGCCGGCGGCGCAACAGGTGCTGCTCGCCCAGCTGCGCCAATTGCTGCTGCAGCCGGGAAAGCAACGGGAAGGGATGAGACATGCGGGGGCTTGCAGGATGCGTCAAAACCGACAGTGTAAAGGACTGCGCACCGGCGCGTGTCCGTCAATGCCGGCACCGGTCCCCGCCGGCAGCGAATCGCTCAATCCGCGAGCCAGGAAGGCTTGCGTTTTTCGAGAAAAGCCGACACCCCTTCGCGCCCTTCGGGCGACACGCGCACTTCGGCAATGCGGCGCACGGTATCGGCGACCAGGTGCGGCTCGATCGCCTCGCCGGCCACATCGCGTACCAGGCGCTTGGCTTCACCGACCGCATGCGGGCTGCACGATACGATCGCATGGGTAATTTTTTCAACCGTGGCATCGAGCTGGTCTTCCGCCACCACTTCATGCACGAGACCGATGTGTAGCGCACGGGCCGCACTGAAGCGCTCGGCGGTCAGGAAGTAACGGCGCGATGCGCGCTCACCGATCGCGCGGATGACATAGGGGGAAATCGTGGCCGGGATCAGTCCCAGCTTGACTTCGGACAGGCAAAATTCGGCGCGCTCGACGGTCATTGCCATGTCGCAGGCGGCGACCAGGCCCATGCCACCGGCATAGCAATCACCCTGCACGCGGGCGATCGTTGGCTTGCTGCATTCGTAGATCGCATGCAGCATATCGGCCAGCGCTGCCGCATCGGCCAGATTCTCCTGCTCGGAGTACGAGGCCATCTTTTTCATCCAGTTCAGGTCGGCGCCGGCGCAAAAGGCCGGGCCGCGCGCTGCCAGCACGACGGCGCGCACCTTGCGATCCTTGTCCAGTGAGCGGAAGGCGTGGGTGATCTCGCCAATCGAAGTCTCGTTGAAGGCATTGCGCAGGTCGGGCCGGTTCAGCCAGACGGTGGCCACATGGCCTTCGGTCGCGATCTCGAGGGTGGTGTATTGCATGCAAGTGCTCCCGGTGGCAGGGATAGGGATAGGCGGGACCGTGCTGTCGGCATTGTGCGCCTTGGCGCCCGGCTGCCCGCCGCCGAATCCGGCTATTTTGCCTCAGACGACTTGGGCTTCAGCAAATCCACTGACGCATCGATGCGCAGGCGCTTGCGGTCCGGCTCGACAGCGGCCAGCGGATCGACTTCGTGCATCTCTTTCAGGCATTGCACGGCCAGTTGCTGGTATTCAGCCGTGCCCTTGCGCTTCCACGCAATTTCCTCGTCGCTCAGCGTGCGCGCGATCTTGGCCGGCGAGCCCAGCACCAGACTCTTCGGCGGCACCTGCATGCCGGTCTTGACGAAGGCCATCGCGGCGACGATCGAGGATTCACCGATCACGGCGCCATCCATCACCACGGCATTCATGCCAACCAGCGCATTGCGGCCGATGCGCGCGCCGTGGATGACGGCGCCATGGCCGACGTGGCCGTCGACTTCGATTACGGTATCGCTGCCGGGGAAGCCATGCATCACGCAGGTGTCCTGCAGGTTCGAGCCCGCTTCCATCACCAGCCGGCCGAAGTCGCCGCGCAGGCACGCATTCGGGCCGACATAGCAGCCGGGGCCGATGATGACATCGCCGATCAGCACGGCGGTCGGGTGCACGTAGGCGGTGGGGTGGATCACGGGGATCACGCCCTCGATCGCGTAGACCTTGGGTCGATTGCTCATGGATGGCTCCTGTTGCTGTCTCGCTGTGCCCTGCATGCGCGCGCACCATGCGCACGCATCCAGGCGTCGGCGGTGCGCCGGCTGTTTTTCCCTGCGCGCGCCGTGTGCTTGCCGCCGGTCGCTTATTGCCGCGGCCGGATCACGATCTTGCCGGTGACCTTGCGCGAGGCCATGTCGTTGAGCGCCTGTGGCGTCTCGGCCAGCGCGTAGGTGGCGGAGATGTGCGGCCGGATGCGCCCTTCGCGATGCCACTGCATCAGCTCGTCCATCGCCGCCACATGATGCGCCGGTTCGCGCCGCGCAAAATCGCCCCAGAACACGCCGACCACCGATGCGCCTTTGAGCAGCGGCAGGTTCAGCGGCAGCTTCGGGATTTCGCCGTTCGCAAAACCGATCACCAGGTAACGGCCACGCCAGGCGATCGAACGGAATGCCGGCTCGGTATAGCCGCCCCCGACCGGATCATAGATGACGTCCGGGCCTTTGCCGCCGGTGACGCGCTTGATGCCTTCGCGCAGGTCTTCGGTGCTGTAATTGATGCACTCATCGGCGCCGTGCTGACGGCAGATGGCCAGCTTTTCATCCGTCGATGCGGCGGCAATGACTTTTGCGCCGATCGCCTTGCCGATCTCGATCGCTGCCAGGCCGACGCCGCCGGCCGCGCCCAGCACCAGCATGGTCTCGCCGGCCTTCAGCTGCGCGCGGTCGACGACGGCGTGATGGGAGGTGCCATAGGTCAGGGTCAGCGCCGCGGCGGTGTCGAAGTCGATGTCGTCCGACATCTTCAATACCGTGTTGGCCGGCACCGACGCTTGCTGCGCAAAGGCGCCATGCGCGACATACGCAAACACGCGATCGCCCGCTTTCAGGTGGTCGACGCCCTCGCCCACCGCGCGCACCACGCCTGCCAGCTCATTGCCGGGCGTGAAAGGCAGCGCGGGCTTGAACT
Organism: Pseudomonadota bacterium; assembly: GCA_039806045.1. Classification (GTDB taxonomy): domain Bacteria; phylum Pseudomonadota; class Gammaproteobacteria; order Burkholderiales; family Burkholderiaceae_D; genus Pernthalerella. The sequence goes on from JBDKLN010000031.1 coordinate 17,428, forward strand.
GGTACTTGTTCTGGATGACCAGCACGTCGGGGAAATTCACGCCGGCGGCCATCACGTCGATCATCACCTCGCCCGGCGCGGCCATGCGCTCCGGCAGGTCCTCGACCACCAGGGTCTCAGGCAGGCCCCAGGCCTTGCATACGACTGCTTTCATGTGTCTCCCGATATGGATTTGTTGTTGGGTGCCTGTGCAGCCGGGCGGGCGAGGTCGCGCCGCGCTCGCCCCGCCGATGCGCGAAGGATCGCGCCTCGTTATTGGAACTTGGGCGGACGCTTCTCGATGAAGGCGCGGATGCCTTCCTTGCCGTCTTCGGTCGCGCCGGAGGCGAACATGGACTCGCGCTCGAGGTCGAAATGCTGATGCAGCGCATTGTGATGCGCCGCATTGATCAATGCCTTGATGCGCGCCTGCGCCTGTGCCGGCCCTTGCGCGAGCTGGCGCGCCAGTTTCATCGCGGCTTCATGCAAATGCGCATCCGGATGCACGGCGTCGACCAGGCCGATGGCGAGGCATTCCGATGCCGGGAACGCGCGGTTGGTCAGGAAGACTTCCTTGGCCTTGGCAGCGCCGGCGCGGCGGGTGACGAACCAGGAACCACCGACATCGGGCGTGAGGCCAATCGCCGAATAGCCGCCACGCAGCTTCATGGACTCGGCCGCCAGCACGAGGTCGCCGCACAGCGCGAAACCGATGCCGCCGCCGCCGACGGCGCCGTTGATGGCGCACACGATGGGAATCTCGAGCAGGGTCAGCATCTTCATCGCTTCATGCACCGGATCCAGCAACTCCTGCAGGATCTCGGGCAACGGGCGCGAGGTATCGGCAAAGACGGTGATGTCGCCACCCGCGCAAAACTGGCGGCCGGCGGCCGTGATCAGCAGCGCGCGCACCGACTTGTCGCCGGCAATGGCGGACACGGCACCGGCAAAGGCTTGCGCCAACGCCAGGTCGAGCACATTGGCGCGTTCGGGGTTGTTGAAGGTGATGACGGCCAGACCGGCGTCGATCTCGAGCTTCAGCGGGGAAGTCATGGGGGGGTCTCCGGAAATGTGCTTGTCGCCCGTCGGAACGCGGGGATTGCCGAAGATTTTAGCAAATCACGTTCGTTGCCCCGATCTCGGACGCCTTGAAAAATTCCAAAGCCGACTTGCCATGGGTCACGTCATCGATACGTTACCAGCGCACCTGGTCCAACGTAAGGCCCATCCCCTTCGCGGCTTTTTCCAGCGTCGCCATGCGCGGCTGTTTGCCGGCTGCTGCCTGCGCGTAAGCGGACTGCGTAATGCCCATGCGTTGTGCCCACTCGGATTGCGTCAGTCGGAGGTACGTCCGCCAGGCAGCCATCGGCGATAGGCCTCCGTCAAACACCCGTTCGATCACGATATGCGGGACGCAACCCGATCGCCGATCCGTGCGAACGCTCGGGAACGCGTCATCAACGTTACCGACGACCAAAGGCATGCTGCCAAGGCCACCTGTTGCGCGTGCTCAGGACAACAATTGCTGGCAATCTGGTCCGCGTAAATGGATCAAAATTTCGGCAATTCATGCGTCATCATCGCATTGGAAAGAGTTGTTTTTCCCGTCCCGCTGGATCCTGCAATGATCAGCAGCACAGGCGCAACTTCAGCGACAAATGACAGGCATCGTGGATTTCGGCTTCGAAAGCGACAAAGCGGCCACCCAACAGGTCAATCCAAACCAAAACATGTCGCAAATGCCTCAACCGATGGCGATCGCTCGGTCGCGCGGACTCAGCAAGCATCGAAACTTCGCATTCAGAAAAATATGACTCTCCAAAAAAAATCGGGGAGCCAGGCTCCCCGGATTCGAAGATTTTTGGATACGATCAGAAGCGATAGCGCATTCCGACCATGAAGTTTCGCGGTGCGCCGGGAGCAACGAAGCGACTGACCTGCCCGGCTGAGTTGCTCGCCAGATTGTCAGCGCCATTCTGATCAAATGCACTCAAAGCCATCATGCCGTAAGTCTCGTATCGACGATCTAGCAAGTTATTGACCCGCGCAAAATACTCGAGTCCTTTACGCTCCGCTTCATAATTCGCATGCATGTTCAGCAGGTAATAGCCGCTGACCTTTGCATTGACCGCCTCGTTGTCGCCGATCAGGCCGTCTTCATTTCCTTGTGAAACGATGCTGGAAGTCGCCAGCATCGAACCGCCGATCGTCAGCTTCGATGTCGCCATCCAGTCTGCGCTCAGGCGCAGGGTGTGGTCAGGCAAGCCTGCCATCTTGGTGCCCTTGGTCACGGTGATGTTACGGTCGCCGCCAAACAACTCGCCGTCAGACTGGTAAGTGGCGTTCAGGTAGTTGTAGCTGGCCTGCAGGGAAACCGAGCCGATTTGCGTGCGCGCCGAAATATCGATGCCTTGACGACGAGTACGCGAGAAATTGGTGAAATAGCCAAAACCGCCGGTGGTCGACGTCGGACGGAACAGGATGTCATCGCTGTTTTCGGTGCGATATACCGCCACCGTGAATTCCGACTCTTCAGACAAGCGCCAACGGGTACCTGCTTCCAGAGTGCGTGCAATCACCTGCTTCAATGCAGGGTCAGCCTGCAGGCCGGTCGGCAAGGCGCAAGGATTGTCTTTGTCCGCGCACCCCAGCTCGATGATGGTCGGCACACGGTTGCTCTGGCCCAGATTCGTGAACACGGTCACCATCGGAGCAAGCTTGTGGCTGACGCCGATGGACGGGTTGAAGCTGTTGTAGCTGTGGCTTTCGCGTGCCTGATCCGTGCCGACGCCATTCGTATCAAACGACGTAATAGTGTTGCGAACATTGGCATGGTTGAGGCGTGCCGCGCCGGTCACGAAGGTGCGTTCGCTCGCAGACCAGGTATCGGATGCGTAGAGTCCGATGGCATATGACCCGCCGCGAACTGCGGCATTGTCGACGGCAGCGTCACAATTTTCCATGCCACGTGCGGATGAAACATCGCATTCCGCTTGCTGCGCACCGTAACGCATCTGCGCCAGATCCATGCTGGCACCGGTCGTTATCTGGTGTTTGTCGAGGATCTTGGTCAGGTTCAGGCTTCCGCCGTAACTTGTTTGTGAACTGGAATTCAAATTGAGGGCGCCAGTGTTCGTATACAGTCCCGAACCAACGGCCGTTTCCTCTCGCTCCACGTCGCCGCTGTAAGCATGGCGCTTGCTGTATCGAACGTAGGCCAAAGCGGCCAGTTCACTTTCGCCATCCAGCATGCGCTGCAAATTGAACGTCAGCTGATTCAGCTCATTCTTGGTCTGGTCTGGATAGGTATAAACTGCGCGGCGATTGTTTTCATACATATTGGCCGTCGGCGCGCTCGCGCCGTCAGTGCCATAGTCGCGGCTCGGCAGCAAGCCATTGCCGATCAGCGTGCTGCGGCCGACCAGCAATGACAAGTCCCAATTGAGGTCGCCTTGTTGGCGGCCGATTTTCGCGAACACATTGCCGAGATCGCCCGACGAATGGTCGCGCCAGCCATCCTCGCGGAAGCCGGTGGCGGCGATGAACTGGTGATAACCATCATCCCCCTTGTGACCGTAAGCCACGTCGGTACGCAAGCGGCCAAAGCTGCCACCCTGCAGCTTGACTTCCGTACCCGGCGCCGTCAGGCCGGATTTGGTGGTGAACGCCAGCGCGCCGCCAAGGGTGTTAAGGCCGTAGACCGGGTTGGACCCCGGCACCAAGGTCACATTCCCGATCGCTGCTTCGGGAATCATGTCCCAGTTGATCACGTCACCGAACGGCTCATTGACGCGCACGCCGTCGAGATAGACCGACATGCCCTGCGATGAGCCCAAGATACCAGACAGGCGGAAGCCGCGATACGTGATGTCAGCCTGGAAGGGACTGCCCTGGACATCGTTGATGTTCACCCCCGACAGGTTACGCGCCATGAACTCGGTCAGGTTCATCGTCTGGCCCTTGTACAGCTGCTCGGCACTGATGCTCTGCACGTCGTACGGCAGCTTGTCTTCTTCGATGCCGATGCCCGGCAACGGCGAAGTGCCGACCACTTCAACGGCCTTGAGTTGTTTGTCCTGACCTGGCTCTTCGGCGAAGGCCGGCGCCATCAGGCTCGCAATGGACAACGCGATGATCGTGCGACGGAATGACTGGGATGTT
>JBDKLN010000032.1:0-5241 GCA_039806045.1 Pseudomonadota bacterium
CCGTCACCACGAAGCGCGGCGCGTCAACTTGACTGAACATGTGCGCAAAGATGTGGCTCACTTCCGCCAGACCACGCACTTCGTTGAACGGATCCTTGAAGTACACATCATCGGTATAAACAGACGCGAGCCGGCCAACCGTTTCGGGCGCGATCGACTCGAAGAAAGCCACCAGCCGCGCGAGGCTGGCGTCATGCGGGGTCGCTGCATTCATAAACCGGTCACTTTGTGGGTCAGCCAGAAATACCACCGATAGGGTAGCACCCGGCCGACCCGCAACCAGTTCGTGAAGTTGCGCGGGAAGTGGATGTGGAAGGATCCGCGCTCGATGCCGCGCACGATATAGCCGGCCGCCTCGGGCGCGCTGATGAGTCCCGGCATGTCGAAATCATTCGTCGCCGTTGCTTGCGTCGACACAAAGCCCGGGTTGATCAGGTAGACCGAATTGCCGCGCGGATGCAAGTCGAAGTACAAGGACTCGGCAAGGTTGATCAGGGCCGCCTTGGTCGGGCCGTAAGCCAGCGTACGCGGCAGGCCGGAGAAGCCGGCCACCGAGGAGACGATGCCGATGCCGCTACCGGGTGTGCGCAACACCACGGGCAGTGCCGCATCGATACAGTGGAATACGCCGCGCAGGTTCACGTCGATCAGGCGGTCCACCACGGCCATGTCGAAATTGTCGACGCGCATGTCGCTGTAGGCGCCGGCAACGATCAGGACCAGGTCAATGCCCTGCCACTCGGATACCAGCAGGTCGCGCGCGGCCAGCACTTGCTCGTGGCGCGTCACGTCCAGCGGCAACACCCGTGCGTCGCGATGGCCGGCCGCCACTTCTTGCAAGGCGTCGGCCTGGCGTGACGACAACGCGACGCGCGCGCCGAAGGCCAGCAACATGCGCGCCGTCTCGGCGCCGATGCCGGTCGAAGCGCCGATCACCCAGACGCGGCGGCCAGACCAGCTGTCGATGCGAGGGTTCATGGTCCAGTGACTGCGCAGCAAGGGAGCACCCAGCATGCGCGTATGGTCGGGAGACTGCAAGTGGAACATGTCAGCCGGGCCTCTTGCGGAACGACAGGGTCACTTCACCCAGGCGGAAACCAAACTTGCTCATGACTGCCCGATTGAGCATCACGTCGTTATCCATCAGATACATCCAGTCATCAAAATTGACGTGCCAGGTCCTGCCATCGACGGGCAGTGCCAGCACATAGGTCCAGTTCAGCGTGTTGCCACCGGTTTCACCGACCGCCTCGCCCACGACGTCGGAAGCGGTACCGATGTAGCGGTTGTCGCCGACTTTCTTGAGCGTCCATACGCGCTTTTGCGTCGTGCCGTCCGAGTACGTGAAGTCCTCGTCCAGCACGCCCGTATCACCGTCCCAGTGGCAATGCATGACCACGGTAAAGCGCTTGATCACCTTGCCCGAACGGTCCTGGAACATGCCCCAGGCATCGACCGTGCCGTTGAAGTAGGTTTGCAGGTCCAGTGCCGGCCGTTCGGCCAGATAGTCAGCAGGCTTCATCGTCGCCCCGCAACCGGCCAGCAGCGCTGCCGCCAGCCAGGCCTGCAGCCAACCCATCCATCGCTTGTGCCATGCATGCATCGTCATTCCTTTTCATTGCCTTTCCCGGCGCGGCGTGAGGTTCAGACGTCGTCCAGCGGCGCACGCCACAGCAGCACAGCCGCACCGGCCTTCAACGCACAGGGCAGCACGGCGTAAGCGATCAGCAGCGCGCGCGTGCCCGCCTCGTCCGAGGTGCCGGGGACATAACCCATGACTTCCAGCAGCGGCAGTGCGATGCCGGCCGCCAGCGCCAGATTCAGCTTGGTGACCCAACTCCAGCACCCGAAGTACGCACCTTCGCGCTTGCCACTGTCACCGGCCGCGTGGATGACGCCGGCCAGCAATGCCGGTGGCAGCGCAAGGTCGGCGCCCAGTGCCACACCCGACAGCGCGCAGATCGCCGCAAAGCCGGCCAGTGCGCCACTGTCCAGTAGCGCGGTCCAGCCGAAAGCGGCGATGGCCAGCAACATGCTCGCCAGCCACGCGCGCTTCTCACCGAAGCGTGACGCCAGCCCGGCCCACAGCGGCAGCGCCAATGCGGCCGCGATGAAGTACAGCACCAGGAACAGCCCGCTCCATGCACCGAGCTGCAAGCGGTCCGACGCGAAGAACAGGAAGAGCGTGGCCGGGATGGCGGCAGCAATGCCGTTGAGCGCGAACACAGCCAGTAGCCAGCGAAAGCGGACGATGCGCAGCGGCGCGCGCCAGTCGATCGCTGGGTCATGCGTTGCCGCGCCGGACAGCACGGGGCGCGGTGCATGCCTGAGCAGGACCGTGGCAGCCGTCACCAGCATCACGATGAAGGCCGCCGATAGCACCGGCAGTCCCGCCAGCGCAGGCAAGGCCGCGGCCATCACGACGCCGGCCAGTGCCCAGCCTTCGCGCACGGCCGTCAGCCGCGCGCGCGCGCCGCGCGTCGGCGCCAGGTTTGCGCCCCAGCTGTTGTGCGCAATCGTCGCCAGGCTGTAGCCCGCGTAGACCAGCACCAGGCTGGCGCCGAACCACGCGCCCAGCGCCAGCTGGCTGGTCGTGCCATCCGGCGCCATGGCGGGTGGGTGCATCAACGCGAGGTAGCCGCAAGCCAGCAGCGGTACGGCCAGCAGCACGAAGCCGGCGTGGCCGCGCTGCCGCGCGCGCGCGTCTATCCACAAGCCAAACAGCGGATCGATGAAGGCATCCAGCAAGCGCGCCGCAAGCAGGATGGTGCCGACGGCTGACAGCGACAAGCCTAGGCTGCCCGCATACAGCTGCGGCACCAGCACATACACCGGCAGCGCGACCAGTGCCAGTGGCAGGCCGAACATGCCGTAGGAGAACAGGTCGCGCACCGACAGCGCTGGCACTCGTGCCATGCCGTTCGCATCCGGCGCATCGCGGTTCGTCGATGCCAGCGGCGAGCCGCTGGCCGGCTCGTCCGGCGACGGGTTCAGCACCGCATTCATGATTTGATTCCGAACAGCGCGCTGCGCAGCTTTGCGGCGCTCGTCTTGGGATGCAGCCAGATGGCAAAGAAGGCTTTGCCGAATTCCGGGTCGGCGATCTCGCCGGCAGGCTGGCCGTCGCGCAGGAATTGGGTCGCGCCGCCGGGCTGGTAGAGCCCGATCAGTTGCGTGCCTTCCTTTACGTCGGGGAACACGCGCTTCATCGCTTCCAGCCATGCGGCGTGCTGTGCGGGCGTTCCCATATTCAGCTGCCGCATTTCATCGATGCTGGCTTTGGCGATGCGCTCGCCATACAAGCTGCGCGCATAAACCAGCTCCAGCGCGAACGGTGTCGTTTCCCAGTTGTCGGGTGAGACGGCCTTGCGTGCCGACCACAGTCGCGCGTCATACAGCTTCAAGCCGAACCAGCGATAGCTGCCGCCGCCCGCCAGTGTCGCATCGGGCAGCGGGGACCGGATGGCCGCTGGCACCGTTACACCGGACTGCGCCGTGGCGCCTGGCAGCAGGGCCAGCAGCGAAAGCAAGGCGATCAGTCCTGACACCGTCACGATCGCCCACTGTCTGCGCGCGAACCACCGCAGCGACATGGACAGCAACGCATCGTTCGAGCATGCAGGTTCGCGGTACGCCTTCGCCACGATGTGCTCCCTCAGGACTTCTCCAGCGTGAACTGGAACAAGTCGATGTTGTGCTCGCGGAAGCCCGCTTCGCAATACGCAAGGTAGAACTGCCAGGTGCGGATGAAGCGCTGGTCGAAGCCCTGTGACTCGACGGCGGCCTGTTCGCGCAGGAAGCTGGCGTGCCAGTCGGCCAGCGTGCGCGCATAGTCAAGGCCGAAGGCCAGCTCATTGACGACCTGCAGCCCGTGCTTGCGTGCATGTTGGCGGAATACCGACGGCGATGGCAGCATGCCGCCCGGGAAAATGTACTGCTGGATGAAATCGGTGCCGCGCCGGTAGCGCTCGAACAGGTCGTCGGCGATGGTGATCGTCTGTATGCACGCTCGGCCGCCGCGCTTGAGGCGCTGCGCGACACAGGCGAAGTAGCTGTCCCAGTATTCCTCGCCTACGGCCTCGAACATTTCGATCGAGGCTATGCCATCGAACTCGCCTTGCGCATCGCGGTAATCCTGCAGCCGCAGGTCCGCATGTCCGGCGAGTCCCGCATCGGCCAGCCTTTGCTGCGCGTAGGCCAGCTGTTCGGTCGACAGGGTCAGGCCCGTCACCTGCGCCCCATGGGCGGCCGCCAGTTCGGCAAAGCCACCCCAGCCGCAGCCGATCTCGAGCACCCGTGCGCCCGGCGCGGCTCGCAGCTCATCGCAGATGCGCTGGTACTTGGCCTGCTGCGCCTGTTGCAGGCTCATCGCCGGATCGGTGAACAAGGCGCTTGAATAAGTCATCGACGGGTCCAGCCACAACTGGTAGAAGCGGTTGCCGATGTCGTAGTGGGCGTGGATGTTGCGGCGGCTGCCGGCCTTCGAATTGCGATTGAACAGATGGCGGGCGCGATACAACAGGCCGCCCCACCAGCTTCCATAGATCGCCGATTCCAGCGCCGTGCGGTTGCGCGCCAGCAGCTGCAGCAAGCCGGCGAGGTCGTCGGTGTGCCATTGCCCGGCGATATAACTCTCCGCAAAGCCGATGTCGCCCGACTTCAGCGCCGCAGCGAACGGCTCCCAGCTGTCGAGCTGCAGGGTGACCGCTGCGCCGGCGCCGCCGAAGACCAGCAGGGTGCCGTCCGGGCAGCCGATGCGCAACGTGCCGTGGCGCAGCTTCTGCAGCATGCGCAGCACCAGCCGCGCATGCGGGGGTAAGGCCGCCGAGCTGGCGTAGCTGGTGGTGATTTCGCGCTCGAGCGCGACAGTCGAAATCAGGGGCTGGTTCATCGGGTGACAGTGCTCGCGGGCGGCAAAGGTTTGCGGAAGAAAGGCACGCGCTTGAAGAACAATCGCAGTGCCTGCCAGTGGATGCGGGCGATGACGCCCAGCGTCATCAGCGGATGGCGCACGAAAGCGGTGGCGACGCTGCCGTCGGTCAGCAGCTGCAGCCGGCCGGAAACGCTGGTCAGCAGCAAGGGGCCTTCGCTGTCGTCGTAATCGATGCGCGCAACGATGCGCTCCACATCCTCGTCGCCGACGCGTTGCGTGGTGCGCATGAAACGGAAGCGGTAGCCGCCTTCGACGCTGCAGAACGGCGATACATGGAACACCTTGCGCGCGGTGAGCGTCACGCCCCA
>JBDKLN010000033.1:0-5534 GCA_039806045.1 Pseudomonadota bacterium
CTGGCGCACGTGCGCCTCGGTGACCTTCTTGCCGTCGCAGTTGCGCAGCACGGATTCGAGGACGATACGGATCGAGACCGGCAGGCGGTCGATCTTGTTGCCCAATGCTTTTTGCAGCGCCGGCAGCGAATAGAACTTGCCTTTCTTGGCTCCGGAAATCTTGAATTCCTTGAGCGTTTTTAGCGTGTTGTGCGACATGTGCTCTCCTTGTTTTTCAAACTATGCAAACTCGAAACTGATTCTTTTTACTGCACGATCTTCTTGCTACCCGACGCGGCGCGCCGCTGCGCCGCTGCCGTCGTTACCGTACCGGCCGGCCACTGTTGCCAGTGCCCCATGCCTTGCACTCGTTCGCCACCGGCTCGCCCAGTTTGCTGTTCAGCAGCATGGCCTTGCTCGGTATGCTGATCCACACCAGTCCGCTGCCGTGGTCCTCGAACCGGTTCGCGCCGGTCGAGGTCCTTACCCGCAGCAGGCGATATATCTGTCCCTGCCATTGCAAGTCGATCATATTGTCCGTCTGCGGGTTACCCTGCACGAACACACGCTTGCCCAACTCGCACACCAGTTCCACGACTGAAGCGCGGGCGGGTGGCGCCGACACGGAAATCAGGGCAACGAGCGCCGTACCAAAAGTAAAAATTTTTGCGCGCATGTCTGCCTCCGTGTCTCTGTATTTTTAGGTCAGCGCCTCCAGCGATGCCGGCAGCGACTGCCCGTTGCGTTTTGCTTTCTGCAGCACCGTCCAGTAATAACGATAGCTGGCGCGGTCATGCAATTTGCCGTCGTGCTGTATCGGCCCCCAGTCACAGGCTTGCGCCGCCGACAGGATGGCCACCGCTTCATCGACGTCGTCGCCCTCCGGACTGAACGCCGCCAGGATGGGGCGGATCTGGTCTGGGTGAATGCTCCACATGCGGGTGTAGCCAAACTGGCTGGCCGCCGTGCGCGCATCGCCGGCCACCACGGCCAGATCGCGAATTTCGGTACACACATTATGCGACGCGACTATGCCGTTGGCATGACAGGCCGCAGCAATTTCCAGTTTGGCACGAGATACCAGCGGATGGCTGAACTGGCCCGGGCTTTTCATGGCTGCCGCGGGGATGGCGCCGTAATGCGCGGACACGAAATCCATAATCCCGAACGACAGGCACTCGATGCCCGGCAACGCGGCGATGTCCCAGACCTCGCGCAGCGCGCGGTGGGTCTCGATCAGCGCATGCACAGGCAAGTCAGGGCGGCCGGCGGCCACCGCGTGGCGGCGCACGACGGCGATCGCGTCGTCCAGCTGGCGAGCGCTTTCAGGCTTGGGTATGACGAGGTAGGCCAGCTGCTGCGCTGCACGGCTACAGATCCTGGCTACATCGTGTTCAAAATGCTCGCTGTCCGGATCGTGCACGCGTGCGCCGATGCGACGGAAGCGGTTGTCTTCACTGGCGATCAGCTCGCCGACCAGCGCCGCATGGGCGGCTTCATTGCCGGCGGCAGCGCCGTCTTCGCAGTCGAAGGTGATATCGAATACCGGCCCCAGTTCCCTCTGCAATGCCATCGATTTCCGCATCAGCTTTTCCGAACCCGCATAGTGGTCGCAGGCCGGCAGACTGACCGGTTGGTGCGTACCCTGGAACAGGACCTCGGATGGATGCATGGAGTGGCGGTGGCTACTTCGCTTCAGTGTTCAGCGCGGATTGGGCGGGTAATGCGGTGCAACAGGGGAGGGACAGTGCCACAGCGAACACCGGTTCGCAGTGGCACGGGTGACACGAATTACGGCAGCAGGTGCTTGACGCCGTCTTGTTCGTCGGTCAGTTCCTTCAGGGTCAGGTTGATGCGCTCTTGCGAGAACGCGTCGATCTCGAGGCCCTGGACGATCTTGTACTCGCCGTTCTCGGTGGTGACCGGGAAGCCGAACATCACGTCTTTCGGAATGCCGTAGGAGCCGTCCGACGGGATGCCCATCGTGGTCCACTTGCCGTTGGTGCCCAGCACCCAGTCGCGCACGTGGTCGATCGCCGCATTGGCTGCCGACGCTGCCGACGACAGGCCGCGTGCTTCGATGATGGCAGCGCCGCGCTTGCCGACGGTCGGCAGGAAGGTGTCTTTGTTCCAGGCTTCGTCGTTGATCATGTCCTTGACCGACTGGCCGTCAACGGTCGCGAAACGATAGTCAGCGTACATGGTCGGCGAGTGGTTGCCCCACACGCAGAGCTTTTCGATGGCCGACACCGGCTTGCCGGTCTTGGCAGCGATCTGCGACGCAGCGCGGTTGTGGTCCAGGCGCAGCATGGCGGTGAAATTCTTGGCCGGCAGCGACGGTGCCGATTTCATGGCGATGTAAGCGTTGGTGTTGGCCGGGTTGCCGACCACGAGCACTTTCACATTACGCGAAGCGACGGCGTCCAGCGCCTTGCCCTGCACGGTGAAGATCTGTGCGTTGGCGGCCAGCAGGTCGGCACGCTCCATGCCCGGGCCGCGCGGACGCGCGCCGACCAGCAGGGCGACGTCGGCGTCCTTGAAGGCCGTCATCGGGTCCGAGTGCGCGGTCATGCCGGCCAGCAGCGGGAAGGCGCAATCGTCGATTTCCATCATCACGCCCTTGAGCGCCTTTTGTGCCTTCTCGTCCGGGATTTCCAGCAGTTGCAGGATGACGGGCTGGTCTTTGCCCAGCATGTCGCCGTTGGCGATGCGGAACAGCAGGGAATAGCCGATCTGGCCGGCGGCGCCGGTGACGGCAACGCGCATGGGGGCTTTAGCCATGATGTGAATCTCCAGTGTGTGGTCGAAGTGAAAAAACTCGGGTTGCGAAGGCCGCTGCTCGTGGCAGGCCCCCCTTGAAACTTGCTCGCGAGTTTAGGCGGCGGTGTTCACTCTGTCAATGCGTATCATATATCTTATATAAGACATATTACTGCACAATTTTCTGGACGTTAAGTCACGCTTGTGGTGAAATTGCGCGCCATGAATCCCACCGTTTCCCCGCCTGTTTCCACCGGGACGGCCGCCACCTCCGGCGGTGCGGGGACGGCTTCCCCGACGTTCAGCCCGCTGTACCAGCAAATCAAGGCGCTGATCCTGCAAAGCCTGCAATCGGGCGAATGGAAGCCAGGTGAACTGATCCCCAGCGAAGTCGAGCTCGCCGTCCGCTACAAAGTCAGCCAGGGCACGGTACGCAAGGCAATCGACGAACTGTCGGCCGACAACCTCGTGATCCGCCGTCAGGGCAAAGGCACCTTCGTCGCCACCCATCACGAAGCGCGCGTGCAGTTCCGCTTCCTGAAATTGATGCCGGACACCGGCGACGCCCACCAGCCCGAAAACCAGATTGTTGACGTGAAACGCCTGCGCGGCCCGGCCGAGGTGGCGCGCGTGCTCGACATCAAGTCCGGCGATTCGGTGGTCTGCATCAAGCGCGTCCAGTACTTTGACGGCGTGCCCACCATCCTCGAAGAAATCTGGCTGCCCGGCGCGCCGTTCAAGGGCCTGACCGCCGAGCGCCTTGCCGAGTACAAGGGCCCGATGTACGGCCTGTTCGAGGCTGAGTTCGGCACCCAGATGATCCGCGCCACCGAAAAGCTGAAGGCGGCGATCGCTGACGCGACCGTGGCCGAACAGCTCGGCATCGCGGCCGGCACGCCAGTGCTCAATGTGGAGCGCGTCGCTTACACGTATGGCGACAAGCCGGTCGAATTGCGGCGCGCGATTTACCTGACCAGCCACCATCACTACCACAATGAATTGAGCTGACGGAGCGAAGCGAACAAAGTGAAGGGTCGGTGACGCAACGGCCTTAGCAATGCGGCAATCAAAAATTGCAAGGGCTTTGGTTTCAAGGCTCGAACGAGCAGATAAAATTGCGAAGTTTTGTCTGAACGAACACAAGTTGCAGGAACGAAAACAGAATCAATAGCCGGAGAAGAAGCACATGTCCCAAACTGCCAAGCCAAGACGGTTTACCAACATCCACGTCTTGCAGATCATGAAGTACCGCCTGCCGGCCGCAGGCATGATCTCCATCCTTCATCGCGTCAGCGGTGCAGCGCTGTTCCTGCTGCTGCCTTTCCTGCTGTTCCTGTTCGATAAGTCGATCACGTCCGAAATTTCGTACGCTTTCCTGCAGGGCTACATGAGTCACCCGCTGGTGAAGCTGGTCGTCGCCCTGTGCGCATGGGGCTACCTGCATCACTTCTGCGCCGGCATCCGCCACCTGATCATGGACCTGCACATCGGCCTGTCGAAAGAGGGCGCCGCGAAGTCCGCGAAGATCGTCTTCGCTGTCAGCCTGCCGCTGGCCGCACTGGTTGCATTGAAACTGTTTGGAGCATTCTGAGATGGCGAACAACAACATCGGACCGAAGCGCCTGGTCGTCGGCGCGCACTACGGCCTCAAGGACTGGCTCGCGCAGCGCGTGACGGCCATCGTGATGGCCGTCTTCACCATCGTCACGCTGCTGCTGTTCCTCAGCGCTCCCGAGCTCGGCTATGAAGCCTGGGCCGGCCTGTTCGCCCAGCAGTGGTTCAAGATCATGGCCTTCGTGACCGCGATGGCTCTGTACTACCACGTGTGGGTCGGCATGCGCGACATCTGGATGGACTACATCAAGCCGGTCGGCATCCGTCTCGCACTGCAAGTGTTCACCATCCTGTGGTTGGTCGGCTGCGCCGGCTGGACCGTCCAGATTCTTTGGAGAGTGTAATCGTGGCATCCATCAAAACTACCATCCCAAGCCGTCGCTTTGACGCCGTGGTCGTCGGCGCAGGCGGCTCGGGCATGCGCGCGTCGCTGCAGCTGGCCGAAGCCGGCCTGAACGTCGCCGTGCTGTCGAAAGTCTTCCCGACCCGTTCGCACACGGTCGCTGCACAGGGCGGCGTCGGTGCATCGCTGGGCAACATGTCCGAAGACAACTGGTACTGGCACATGTTCGACACCGTCAAGGGTTCGGACTACCTCGGTGACCAGGACGCGATCGAATTCATGTGCCGCGAAGCGCCGAAAGTCGTGTACGAACTCGAACACTTCGGCATGCCTTTCGACCGTAACCCGGACGGCACGATTTACCAGCGTCCGTTCGGCGGCCACACCGCGAACTTCGGCGAAAAGCCGGTGCAGCGCGCTTGCGCCGCAGCGGACCGTACGGGTCACGCGATGCTGCACACGCTGTACCAGCGCAACGTGCGCGCCAAGACCCACTTCTTCGTCGAATGGATGGCGATCGACCTCGTGCGTAATGCCGACGGCGACGTGCTGGGCGTGGTGGCGCTCGAGATGGAAACCGGCGATGTGATGGTCCTCGAAGCGAAGACCACCGTGTTTGCTACCGGTGGCGCCGGCCGTATCTGGGCGGCATCGACCAATGCCTTCATCAACACCGGTGATGGTATGGGCATGGCCGCACGTGCCGGCCTGCCGCTGGAAGACATGGAGTTCTGGCAGTTCCACCCGACCGGCGTGTCCGGCGCGGGCGTGCTGATCACCGAAGGTGTGCGCGGCGAAGGCGGCATCCTGATCAACAGCCAGGGCGAACGCTTCATGG
>JBDKLN010000034.1:0-4072 GCA_039806045.1 Pseudomonadota bacterium
CAGCTGTCCGGCTTCGGCCAGCTGCGCGACGACGGCTCGACCGCCTGCGGCGTCTGGATCTTCTGCGGCGCGTACACGCAAGCGGGCAACCAGATGGCTCGCCGCGACAACACCGACACCGGCAACGGCAACACGCCGAACTGGGCATGGGCATGGCCGGCCAACCGCCGCATCCTGTACAACCGTGCATCGGCAGACCCATCCGGCAAGGCCTGGAATCCGAAGCGCAAGGTCATCGAATGGAAGGGTGACAAGTGGGCCGGTTCCGACGTGCCCGACATGCGTCCTGACGCCGCACCGTCGGAAAACGTCAGCCCGTTCATCATGAACCCGGAGGGCGTGGCCCGCTTCTTCGCCGTCGACAAGATGGCCGACGGTCCGTTCCCGGAGCACTACGAGCCTTTCGAGACCCCGCTCGAAGCCAACCCGTTCTGGCCGAAGAATGCCAAGGCCAAGAACAACCCGGCGGCGCGCGTGTTCAAGAACGACCTCGAAGAGATGGGCACGGCCAAGGACTTCCCGATTGTCGCCACCACCTATCGCCTGACCGAGCATTTCGGCACCTGGACCAAGCACCAGCGCATCAACGCCGTGCTGCAGCCGGAGCTGTTCATCGAAGTCAGCGAGCAACTCGCGAAAGCGAAGGGCTTCAAGCAGGGTGACAAGATCAAGGTGCGCTCCAAGCGCGGCCAGATCATCGCGAAAGCGGTGGTCACCAAGCGCCTGAAGCCACTCATGATCGACGGCAAGGAGACCCATACCATCGGCGTGCCGAACCACTGGGGCTTCAAGGGCCTGACCAAGCAGGGCTACATCACGAACGTGCTGACACCATCGGTCGGCGATGCGAATACGCAGACGCCGGAATTCAAGGCCTTCCTGGTCGACGTGGAAAAAGCATAAGGCGAGACTAGGCTATGTTGAGTTCAGATATCACTAGAAAATCGGCGACGACGACCGCGACGCCACAAGCGCGCACGCTGACCCCGGTAGCCAAGCTGATCGATGTCTCCAAATGCATCGGTTGCAAGGCTTGCCAGTCGGCTTGCATGGAATGGAACGACCTGCGCGACGAGGTGGGTGACAACATCGGCGTCTACGACAATCCGACCGACCTGACGGAAAACTCGTGGACCGTGATGCGCTTCTCCGAAATCGAAGAAGCCGGCAAGCTCGAATGGCTGATCCGCAAGGATGGCTGCATGCATTGCGAAGACCCGGGCTGCCTGAAGGCCTGCCCGTCGCCGGGCGCGATCGTGCAGTACTCCAACGGTATCGTCGACTTCAACCAGGAACACTGCATTGGCTGCGGCTATTGCGTGGCTGGCTGCCCGTTCGACATCCCGCGCATCTCGCAGAAGGACAGCAAGGCCTACAAGTGCTCGCTGTGCTCGGACCGCGTGGCCGTCGGCCAGGAACCGTCGTGCGTGAAGGCTTGCCCGACCGGCTCGATCATGTTCGGCACCAAGGAAGCGATGATCCATCAGGCGGAAGAGCGCGTGGTGGACCTGAAGGAGCGCGGCTACGAGAACGCCGGCCTGTACAACCCGGCTGGCGTCGGCGGCACGCACGTGATGTACGTGCTGCACCATGCCGACACGCCGCAGCTGTACCACGGCCTGCCGAAGGACCCGAGCATCAGCCCGATGGTGTCGTTCTGGAAGGGCGTGACCAAGCCGCTGCTGTCGCTGGGCCTCGGTCTCGCGGTGCTGGGTGGCTTCTTCCACTACATCACCAAGGGCCCGAAGGAAGTCCATTCGGATGAAGGTGCACACACTGCCGAAAAGGAAGGAGCCTGACATGAGCGACCAACAAAACGGCAAATACGTGCAACGCTACGGCGTATCGGATCGCGCCAACCACTGGGTGGTGGCGATCCTGTTCGTGATCCTGTCGCTGACGGGCCTCGCCTTCTTCCATCCGGCCTTCTTCTTCCTGTCGAACGTGCTCGGCGGACCGGTCTGGTCGCGCATCCTCCATCCCTTCCTCGGGCTGGTGATGGCGGCCAGCTTCGTCGGCCTCGCGCGCCGCGTCTGGCATGACAACTTCATCAAGCCGGTCGACATCGAATGGCTGAAGATGATCGAGGAAGTCATCAACAACGGCGATGGCCCGGACAAGCTCCCGATCGGCAAGTACAACGCCGGCCAGAAGCTGATGTTCTGGACCATGATCGGCAGTGTTGCAGCCCTCGTGCTGTCGGGCATCGTGATCTGGCGCGCCTACTTCGCGATGTACTTCCCGATTCCCGTCATCCGCTTCGCGATGGTGATCCACATGCTGGCCGGCTTCACCGGCATCACCGCGCTGATCGTGCATGTGTACGCAGCGATCTGGGTCAAGGGCACGCTGCGTGCGATGACCCGCGGTAATGTCGATGCCAACTGGGCCAAGCACCATCATCCCGAGTGGTACAAGCAACAGACCGGCGCGAAGTAAGCGCAGGAGCAGGACAACAAGATCCGGCAACGGACCCTCCCCCCGACGGAGTCCTGACAACAGGATAAACTCCGAAAAAATGCCGGCAACGGCAACCAACCCCGGCTTCGGCCGGGGTTGGCCTTTGCGGGATGCGCATCCCCTGGCAGCGCCGGGCGATCCGGCCAGCAAAGGCCTTCGAACACTGTCAGTCACCCCAGGACCAGGCCACGGGCCACCCAGACTCATGTCACAGAAAATCCTGCAGCCCGGCGAAATCGGCCAGCACGAACCCTTCCCCAATGTCGTGCTGCCGAATGACGTCGCCATCTTCGACAATCGCGCGCGCCGCTTGGTCCACCTTGCGCGCAACCATGCGATGGGCCCACTGCTGAGCGCGATGGGTCATATCGCCGCCGCGCAGGACAAGGCGTATCGCGCACAAGGCCCGGTGGCCATCGATGACGAACTGCTGGCGCAATCGCGCGAGCACGGCATGCCGGCGCTGTCCTATCAGGGCGAGCGTGACCCGTCGTGGCTGAAGGATGTCGATGCCATCATCGCCGCGCTGCTGGCCTGCCCGGAACCGGTGTTGCAGGATGCCGCAAAGCGGCTGCAGGCAATTGACGCAGCCGGTCGCGAAGCGATTGCCGATGCCATCTTCGGTGGCGGCATTGCCGGCGATGACCCCGAATCGCATGCGCTGCTGGCGCCGCTGGTCGGCGCGGCGCTGCAGGTCTGGTACACGCGCCAGGCGGCATCGATGAAGATGGCGGACGTGGGTCTGGTCGGCGCCTCCACGGTCTGCCCGTGCTGCGGCTCGCGCCCGGTCGTCAGCGTGATCGAGATCGGCCCCAACCAGCACAGCCTGCGCTACCTGCATTGCGCGCTGTGTTCGACCCAGTGGCACATGGTGCGCGTCACCTGCTCCTGCTGCGAATCGACCAAGGACATCAGCTACTACAGCCTCAATGGTGTCGAAGCCGACGAGCCGTCGAAGAAGATCGCCTTCGCGCGTGCCGAGGCCTGCGATGCCTGCCACAGCTATCTGAAGATCTTCAACCGCGAGAAAGAACCGATGATGGATGTCATCGCCGACGACCTCGCGACACTGACGCTCGACATGCTGGTCGACGAGGCCGGTTACCTGCGCAGCGGCCCCAACCTGCTGTTTGCGCCGGGCGCGCCGGAATCGACCGACGAAGCTTGAGCCGGGCGTTGGCGCGCGGCGGCGCGCGAGCGACAATAGCGCAAAAAGGAAAAGAGGTTTCACCTTTTTGTCCGACAATCCGGCATCGAGGCGCTCCGGAAGGTCGGTATTGGCGGAGGCATGATGGCCGAATTCAATCTTGCGCACTTTTCCGATCCGCATGTCGTGCCGCGTGGCCAGCTGCTGCCGAACGGGGTCGATAGTGCGCGTGCGCTGGCTGATGCGCTTGCCTTGCTGCGAACGCATCACACCTGCGATGCGTTGCTGATTTCCGGCGACCTGACCGACTCGGGCTCGCACGAGGATTACGCCGCCTTGCGGCGCATGCTGGACGATGTCGCGGCATCGCTGCCAGTCTTCCTGATGATGGGCAATCATGACCGGCGACAGCCCTTCTTCGACACCTTCGCCGACTACCCTTGCCTCGCCGGCCTGACGGCGGGC
>JBDKLN010000035.1:0-3106 GCA_039806045.1 Pseudomonadota bacterium
GCGGCTTTTTTGCTGTCTGCGATTTCAGGCGGCCTGTGGGACGCAGACCTGCGCTCGCCGGCCGCGCGCCTGCCAGCTAATCGCAGGGCAGCCAGTCGAAGCCCTCGTCCTGCGCTGCCACCACCACCTCGACCCCGTCGGCGCCGAGCACGCCGTCAATCGCCGCCAGTGCCAGCGCCCGGGTATTGTTTTTTTTCGACAGGTGCGCTGCCACCAGCCGCTTGAGCCTGGAGCGGTCCAGCGAGGCCAGCAGCGCGGCCGAATGCGCATTGGACAAATGGCCCAGCGGGCCGGCAATGCGACCCTTCAGCCAGGCCGGATAGGCCGACTGGGCCAGCATCTCGCTGTCATGGTTGAACTCCAGCACCAAGGCATCACAGCGCGCCAATGCAGCCACCAGGTGCGGTGTCGTCTGGCCCACATCCGTCAGCACGCCCAGCTTGCTGCCGCCATCGCTGGCGACATACTGAAGCGGCTCACGCGCATCGTGCGGGACTGTATAAGGCGTCACCTGCAGGTCGCCGATATCGAACGCCTCGCCATCGCGACAGATGCGAATATCGACGCCCGCCATGTCGTCGCGCGGCGAACCTTCAAAGCTGCCATGGCTCATCCATACCGGAAGCTTGTGGCGGCGCGCCAGCTTGAACACGCCACCCACATGGTCCGAGTGCTCGTGGGTGACGAGGATGCCGTGCAGCTCTTGCGGCGCGATGCCGGCACGCGCCAGGCGACGCTCGGCCTCTTTCAGGCCAAAGCCGCAGTCAAGCATCAGATGGGTGGTCGTGGTACCGGAACCGGCAGAGATCAGCAGCGAATTACCTTCGCTGCCGCTGCCGAGGCTTGCAAACTTCATGGCCTTGCCTCGGCAGCGTCAGGTGGTGCGGAGATGACAGGGGACAGCGTAGCCGTGCGCCCTGCTTACTTCAGTTGCTCGTTGAGCAGGGACAGGATGCGGCCGGCAGTGTCGTTGGCCGAGACGGCACCCTTGTCGTCCTTCACGCTGACGCGGCTGGACTCGCCCGTGCCCTTGACCTCGATGCGGTAACGCTGCGCAAGCTTGTCGTCGTCCTTTTTCGAGCTGAACAGTCGCGAGAAGAAGCCATCGCTCTTCTTGGCTGCATCCGTTTCCTGATCGACGTAGCGCACGAAGTACACGCCGCCCGTACGGTCACGGTCCTCGACGGTGAAGCCGACACGATCAAGCGCCAGGCCGACTCGACGCCATGCGCGGTCAAAGCCTTCGTCGACCTGCACGAAGCTGATGCCGCCATCCTTGACGATGCGCGCACGGTCGGCGGCCGAAGTCGCTGCCTTCACATCCGCTTTGGCGGACTTGATGTCGCGACCCGACAGCGCAGCCATCAGGCGGCTCAGGAACTCTGCCTCCAGATCAGGATCCGACGGACGATTGGTCCAGACCACGCTCTGGTTCATCGCCTGGCCTTGCATCTTTTCTTCGAGGCCTCGGTGGCTGATGTAGATCTCGGTGCTGCCGTCGGCGGTGCGTTCGAGACGGGTACGGAACTTGTCGCGCTCCGACGTCGAATACAGGCCGTCAAACACCTTGCCCAGCGCTTCGCGGATGAAGTCCTTCGGGATCTTCGCCCGGTTCTCGGCCCACTCGGTTTCCATCAGGCCGGCTTCCGGCTTCAGGATCACGAGCTGGAAGCCCTGGTCTTCCCAGAAAGTCTTGAGCTTGGGCCACAGCACGTCCGGTGCCTGCTTGGCCACCAGCCAGCGCTGCTTGCCGGCACGCTCGATACGCAGGCCGGCCTCGACATTGGCTGCCGGCGCCACAGCGCCCTCGCCGGTCGGCTTGGGGGTGGCAGCGGCGGCGCCTGCGGTCGCCGAGGTCGATGCAGCAGCACCCGTGCCGCGCTGCGCGCTGTAGTCGGATGCCGTCGCGGTACCGCTCGGGTTGTTGGAGACGGTGTAGCGGCTGTCGCCCTTGGGCGTGGTCAGGTCCGGCGGCACGTCGAGCTTGTTGTTCTTGGCACTCTTGCTGACGCTCTTGTAATCGATTTTTTCGGGTTCCAGCATGTCGCCGACCGTGCTGCAGCCAGTCACGGCAGTAACGACAGACAGGGCCATCAGGCTGGACAGCAGGCGCGAAGCCTGGAACGGTTTACGGGCAAAACTCATCGTGAATCGATTCCTGGATAGTGGAGGTTGGCGCTGACTGGTGCGACGGGAAGCTGTCGCGCTTATTTCAATCCTTATTGCAGCACACCGGACTCGCGCAGCGCATTGCGCACGACGTCGTGCGCACCTGCGCCCAGCGGCACCAGCGGCAGGCGGATGCCGCCCTTCATGCGGCCCATTTGCGCGAGCGCCCATTTGACGGGCACCGGGTTGGGCTCGACGAACAGCTTGTTGTGCAGCGGGATCAGCTTGTCGTTAATGGCGATCGCATCGGCGATGCGGCCTTCCATCGCCGCCGCGCACAGATCGTGCATCGCACGCGGTGCGACGTTGGCCGTGACGGAGATGTTGCCGTGGCCACCGCAGAACATCAGCGCCATGGCAGTCGGGTCGTCACCGGAGTAGACAGCGAAGGATTTCGGCACCGCACGCAGCAGTTCAGTGCCGCGGCCGATGTTGCCGGTCGCATCCTTGACGCCGACAATGCCCGGCACCGAGGCCAGCCGCACGATGGTGTCGTTGGCCATGTCGGCCACGGTACGGCCCGGTACGTTGTACAGGATGACAGGCAGATCCACCGCTTCGGCGATGCGCTTGAAGTGCTGATACATGCCTTCCTGCGTCGGGCGGTTGTAGTAAGGCACGACCTGCAACGATGCATCGGCACCGACCTTCTTTGCGTAGGCCGTCAGTTCGATCGCTTCGGTCGTCGAGTTGCCGCCGGTGCCGGCGATGACGGGGATACGGCCGGCCACATGGTCGACGGCCAGCTTGATCAAGTCGCAGTGTTCGTCGACATTGACGGTCGGCGATTCGCCGGTGGTGCCGACGATGACGATGCCATCCGTGCCTTCAGCGATGTGCCAGTCCAGCAGGGACTTGAGCGCCGGCAGGTCCAGGCTGCCGTCCTCGTGCATGGGGGTGACAATCGCAACAATGCTGCCCTTGATCATGGTTGATT
>JBDKLN010000036.1:0-3545 GCA_039806045.1 Pseudomonadota bacterium
CATCTTCGACAATGTCTGGGGGCCACAGCCTGCGGGCCGTGCCAAGGAAGAATTGCCTTTGGTCGGACTTGCTGTTGGCGACCAAAAATTCGCGCAAAGGTTCGGCGCTTTTGCGAGTCACAGACAGCAGCGTCTTCACCGACATGGTCGGATCTTTTTCCTCGGCGACCACTTCAGCGATCCGGTAGCCTATTGGCGCCATCACATAAGCCGCCAGCAGGATGGCCAGCGCATAGATGGCCATGTTCGGCGGTGCCTGCTGCACACCCAGCGCATTGCGTACCAGCGACAGCACGACGGCAATCTTCAGGAACGAAGTGGTCGTCACCAGGATCAGCGGCAGCAGCGCGAACAGACCCAGCGCAAAGGCCAGTGCTACCGGATCGATACTGCGCATGGAGCGCCTCCTTTGTCATGTCGCCGGATCGCGCCGGCGTCCTTGGTTATTCGCTTGCCGGCGGTGTCAGGCTCAGTACCGCCACCCCAACCTGGCCATCGATGTCGACCAGTTCGCCCTCTCCGATCACCTTGCCATTGGCGCGGATGATCACGGCCCGCCGCAGCTCCCGCCCCAGGTCGAACACATGCCCGGGTCCCAGCACCATCAGCTCGGATAAAGTCAGCTGTCGCTCGCCCAGGTCGAAGTGCAGGCGCACCGGCAGGTCGCCGAAGCCCGTGCCCTCCTCCACGCCTTGCTCGTCGAGTTCTTCCATGATCTCTCCCGGCTCCTCCAAGATCGTTACTTGCGTCCCGCTGATCGAGGCCAGTGCGCCCAGCCGTCCCATCGTCACGACGATGCGGTCAAGCCCGCTGCCTAACCAGCATTCGTCGAGCAGGACGACATCACGCCGCTGCAATTGCCGCAGGCCGGCGAGGGACAGGTCAGTCCAGCCTGCGCAAAAACGCACCGGTACCGGCAGTGCCCCCCAGTCCTGCCCTGCAATCGTCAATGGCACCTGGCGCACGGCACTCGCAAGGTAGCCCAGCCCCGTATCGTCTAACCAGAGCTCGCCATGGATCGCCGTGTCGCCGTCATCCAGCGTGAACCCTACGCCGTGCCGACACACAGTGTGTGCTTCCGTCGCCTGCTCAACCGCCCGCAGGCTGAAGCGCTTGCGCGTTGTCGACTCCACCAGTTCGGCGAGGTCCCCGAAAGCGGCTTCAATGACGATCGGCTGCAAGTCCGGCGGCAGTCGGCGCAAATCATCGACCTGCAACACCTGTCGTCCCACCTGCGCAGCCCAACCCTGATCAATTTTGGCCAGCACCGGTGAGCCGCCCCAGTCGATATCCAGCGTCATTAGTCCGTGACGCGATCTGTCCAGAGGGCAGAAGTGCACCTGCCACTGTGCATCCAGCCAGTCGAAAGGCAAGGCCTCCCGGCGGCACGCAAGCTGCCGCCAACTCGCCGCGGCCGTCCGGCCGACCTGCCGCAACCGGAGGGGCGCATTCATGCGTTCGCTCCTGCAGGCCACGCTTCTTCTGCCAGCAAATGCTGGCGAACACTGCCAAACAATTTCAGCCTCAGCCGGCGTTGCAGTTTTTCGCCGAGCGTTCGCACAAGCCGCGGCAATTGCTGCGCCAGCCAGCGACAATCATCGTCATTGCCGACCCACAGTGAATATTCCAGCGCACCTTCCGATTCAATGACGCCCAGCTCTGCATCGCGCAATACCGTCGGCCGCAATGCCAGCCTGACTTCAGATGACCAATCGGTGCGCTTCAATTCCGCCGCTTGCAGAGCAGCCGACAGTTCGAATGCCAGTAATTCGACGCTGGCGTCATCCAGGGTGCACACGCCATGCGAGGCTGAAGCGCCGGCAATGGAACTCGCACGATTGCTGTCGCCCATGCCCTCATCAAGCTCGATGCGATCCCCGACGTCGTTTTGCGATCCGCGGCCCTGTCTCATCAACGCTTGCAGTTTCCGAACGTCTTCGCTGCGGCCCGCCGGCTGTGTCGGCTCTGGCGATGCGCCTTCAGGCAGGCACAGGGCCAGCGGCCCAAGATCGACATGGATGCGACGGCTGCTCACGCAGGCTCCTTCGGGTCGGCCCGCATCTCACGGCCGGCTCGCGCTAGCACATGGCGAATTTCAGCGGCCTCCTCGACTTCCAGCTCTTCACGCCGTGACAGCTCAAAGTCGCGTTCTTCATGCACTGTACGGAGCATCTCGCCGAACTTCTCTCGCATCCGAACCGCGAATTTGTGCTCTTCGCGTGCGCCGCGCTCATGCTCGGCTGCCTCTTCCTGTCGCTCCTTGGCCTGCTCGACTTCCTGCACCAATGTGTCGATGCGCTCCTTCATCAGCTGGATGTCAATTTGCACGTCTTGTATGTCCTTGAGCAACACGATCCGTTTGCAGAGATCTGCAAACAGTGCCTGCTCCCGTTGTCGACTTTCTTCGCGGTAGTCACGCAATACCTTCTTTGCTAGTACGACGGCTTCCTCGGCAGCGCGCAATAAATCACGCGCCTTGACCAGCGCGCGCTCCGCTTTTTCCTCGCGAAAAATCTTTATATTCAGCAAGTCGGTCAAGACATCCATGTCGCACTCTCATCGAACACTTAGTCGCTATGCAAATCAAAGTTTTGACGCACTATTTAGTTGTCAAAACGCTACATCTTGTCGTTTTGTAACGAAGCATGGGGAGCGGTTCCTTCTTTCTGACGGGAAAGAAAGCAAGCCGGAAGGCTGGCCGCCATACGCCAGAAAGCAATCAACGGGCGCCTGCAGCAGGAGCGTCCGAGCGATAAGCCGGACCGAAATATCAGGAAATGGCGGCGTTCATTTGGGCGATCGTGTCGTCGAAAGGCACGTGCTCATCGGTCGCCTGTTTCAGGAAGCCTCGAATACGGTCAATGCGGTCGATGGCCTGGTCGGCCACGGCATCGGCACCCCGCTTGTATTCGCCTATCTTCACCAGCAATTCGACTTCCTGGTACTTGGCCATCAGTTCGCGCAGGCGGCCTGCGCTCTGCTTGTGCGCAGGTGTGGCAACCATGTTCATCACTCGGGATACCGAGGCCAGTACGTCGATTGCCGGGTAGTGATTCGCCGATGCCAGCTTACGCGACAGGATGATGTGACCATCGAGGATGGACCGCGTTTCGTCAGCGATTGGCTCGGTCATGTCATCGCCCTCAACCAGCACCGTATACAGTGCCGTGATCGAGCCCTTATGGCCCATGCCAACCCGCTCCATCAGGCGCGGCAAGGTCGCGAACACACTGGGCGGGAATCCACGCCGGGTCGGCGGCTCGCCGGCAGCGAGGCCGATCTCGCGCTGTGCACGTGCGAAGCGCGTAACCGAGTCCATCAGGAACAGTACCCGCTTGCCCTGATCGCGGAAGTATTCAGCAATGGCGGTGGCCACGTAGGCAGCCTTCGATCGCTCCATCGAGGATTTGTCCGACGTCGCGCAAACAATGACGGCCTTGCGTCGCCCCGCTTCACCCAGTTCATGCTCAAGGAATTCACGCACTTCGCGGCCCCGTTCGCCGATCAGTGCCACGACTGTCACATCGACCTCCGCACCTTTGACC
>JBDKLN010000037.1:0-8230 GCA_039806045.1 Pseudomonadota bacterium
TAGCCCTTGGACAGCTTGTAGATCTCTTTCTTCGTCACTGTCTCGAGGCGGCACGCATGGATCACATAGTCGAGCCGCGATGCTTCCTGCGCGCGCGGCACACCCTTGGCGCGCGCGACGAATTTCAGGTAGCCGGTGACGTCGAGCACATCGTACAGCGGCGGCTGTTCGGGCAGGTAGCCGATTTTTTGCGCGGCCAGCTCGCGCTCGGTCGCCATGTCATGGCCGGCGACGGTCACGGTACCGGAGGTCGCGGCGGTGAAGCCTGCGATCATGCGCATCGTGGTGGTCTTGCCGGCGCCGTTGGGGCCGAGGAAGCCGACGATTTCGCCGGGCTGAACTTCGAGGGATATGTCGTGCAGGATGGTGCGCGAGCCGTAGCGCTTGGTGACGTGGTCGAGTCTGATCATGTTGCGTTTGCCAGCGTTATTGTGATTTTCCCGCGCAGCGCTGCATGCCGGCTGTGAGCGCCAAGAGGAAAGCCCCCGAAGGGGCTTTCCTTGCACGGAGGTTGTTACGTCTTACTTGTGCCAGCGGTCACCCATCTTGGCGAACTGGTTGGCGTCGTGCGACATCAGGATTTGCGCGCCTTCGAGGTCGCGCATCATCTTGATGCGGTTCACCGACTCGCTGTACGCCTGCACGCTGAAGTTCAGGCCGGCGACGTAGCCGTCCAGGTTTTCCTGCATCCAGACCGCATCCTGGGTCAGGATCACGGTACCCATCTTCGGCAGCTTGACCTTCATCGACTGGTGGCCGATGGTGTGGCCCGGGGTCGGGAACAGCTTGACGCTGCCGTCGCCGAACAGGTCATATTCACCGTCGAGTTCCAGGTAGTTGAATTCACGCGCTGCCGCGATGTCGGCCATCACGAAGGTGCCGTTCGGCGCGCGGCCCTGGAATTTCTCCGGCCACCAGCCCTGGTACAGCTCTTTCTTCTGCACCACGTGGATCGCCTTCGGGAACATGCCCATGTTGCCGGCGTGATCGAGGTGGGTGTGCGACGTGACCAGCACCTTCACGTCCTCGGTCTTGTAGCCCAGCTTCTTGAGCTGCATGTCGATGACGTCATTGCGGGTCTGGTTCGGGTGCAGGAAATCGCACAGGCCGGCGGCCCAGTATTTCTTGCAGTTGTCGAGACCATCGGAGACCGCGACGTTGTTGCCGGTGTCGAAGACGACCAGGCCCTTCGGGTGTTTCAGGATCCACATCGAGACCGGGATCGTGATCTGCTTGGCTTCGGGGAAGGTAGGGATCAGGCCCTGGATGTTGAACGGGCCGAACGTGCCGCTCGACGCCCAGTAGAGTTCTTGCGATTGCGCCGCCGGGGCCATGCTGATGCACAGCGCAGCCATCAGGGATGCCAACAGACCGGTCTTCTTCATGCGTCTCCTCCGTGTGTGGATGTTCTTTTTGCCTTCCGGCGTCAGCCACTGCCGGAATTCCAGCGCTTCCAGTAATTCGGTTCTGATTGATGCGGTGCTGCCGTCAACTTGACCGCGACGGGAGATTACGGTTGGTTGATCTTCAGGCATGGTGCATTTAGCTTTTTTTCCTGTCAACACCCGGTTAACATGAGGCTGTTTGCCCGCTTCGTGGTTTCGGCGACTTATGTTGCGGTGCGATGTTATAGGGAAGAAGCCCTTTGCACGCATGAAAATGCTGCAATCCATGGTGGCCGTTTCGGTGCGGGGCAGATGTTTCGTAATTTCAAAATCAGCCCTTAAATAAACGCATCTTGCCGATCGGAACGCCGTCATTCAGACTGCGGGCACGGTATAAAAATATAAAGACAATAGCTATAACCACGGCCACCCACAGGCCAAGCTGCTGGAGATACTCATGAAATTGCATTCCATCGCCCGCCTGCTGGCCGGCGCTTCCGCCGCGCTCGCCATGGCAGGCGCATTCGGCCAGGCCAAGCCGGCCGAACTGAAGGTCGGCATCACCACCTTCATGACCGGACCGGCCTCGGTGTTCGGCATCCCGGCCAAGGCCGCGGCCGAGCTCTACATCGAGCAGCTCAATGCCGCCGGCGGCATCAATGGCGTCAAGATCGCGCCGACCTTCATCGACGAAGGCGTGGGCGCCGACAAGCTGCTTTCCGAATACCGCCGCGTGGTGCAGGAGAGCGACACCAAGGTGATGATCGCCGCAATCTCCAGCGGCAACTGCAACATCATCGCGCCGGTCGCTGAAGACCTGAAGGTCCTGAACATCATGTGGGACTGCGGCACCGAAAAGGTGCTGGAAGACCGCCGCTACAAATACGTGGTGCGCACGCAGGCCAATGCGACGACCGAGATGGTCGCCTCCGTGCTCTACCTGCTGAAGACCAAGCCCGACATCAAGTCGATCGCGGTGATGAACCAGGATTACGCCTGGGGCCGCGATTCGTGGGAGTTGTTCCGCAACACGCTGCTGGCACTGAAGCCGGACGTCAAGATCACCGCCGAGCTGTTCCCGAAATTCGGCGCCACCGATTACTCGACCGAGATCAGCCGCCTGCAGGCGCTGCGCCCGGAAGTGATCCTGTCGACCGCCTGGGGCGGCGACCTCGACACCTTCGTGCGTCAGGCCGCGCAACGCGGCCTGTTCAAGCAGTCGCTGTTCGTGCTGCCGCTGGCCGAAAGCTCGCTCGAGCGCCTCGGCACCACGCTGCCTGACGGCGTGATCGTCGGCGCCCGTGGCGACCACTACTTCCTGCACCCGGAAAACCTGAACAATCCGAAGCTGAACGGCTTCGTGAAGAAGTTCAAGGACAAGACCGGCAACTACCCGATCTACTCGGTCTACCACATGATCCAGGGCATCGACGGCCTGGTCGCGGCTTACCAGAAGGCGATCAAGGCCAACAAGGGCCAGTGGCCGTCGACCGAGCAGGTGGCTGACGCCATGCACGGCCTCGAATTCAAGGGCCTGACCAACAGCGTCAAGTTGCGTGAAGACGGCCAGGGTCTGGAAGACCAGCTGCTGGGCATCACGAAAAAGACCGCCGGCTACAACTTCCCGACGCTGGAAAAGATCGCGATCTATCCGGCCGACATCATCACCACGCCGGTTGGCCAGAAGTCCCCCGACTGGGTCAAGACGGTCAAGCCCGACCTGATCAACAGCCCGCGCATCCGTCGGTTCTGATCGCAACGGTTTACGCGGCGAGCGCAACCATCCCTGGCTGAAGCGCAGTGTTGTTCAGTCAAGCCAAGTCCCTGGATCCCGGCTTGCGCCGGGATGACGTTCGAGGGCCGGTAGCCTTCGAGTTGTCGTCCCGGCGCAGACCGGGATCCCGTGGCTTCCGGAGCCTTTTCGCAAGTGCGGCGCCGAATGGTTGCGCGCTTTTTTGTCTATCCAGACCCTAACGTCCCTCGAAAGCAGCTGATGTCGCAGGACCTCTACATACTGGCGATACTGGACGGCCTGTCCTATGCCGCCTTGCTCTTCCTCGTCGCGCTCGGCATGACGCTGGTGTTCGGCGTGATGAACATCATCAACATGGCGCATGGCAGTTTCTATGCGCTGGGTGGCTACATGGCCGCCAGCCTCGGCATCTGGGCCGGCAAGCTCGGCGCATCGCCGGCCTGGGCGCTGCTGATCTTGCCGCTGGCCGCCGTCATTGTCGGTGTCGTGTTTGGCGCGTTGATGGAAACCTCGCTGATGCGGCGCATCTACAGCAAGGACCCGATCCTGCAGCTGCTGATCACGTTCTCGGCGTTCATGATTTTCGAAGATCTGCAATTGCTGGTCTGGGGCGGCGAGCCTTACTTCGTGTCCGAGATCGTCAATTACCTCGGCACCGCCGATGTGCTGGGCATTACCTATACCCGTTACCAGCTGCTGGTGCTGCCGGGGGTGGCGCTGGTCGTGTTCATCGCCTTGCGCAGCTTCCTGAAGTACAGCTCGGTGGGCCGCCAGATCGTGGCCGTCTCGCATAACCGCGAGGTGTCGACCGCGCTCGGCATCAACGTCAAGCGCGTGTCGCTGCTGACCTTCGTGGTCGGCTCCATCCTCGGCGCGCTGGCCGGTGCACTGGCATCGCCGACCGTGTCCTGGGTGCCCGGCATCGGCGGCGAGATGATCGTGCTGTCGTTCGCTGTCGTCGCGACCGCCGGCCTGGGCCAGATCGAAGGCGCGCTGGTCGCCGCGATCCTGATCGGCCTGGCGCGCTCGTTCACGGTTTATTTGTTCCCCGAAATGGAAGTGCTGGTGCCGTTCCTGATCATGGTGCTGGTGCTGATCTTCCGTCCGCAGGGCCTGTTCTCGGTTGCTCAGGCGAGGAGGGTCTGATGTCGCGCGCAAAAATCGTCGTTATCGTCCTCGCGCTGGCCGCCTTGCTGCTGCCGGTCGCGCTGCCGTGGCTGAAGACCCCGCTGATCCTCGGTACCGCCTTCGGTATCGCGGCATTGGGCATTTCCATCCTGATCATCTCCGGCCAGATCTCGTTCGGCCATGCGCTGTACGTCTGCGCGGGCGGCTATGCGGTGGCCTTCGTGTCACGCGCCAACCCGCAGATGGACAGCGTGGTGCTGCTACTCATCGGCGCCGTGACCGGCCTCGTGATCGGTGGCGTGATCGGCACCTTCGTGGTGCGCTATCGCGGCATCTTCTTCGGCATGCTGAACCTGGCATTGTCGATGGTGCTGTTCGCGGCGCTGGGCAAGTTTTTCACGCTGACCGGTGGCACCGACGGCCTGCAGTTGCAGCGCGCGCCGTTCTTCGGCATGACCATGACTCGCGACAGCTTCGAGACCCTGCTGCTGGCCGTCGGCGTGCTGCTGGCCATTGTGCTGGGCTGGGGCGTGAAGCGTTACCTCGCGTCGGTCGCCGGACAGGCGCTGGCCGCGGTCAAGACCAACGAAACCCGCCTCGAATATGTCGGCATCTCCGCCTGGCAGACCCTGTGGATCGGCTACGTGATTTCGGCCACCCTGTGCGGCCTGTCGGGCGCGATCTTCGCGATCGCGCAAGGGCTGGTGACGCCCGAGATGGGTTACTGGGTCCGTTCGGGCGAGATCGTGTTCGTGGCGATCCTCGGCGGCGTCGGTCATCCGGTCGGCGCCTTCATCGGCGCGGCCATCTTCGAATTCGTCAAGCTGTTCGCCGCCGCGTACCTGACCGGTGCCTGGCAGATGGTGCTCGGCTTCGTGCTGATCGCGATGGTGTTCCTCGCGCCGCGCGGGCTGTCGGCCTTGCTGGAACGCGATGACAATAAAAAGAACGCGCAAGGAGAGCAGGCATGAGCGCGCTGCTGGAAACCCGCGACCTGCAACTGGCCTTTGGCGCAGTGGTGGTCGCCGACCATATCGATTTCACGCTGAATGCCGGCGAGCGACTGGCCGTCATCGGCCAGAACGGCGCCGGCAAGACCACCTTCATCAACATCTGCACCGGCCTGATCCGGCCGCAGGCAGGGCAAGTGTTTTTCGAAGGCCAGGAAGTCACCCAATTGTCGCCGCGCGCTATCGCGCTGCGCGGCATGGTGCGCTCTTTCCAGTTGCCGCAATTGTTCGTCGAACACACGGTGCGCGACTGCGTGCGCATTGCCGCCGCCGGCAAGCGTGGCAGCCTCGGCGTCTGGACCTCGCTGCATGATGCGGTGCCGGCCCCGGAAGTCGATCATGTGCTGGACATGGTGGGGCTGCTGGCCCGTGGCGACGAACTGTCCGGCTCGCTGCCCGAAGGCCAGCGCAAGCTGCTCGACATCGCGATGGCGCTGGTACTGAAGCCGCGCCTGCTGATCCTCGACGAACCGACCTCGGGCGTGTCGACCGACGAAAAGCACGGCCTGATGAAGACCATCATGGGAGCGCTCGACGAGCAGAAGGTCACTGCGATCTTCGTCGAGCATGACGTGGACATCGTGTCGCAATATGCGACGCGGGTCGCCGCCTGGATCGCCGGCCGCGTGGCCGCCGACGGCAAGCCGGCCGATGTGCTGGCGAACCCGGAGATCCGCAAGAACGTGATCGGGGAATGACATGCTGAAGATCGACAACGTCAGCGCCAGCATCGCCGGCATCACGGTCCTGCGTGGCATCACGACGGAATTCAATGCCGGCCAGCTGCTGGCCGTCGTCGGCCGCAATGGCGCCGGCAAGACCACGCTGCTGCGCGCGATCATGGGCTTGCTGCCTGTCGCGGCGGGCGCGATCCGGATGGAAGGCGAAGACCTGACCCGTATTCCGGGGCACCTGCGTACCCGAGTCGGCATCGGCTATGCGCCGGAAGATCGCGTGATGTTCCCGACCTTCACGGTCGAGGACAATCTGCGCCTGCCTTGCCAGGTGCTGGGCCTGTCGGCCGCCGAAACGGACAAGCGCCTCGAGCGCGTGCTGGACGTGGTGCCGCAACTGAAAGAAATGCTGGGCCGCTCTGGCGCGGCGCTGTCGGGTGGGCAGGGCAAGATGGCCGCGCTCGGTCGCGCGCTCATGGTCGGTACCAAGCTGGTGCTGCTGGACGAGCCTTTCCAGGGCCTTGCGCCGGTGCTGGCAGTGCAATATGCGGAATCGCTGCGCAAGCTGCACAAGGTCGCGCCCGAGCTGTGCATCGTCGTCACCGAATCCAACCGCAGCCTGCTGCGCGACCTGCCGGATGCGACGCTGACGCTGGAGCGCGGGGAGCTGGTCGAAGGCGAACTCGCGCACTGACCCGGCAAGGACAACCCAAGAACGAGCCCGCCACCGGCCCTGAACCGCGCGGGCCCACGTAATACCGTATTCACATCGGAGAGTTTCATGGCAACCCTGCTGATCAATGGCCAGTGGCGTGCAGCGTCCGACGGCCAGACCATACCGGTCCTCAATCCCTGTGACGGCCAAGCCTTTACCACCATAGCCCGCGGCACCGCCGCCGACATCGATGCCGCCGTGAAGGCAGCGCAGGGCGCGCTGGACGGCGTCTGGGGGCGCATGACCGCGACCGAGCGCGGCCGCATCCTGATGAAGTTCGGCGAACTGATCGTCAGCAATGCCGAAGCCATCGCAAAAATCGAAGCGCAGGACACCGGCAAGCCGATGACGGTCGCGCGCAACGATATCGTTGCCGTCGCCCGTTATTTCGAGTTCTACGGCAGCGCTGCCGACAAGATCCATGGCGAGCAGATTCCCTACCTGAATGGCTACAACGTGCAGGTGGTGCGCGTGCCGCATGGCGTGACCGCGCACATCATCCCGTGGAATTATCCTGCGCAGATGTTCGGCCGCACGCTGGCGCCGGCACTGGCGATGGGCAATGCCTGTGTGCTGAAGCCATCCGAAGATGCCTGCCTGTCCGGCATCAAGCTGGCCGAGCTGCTGCTCGAAGCCGGCCTGCCGCCGGGCGCCCTGAATGTCGTGACGGGTTATGGCTATGAAGCGGGAGCCGCGCTGACCGCGCACCCGGGCATCCATTTCGCGACCTTCACCGGCTCGCCTGAAGTCGGCGTGATGGTGCAGGAAGCCACGGCCAAGAATGCCGTTCCCTGCGTGCTGGAACTCGGCGGCAAGTCGCCGCAGATCGTGTTCAACGATGTCGACGTCGAGAAGGCCGTCCCCATCATCGTCAAGGCCATCACGCAGAATGCCGGCCAGACCTGCTCGGCCGGCAGCCGCCTGCTGGTTCAGGAAGCCATTTACGATAGTTTCATGCAGCGCGTTGCCGAAGCCTTTGCGGCCGTGAAGGTCGGCACGCCCGAGCAAGACCTCGACTGCGGCCCCATCGTCAACAAGAAGCAGTTCGAACGCGTGAACGGTTTCATCGACGATGCGATCGCCACCGGCGTGCCGTTGCTGGCGCGCGGCGCGCTGGCCGATGGCATTTCCAAGGATGGTTATTTCGTCGCGCCCGCGCTGTTCGGCGCGGTGCCGCGCGACCACAAGCTGGCTTGCCAGGAAGTGTTCGGCCCGGTGCTGGCGGCGATGCCGTTCAAGGATGAAGAGGATGCGATCCGGCTTGCCAACTCGTCCGAGTTCGGCCTCGTGTCCGGCGTCTGGACCGAGAATGGCGGACGACAGCAACGGATGGCAGCCAAATTGCAGACTGGCCAGGTCTTCATCAACTGCTATGGCGCAGGCGGCGGTGTCGAGCTGCCGTTTGGCGGCATGAAGCGCAGCGGCCACGGGCGCGAAAAGGGATTCCTCGCGCTGGAAGAATTCAGCACGACCAAGACCGTGGTGCTGCATCACGGATAACTGAAGACAAAGAATCCAAGGCAAAGACACTGGGTGCCGGCCTGCGCCGGCATGACGTTGCGAGG
>JBDKLN010000038.1:0-3226 GCA_039806045.1 Pseudomonadota bacterium
CCGCAATGCCAGGCGACTCGCCACCAACTTACTTGATGCGCGTAAGCCTTGGCTTGCCACCCGGCTTGGGCGGCTCGGGAACGTCAGTGCCGGCTTTGTCAGCGTCATCCTTGCCGCTGTCTGCGGCGGGAACTGCAGACAATGCAGGAACGACTTTCTCGGCAACGGGGTCGTCAGCCTTGGCTTTCTTCTTGCGCGACGGTTCCGCTTCGTCGCGTTTCACCTCGAAGGCCATGCCTTGGCCGTTCTCGCGTGCGTAGATGGCGCTGACATTATCAACCGGGATCTCGATCTCGCGCGCGACGCCGCCGAAGCGGGCCTTGAAGTGGATCAGGTCATTATCCATCTTCAGGTTGCCGGTCGCCTCGAAGCTGATGTTCAGAACGATCTCGCCATTCTTCACGAACTCCATCGGCACCCGGCATCCCGCGTCTACAGCCACGACGATGTACGGGGTGTAGCCATTGTCGGTACACCACTCGTACAACGCGCGCAGCAGGTAAGGCTTGGTCGACGTTTCTTGCATCGGAAACTGCTTCACGGACAACTTGGGGAAAACGACAGCTTAGCGGCGCATCACCTTCTCGGAGGGCGTCAGCGCTTCGATATAGGCCGGGCGCGAGAAGATGCGTTCAGCATACTTCATCAGCGGCGCCGCTGTCTTTGACAGCTCGATACCATAGTGATCAAGACGCCACAGCAGCGGCGCAATCGCCACATCGAGCATCGAGAAATCGTCGCCCAGCATGTACTTGTTCTTGAGGAATAGCGGTGCCAGTTGGGTCAGGCGGTCGCGGATTTCGGCACGGGCCTTTTCGTGGGCTTTTTCAGCGCCACGCGACTTATCGTTCTCCAGCGTATGCACGTGGACGAACAGCTCTTTCTCGAAGTTGAACAGCATCAGGCGGGCACGCGCGCGCATCAGCGGGTCGGCCGGCATCAGCTGCGGGTGCGGGAAGCGCTCGTCGATGTATTCGTTAATGATGTTCGACTCGTACAACACCAGTTCGCGCTCAACCAGGATGGGGACCTGGCCGTACGGGTTCATGGTCGAGATGTCTTCCGGCTTGTTGAACAAGTCAACGTCGCGGATCTCGAAGTCCATGCCCTTTTCAAACAGGACAAGGCGGCAGCGTTGCGAGAAGGGGCAAGTCGTGCCCGAGTAGAGAACCATCATGGTGGCTTTCCTTGAGACAAAAAGGGTGAGACGGCAACCGCCTCACCCTGCATACGACAATCTGCCCGCCGGTTCGGCCAGCAACCCTGCACCTATCAGGTGAGGCTCGCGGCGCCAGCGAACAGGGCTTTACTTATTTAACTTCTTTCCAGTACGACTCGTTCAGGCGCCAGGTCAGGAATACCAGCAGCGCGAGGAACAGCAGTACCCAGACGCCCAATTGCTGGCGCTTGGTCTTGACCGGCTCGGCCATCCATTCCATGAAGCCGACCAGGTCAGCGACTTGCTCGTCGAACTGCTGCGCGGTCAGCTTGCCTGCCTTGACCTGCTCGAAGCCGGCGAACTTGTGCACCATCTTGCCTTCGTCGTGCGGATCTTTTTCTTCGACGAATTTCGCCTTGCGCACGCCCTGCAGCTCCCACAGAACGTTCGGCATGCCGACGTTCGGGAAAGCCAGGTTGTTCCAGCCGGTTGCGCGGCCTTCATCCTGATAGTAGGTGCGCAGGTAGGTGTACACGTAGTCGGCGCCCGAGCCTTCGCCCGAGGCCTTCGCGCGAACGATCACGGAC
Source organism: Pseudomonadota bacterium (assembly GCA_039806045.1). GTDB lineage: Bacteria > Pseudomonadota > Gammaproteobacteria > Burkholderiales > Burkholderiaceae_D > Pernthalerella. The sequence goes on from JBDKLN010000038.1 coordinate 1,747, forward strand.
AGGTCCGGCGGCACGGCGCCGAACCAGGCTTTCGCCTCTTTCTCCGGCATCGTGGCCTTCATCAGCTCGCCCACCTTGTCGCCGGTGAACAGCAGATTTTCGCGGATCTGGTCATCCGACAGGCCGATATCGCGCAAACGGTTGTAGCGCACCAGCGCTGCCGAGTGGCAGTTCAGGCAGTAGTTGACGAACAGGCGGGCACCGTTCTGCAGCGCCGACAGGTCATGGCTGCGATCCGGGGCGCGGTCGAGCGGGAAGCCGCCTTCATTGGCCAGCGCCAGCACCGGCACCAGCGCCAGGGTCGCGAGAAGTTTTTTCAGGAGTTTCATTCTTGTTGTCCTTTGCGGCTCAGTGCGGCTGGAAAGTCACGCGGGTCGGGACCGGCTTGAACTTGCCCATCTGGCTCCACCACGGCATCAGCATGAAGAAGCCGAAGTAGATGAAGGTGCAGATCTGCGCCACCAGCGTACGGCCGGCGGTCGGCGCCTGCACGCCGAGGTAACCGAGGATCAGGAAGGTGATGCCGAAGACGATGTACACCCACTTGTGCCAGTCCGGACGGTAGCGAATGGACTTGACCGGGGACAGGTCGATCCACGGCAGCGCGGCCAGGATCACCACCGACACACCCATCAGCACGACGCCCCAGAACTTCGCATCCAGCACCAGCATCAGCACGACCGCTGCCAGTGCGCCAGCCATGACGGCTTTTTTCACGTTGCCCGACAGGCGAGTGGTCAGCACGATCAGGCCTGCATAACCGATGACGCCGGCGATCAGCGCGTACATGAACTGCGACGTGGTCGCGCGCAGGATCGAGTAGAACGGTGTGAAGTACCAGACCGGCGCAATGTGCGGCGGGGTCTTCAGCGGGTCGGCCGGGATGAAGTTGTTGTACTCCAGGAAGTAGCCGCCAGCCTCAGGCGCGAAGAAGATGATCGCGCTGAAGATGAACAGGAAGCAGGCTACGCCGAAGATGTCCTTGGTCGAATAGTACGGGTGCGACGGGATGGCATCGATGCCATGGCCGTCCGGACCGAGGTTCTCTTTGACTTCGATGCCGTCCGGGTTGTTCGAACCCACTTCGTGCAGCGCGATCAGGTGAGCAACGACGAGGCCGAGCAGCACCAGCGGGATCGCGATCACGTGGAAGGCGAAGAAGCGGTTCAGCGTGGCATCTGACACCACGTAGTCGCCGCGGATCCACAGCGACAGGTCCGGGCCGATGAACGGGATCGCGCCGAACAGGTTCACGATCACCTGTGCGCCCCAGAACGACATGTTTCCCCACGGCAGCACATAACCCATGAAGGCTTCTGCCATCAGGGCGAGGTACACGGCCATGCCGAACAGCCAGAGCAGCTCGCGCGGCGCCTTGTACGACCCGTACAGCAACGCGCGGAACATGTGCAGGTACACGACGATGAAGAAGAACGAAGCGCCGGTGGAGTGCATGTAGCGGATGAGCCAGCCCCAGCTC
>JBDKLN010000039.1:0-7605 GCA_039806045.1 Pseudomonadota bacterium
GGCGCTGCGTTCGGCATTGCGTGAAGATCCGGACGTGGTGCTGGTCGGTGAATTACGTGACCTCGAAACGATACGCCTGGCGCTGACCGCGGCCGAGACCGGCCACCTGGTGTTCGGCACGCTGCATACCTCGTCAGCGCCGAAGACCATCGACCGCATCATCGATGTGTTCCCCGGCGATGAAAAGGACATGGTGCGTGCGATGCTGTCGGAATCCCTGCAAGCCGTGATTTCGCAGGCGCTGCTGAAGAACCGCGAAGGCAACGGCCGGGTGGCGGCGCACGAGATCATGCTGGGCACGCCGGCGATCCGCAATCTGATCCGCGAGGCCAAGGTCGCACAAATGTATTCGGCGATCCAGACCGGCGCGAGTTTCGGCATGCAAACGCTGGACGCCAGCCTGGTCGATCTGGTCAAGCGCAACCGCATCAGCAATGCGACCGCACGCGCGGCCGCCAAGATGCCGGAAAACTTTGCCGCTTGACGCCATGGACGCCGAATTCGCCGCTGCCCGCATACGCCACTGGCTGCGCCAGTTGAAGGACATGGGCGGCTCTGACCTGTTCATCACGGCCGGCTTCCCGCCCGCCATCAAGTGCGATGGCGAACTGAAACCGGTCGAGGCGCAGCCACTGACGCCGGACGACAGCGTGGCGGTGGTGCGCGCGGTGATGAACGAGCGACAAGCCGGCGAATTCGCCGCCAGCCATGAATGCAATTTCGCGATCCACCTGGAGGAGATCGGCCGGTTCCGGGTGTCGGCCTTCGTGCAGCAGGCCCGTACCGGCATGGTGATGCGCACCATCACCACCGACATCCCGGACATCGACCGGCTCGGCGTGCCGCCGCAGTTGAAGGACATCGTGATGACCAAGCGCGGGCTGGTGATCATGGTCGGCGCCACCGGCTCCGGCAAATCGACCACATTGGCGGCGATGCTGGGCTACCGCAATGCCAATAGCCGCGGCCATATCATCACCATCGAAGACCCGGTCGAGTTCGTGCATCCGCACTTGCAGTGCATTGTCACGCAGCGCGAAATCGGCACCGATACCGCCGACTGGCACGTGGCGCTGAAAAACACACTGCGCCAGGCACCGGATGTGATCCTGATCGGCGAGATTCGTGACCGTGAAACCATGGACCATGCGATCGCGTTTGCCGAAACCGGCCACTTGTGCCTGGCGACCCTGCATGCGAACAACAGCAACCAGGCGCTCGATCGCATCGTCAATTTCTTTCCCGAAGAAAGACGGCAGCAAGTGCTGATGGATCTGTCGCTGAACCTGAAGGCCATGATCTCGCAGCGCCTGATTCCGTTGAAATCGGGCGACGGGCGCTGCGCGGCGGTCGAAGTGATGCTTAATTCACCGCTGGTGTCGGACCTGATCTTCAAGGGCGACGTGCACGAGATCAAGGAGATCATGAAGCGCTCGCGCGAGCTTGGCATGCAGACCTTCGACCAGGCCTTGTTCGACCTGGTCGACAGCGGCCGCATCAGCATCGAAGATGCATTGCGCAATGCCGATTCGGTGAATGACCTCAGGCTGGCCATCAAGCTGCAGGGCAGAGACGCGCAAGGTCGCGATTTCTCGGCCGGCATCGCCGGGCTCGACATCCTCTGAACCCCTCAACCCTGCTGCAAGCGTTGATATTCAGGCACGAATTTCAATAGCGTTCACCGACTGCATGAGAGAAACAGTTAAACAGAGAAACTTTCCTGCTGCTATTTGATCTTTCGCAGCAATGATTTCGGACTATTCTGAATTAATGGGATACAGCGCCGGGCAAGTCCCGACAGGTATCCCAGGTCCGACGTCTTTCAGGAGATCTCCATGCGCCCTTACTCATTTTCCCCGACTATCCGCCGCGCTCACCAGCAAGGTTTCACCCTCATCGAACTGGTCATTGTCATTGTGATCATCGGCATCCTCGCCGCGATCGCGCTGCCGAAAATGACTGATCTGGCCGGCAATGCCCGCGCCGCCACCATCAAGGGCGTGACCGGCAGCCTGGCCTCGGCCAACACCGCCATCTATTCAGCCGCCCAGATCGCCAACCAGGGCGGTGCGACGGGCTCCATTAGTGCGTGCAATACGACCGGCATCGCCACCGTTTATGGTTATGCCGCCGACACCACCGAACTGTTGAAGTGCGTGACGCTGTCGCCGGCGTCGGACTTTAACTCGGCCACGGCCAACACGATCTCGCACTCGGGCGCCACCACGCCGGCCTCGTGCAACGTGGTTTACACCCCGGCCACTGCGACCGCACCGCCGGCCTACACCGTCACCGTGACCGGCTGCTAAGTCCAGCCAAGGCAATGGAGCCGCGTGATGTCCAACGAAGCCTGCGCAACGCAACCGCCGCGGCGGCAGCGCGTGCGCGGCTTCAGTCAGGTTGAGCTGATCGTCACGATCGCGGTCGCCAGCATCATGTCGGCGACCGTGATTTCCAAGGCCCTGCCGCAGGCCGGCAAGAGCACCGCCGCTTACCAGGCCCAGCGCCTGGCCGATGACCTGCGCCATACCCGCCTGCTGGCGATGTCCTGGGGCCAGACCCTGGTCTTCAGCGCCGACAGCGCCACCTACCGCGTCAGCTGCGCCAGCGTCGGCAGCTGCAACCAGGCCACCCCCAGCGCCACGATTTGCCCGAACCCCAGCCTGGTCGTGATCGACCCCGGCCATCACGGTCCTTTCTGTGTGCCCCTCGAAAACAGCGTCACCCTCAGTGGTCCGGCCACGCTGCAATTCGACTTGTTGGGACGACCGTTGACCACTGCCAGCGTCAGCTACCAGCTGACCAGCGGCGGCAGCACCATCGCCACGGTCACCGTGGCCCCTGTGACAGGATTCATCCAGACGACGATATTGCAATGAAACGCGCTCACGGCTTTACGCTGATCGAAATGCTGGTGCTGATCATTGTTTTTTCAGGATCGCTGGTCGCGTTATTGTCCGTGTCCCAGGAGGCCGCGCGCCGCATTGCCGATGTCGACGCCACCGCCCGCTCGATCCAGTATGCACAGCAGCGGATGGAGACCGTGCTGTCGGATCGCCGCAACCCGAACCGCAAGTATGCGTATGTGCCGCTGCAATTGGCCACCTGCGCGAGCGTGGCCGCCAACTGCGCATACCCGCGCGAGAACCCGATCACCGGCACCAACCTGGTCCGCAGCGTGCAGATCACGGACGCCTCGGCCAGCCCCAGCTGCCCGAATCCGAGCGCCGGCTGCAAACTGGTTGTCGTGACCGTCACCCAGAACGGCCGCACGCTGGCCTCGGTCGGCGCGTTGCTGGCCAATTACTGACATGGATATCCTGCGCGCGCACCCGCAAGCCGGCTTCAGCCTGCTGGAGCTGGTGCTCGTGATGGTGCTGACCTCGGTGCTGGCCATCATGTCGATCCAGCCCCTGATCGGCGCGTTTCGCGCGCGCGCCGAAGTGGCGGGCAATGTCACCGCGATCGATGCGCTGCGCTATGCCACCGAACGGCTGGCGCGCGAGATCCGACAGGCGCGTTTCGACACCGCCGGCAGCGGCTTCCAGGTGCGCCCGCTCGACCTGATCAGCGGCGTCGCCAATGCCAGCCGCAGCATCTGCTTCACGCGCGTCGGCGGCGCGGCCGGCAACAGCCTGACCACCCTCGCGGCAGGGCTGAGCGGAAGCTCGGCCAGTCTGGACACCGTGGCCAGCTACCCGGGCTGCGCGGCCGTCTCGCCGCAAGTGCTGGCGAACCGGGTCACGACGCTCAAATTCGAGTACTGGACCTATGGCACCAGCAGCGTGCCGCAAGCGCTGTCGACCACCGACCCCAACTTCGGCAAGCTGCTCGCGTTCATCGATATCACGATGTCAGTCTCGACGCCCGACGGCACCATCGTCACCTACCCGACCCGCGTCGTGCTGCGCAATGGCGCATGGGGAGAGACCAAGTGAACGCCGGCCATCTTCCCCGCTATCTTCATCGCCATCGCCGCGCCGGACAGCGCGGCGCGTTTGCGATCACCGCGGTGTTGCTGCTGCTGGTCGTCGTCGCCGTCGCGCTGCGCTTCCTGCTGTCGGTGGCGGAGTCCAACACCACCGGCACGCTGTCCCAATTACAAAGCGCCAAGGCCTTGCTGGCCGCCGACAGCGGCGCCGAATCGATGCTGGCCCGAATGCGCAAGGACGGCCCGCTGTCCTGCAGCGTCAGCCAGTTCCCGGGCGGCACCGTCGATGCAGCGACCTATAGCACCCAGTCGGCCACGCAGCTGACCGCGATGCCGGTCTCCTCGGCGTGCAACGGCACGCTGCTCGCGCATGGCTGCCGGGCCCAGTTCACCGGCGTCGCGGGCAACAGCCAGCGAACGGTCAACATCGATGTCGCGTACTGCTCGCCGACCAACGCCGGCGTGACCGGCTTCGGCGGCTACACCACCACCATCATCCAGGTGATCTACCCGTACCAGCCCAACTCGGTCGTGTTCAGCAACCTCGCGTTCCGCCGCAAGCTCGACTCGGGCGGCCCGAACGCCTCGGCCACGACCTGCCAGCAGACCGGCATCTATTCGGGTACCTGTGCGCAAGGCTGGAGCATCGAATCGAGCTCGGGCCTCAACAGTGTCGGCGGACGCGGCGTGATCGCGACCACGACCACCGTCGGCAACTATGCGGTGGAGCAGCGGCTCGAGGCCGACCGCAATTATGTTGCGACCGGCGCCATCTTCGAGGGCACCGGCGTCACCTATGTGGGCGCCTACGCCGACCAGAATTCGGCGTCCAACAAGGGCACCACCGGGACCTCCAACATCGTGATGGGTCAGGTAAAGGATGGCCGCACCCAAGGCACCAGCGCCACCGGCACGGCCGGCTGGTGCAAGGGCGCCGACACGCTGGTGTTCGGCTTCTCGGCCAAGTCCGCGATGCCCGACGACACGTTGACCTCGGTCACGTTCGGCGCAGCCAACACGCCCCTGGCGCTGCTGGAGCGCTATTCCTCGACCATCTACGACATGTACTCCGAGGTCTGGTATGTCTACAAGCCGCTGGCGTCCGGCGGCATCGACAGCCTGTTCTCGACCGGCGTGCCGACCGACTTCCACATCACCAAGAGCGGTACCACCACCGACCAGTGGGCGGCCGGCTTCGCGTGCCTGAAGAATGTCGATCCGGCCACGCCGCGCGGCCTGGTGAGCTTCATGCAACCCTATAACTGGTGGGAGCCGCTGTGATGCGACGCGAACAGCGCTGGCTGCGGCCCCTGATGAACCTGGTCTACCGCCGGCGGCGGCGCGCCACGCCCTGGGCGGCCGTCGATGTCGGGCCGCACGCGATGATGGGGGTCGTGCTGTCGCCGTCGCGCCAGGGCGAGCCGACGCGCGTGATGAAAGCGGCCCGCCTGACCTACGAGGGCGCGCTACCCGATCCGGCCGCGCTGGCCGGCCTGGCGCGCGAACTCGGCGCCGAGTCGATGCCGTGGACGCTGCTGCCGCAGCGCGACGAATACCGGCTCAGCGTGATGCCTGCGCCGCAGGTCCCCGATGCGGAAAGGGTGCAGGGCGTGCGCTGGCAACTGGCATCGACGCTGGACTTCCCGGCCGAAGACGCCAGCATCGATGTGCTGCCGATACCGACACGCGCATGGGAACCCGAGCGCGCGCCCGAGCTGTACGCGGTGGCCGCGCGCGGCGACGCGATCGCCGCGTATGTCAATTTGTTCCAGGAAGCCCGCCTCAGGCTCGCCTGCATCGACATCCGCGAGACCGCGCAGCGCAACCTCGCCAACCTGACCGGGCCGGCCGACGAACTGGCGGCCATGCTGGTCTTCGGCCGCGACGAGGTGCAGATCACGTTCAGCTGGCACGGCGAGCTCTACATGGACCGGCTGATCGCCGAAGCCGGCGCCAATGATGAATCGGCAGCGCGACGTGAAGCCTATGCCGAGCGCATGCAGCAGCAAGTGCAGCGCTCGCTAAATGCGGTGCGCGGCAGCTATCCGTTCGTGCGTGGCTGTCGCATCGTCGTGGCCGGCGCGCCCGACGGCTTCTGCACGTCGCTGGCGTCGGCGCTGCAGGAACCGGTGCTGCCTTTTTCGCCTGAGGCTTACTTCGATCTCTGGCACGTGCCCGAACTGAAAGATGAACAGACCTTCATGGCCTACCTGCCGGCGATCGGCGCCGCGCTGCGCGGCCTGGAGCATCTGCTATGAGCTTGCAGATCAACCTGCTGCCGGTCGCGCCAAAGCCGCAAAAATTGTCGGCGCGGCGATCGGTCGCGGTGGCCGGGCTCAGCCTGCTGCTGCTGACATTGCACGCGACCTGGCTCGGCATCCAGCGCGACGAAGCCGTGCGCGGCGCCGACCAAAGCCGGCAGCAGCTGCAGCAACAGCAGCAATTGCTCAAGGCCTTGCAGAAGCGGCTGGGCGACACTGAACGCGAAGGCAATATCGCCGCCCAGATCGCCGCCCTCGAGCCCCAGACCAAGGTGTCGCGCGAACTGCTCGACGCGCTCAAGAGCGGCGAGCTGGGCAGCCTCGAGGGCTATGGCGCCCAGCTCACCGACCTGGCCAGCCTGCGCAGCGCCGGCGTCTGGGTGACGGCAGTGCGGATCACCAACGCCGGGCGCAATGTGCGCGTCGAGGGCCGGGCGCTGAGCAAGAATGATGTGCTGCCCTACGCGCGCCAGCTCAATCGCGTGCTGGAGAAATACAGCGTGCGGCTGGAGCAGGTGGAAATCGTGCCGGTGCCTCAGGCACCGGACCAGGATGGCAGCGCTGCGCCGCTGATCGCGTTCAGGGTGTACTAGGGAGAGTCCATGATCACGCTGCCCGACCTGCCCTTCATGCCGTTGCTACGATCGCTGGCGGTCCAGTTCGAGCGCAAGTCAGCGCGCGAGCGCGCGCTGATGGTGGTGGCCGGCCTGGCCTTCCTGTTCTTCTTGGTCGATGCGCTGGTACTGACACCGCGCCAGAAACAGATCCAGCAGCTGAACGCGCAAATCGAATCCGAACAGGCCGAGATCCAGCGCGTCAATGTCCAGATCCGCAACCTGTCGACCGAACTGGCCGGCCGCAATTCGGCCGAGAAGCAAGCGCAACTCGAAGAACTCAAGCGCATCGTCGCCGAAGCCGACTCGCTGCTGTCGGAGGACGATGGCAGTTCGCTGCGCCTGTCCGCGATGCTCGACGCGATGGTGCGCACCACGCCGCGCCTGAAGCTCGTCTCGATCAAGACGCTGCCCGTGTTGCCGCTGCTGCCGCGCGGACTGCACGGCCCCGACGGCAGCAAGATCAAGCCCGCCCAACCCATCATCGCAAGCAATGAACCGCCTGACCTGCCGCCGATGACGGTCTACCAGCATCCGGTCGAGATCGTCATCAAGGGCAATTACCTCGACCTGCTGCCCTACATGGAAAAGTTGCGCCGCTATCCGAAGCGACTGTTCTGGACTTCCGCCAGCCTGGAAGTCGTCAAGCATCCCGACGCGCTGCTGTACCTGACCATTAACACGCTCAGTGAGCAGAAAGTGACGCCCTTCGAATGAGCGCAACCGATCACACGCGAGACCAGCGCAGGCGTGCGCTGATGTTGCCACGACTGGCCTGGGTGGCCTGGATGGCCTGGCT
>JBDKLN010000040.1:0-8880 GCA_039806045.1 Pseudomonadota bacterium
ATGACGGATTGGCGCTGCTGATGCCAGCTGACATGCAAGGATAAGTCTTCTTCAAATTCGATTTGCCATTGATCGTCACTGTGCTGGACGATCAGCAAGATATCCGATGTCGCCGGCCCGAGCTGGGCCATCAAATACTGCAAGTCTGACAGTTGCATCACACTCCCCTTCGTGGATTCAGCCACCTTGCGATCTGGGATGCGCCACACTCGCAGCGCCTTGATGGCATTGACTGATTGCAAAATCGGCAGGTGAGTGCTCCCCTCCCGACTTGGGTTCCTCGTCAGGGGCAAACTTTTGTCAGAAGGTCAGGAGGGCGAGACCGGTGCAGCGACGGCGAGAAGACGGATGCATTCCGCACGCTGCAAAACGAATAGCGACTAAAGATGTTTATCGAACTTTAGCGTCGATTAACGAAAGAGCGCAGTGAATTCCTGGGCTGCAGTCTGCGGATCATCGGCCGAATACACGCTGCTGATCGCAGCGACCCAATACGCGCCCAACTGAACCAGCGGCTGGCTGTTGGCAGCGGTCATGCCGCCGATCACGCATACGGGCACCGTCAATTCATGCGAAGCGTCGGCCACCATGGTGGGCGGTGTAGTGACTGCGTATTTTTTGACACGCGATGGATAGAAGCCGCCGAAAGCGACATAGCTGGCACCCGACGCTGCCGCATCTCGCGCCAGATTCAGGTCGCCGTAACACGAAGCACCGACGATTTTGTCCAGGCCGACACGGGCGCGAACGGCCGCAACGCTGTCATCAGTACCGCCGACGTGCACGCCGTCGGCATCCAGGTCCAGGCACAGGTCGACATGATCATTGATGATCAGCGGCTTGCCGTGCTGGCGGCAAAGGCGAAGCAGTGCCTGCGCCTGCTCGCTGCGCAACGCAGCGGACGCGCTCTTGTGACGATACTGGATCAGCACCGCACCGCCCTTGATGGCTTGCCCGGTCGTCTGCAGCAGCTTGTCGGTGTCATCCCAGTCCGGGGTAACGAGGTAGAGACCTTTCATCGTGTTTCCTCAATTCGGTCGGGAATGGATTGGCCGGGCGCGATCGCGAATGCGCGGGCCAGGCAGCCTTGCGTGTACTGTTGCGCCTCGTCGAGCGCAGTTTCGATGTCCATCGCCAGCGCGAGCCGGCCGGCGATGGCCGACGCCAGCGTGCAACCGGAGCCGTGGAAGTTGCCGGGCAGCCGTGGCCATGACCATGCACGTCGGTGCCCCGGGCCGGGCTCACCGCATTTGTCGCGCCCTTTCGCATACCAGCGATTGACCACGAACTCGCCCGCGCCGTGCCCCCCCTTGAGCAGCACATGCGGCGCATCGACCAACAGCGCCTGCGCGCGCTCGTCATCGTTGGCAGCATCCGCACATAGCGCAGCCGCTTCCGGCAAATTGGGTGTCATCAGCGTCGCCAGCTTGCGCAACGGCGCCCATGCAGCGACCGCATCACCACGGGTCAGCAGGTCGCCATGACCGCTGGCCAGCACCGGGTCGAGCACGACCGGCAGGCCGGGTGCCTGCTTTCGCAAGCGCTCGATGACATCGGCAATCACTTGGGCATTGCTGTGGCTGCCGACGATGCCCAGCTTGACCGCTGCGATCCGGATGCCGGCATCCATGAGCGCTGTCGCCTGCATGCACAATACGCCCGGCTCGACCGGATGCACCGCATGCACATGCTCATTGTCCTGCACGGTCAATGCGGTGACGATGGGCAGCGGATGCGCTCCTGCCGCACTGATGGCCTGAATGTCGGCCTGGATACCGGCACCGCCACTCGGATCGAGCCCGGCGAACACCAGCACCGACGGTCGCATCATGCGACGCGGCCAGCCATCGGCGACGACGGCGACGCAGCGAACTTGCGCGGAATGCGACCGGCCAGATAAGCCTCGCGGCCTGCCTCGATCGCCAGCTTCATCGCCCTGGCCATCCGTATCGGGTCCTTCGCGCCGGCAATCGCGGTGTTCATCAGTACGCCGTCGCAGCCGAGCTCCATCGCGATTGCCGCATCGGATGCGGTACCGACGCCGGCATCGACCAGCACCGGCACGCTGGCCTGCTCGATGATCAGCGACAGATTCCACGGGTTCAGGATGCCCATGCCGGAGCCGATCAGCGAGGCCAGCGGCATCACCGCGCAACAGCCGATTTCTTCCAGCATCTTCGCCTGTATCGGGTCATCGCTGCAGTAGACCATCACATCGAACCCGTCTTTCACCAGCGTCTCGGCCGCTTTCAGCGTTTCGGGCATGTTCGGGAACAGCGTCTTCTCGTCGCCCAGCACTTCGAGCTTGACCAGCTTGTGGCCATTCAGCAATTCGCGCGCCAGCTGCAGCGTGTAGACCGCGTCCTTCGCGTTGTAACAACCGGCCGTGTTCGGCAGGATCGTGTACTTCGATGGCGGCACCACGTCCAGCAGGTTGGGGGCCGTCGGATCCTGTCCGATGTTGACGCGACGAATCGCCACCGTGATGATGTCGGCGCCCGAGGCTTCGGTCGCGCGGCGCGTTTCGTCGAGGTCCTTGTACTTGCCGCTGCCTACCAGCAGGCGTGACGCATAGGTCTTGCCCGCAATAGTCAGGCCTTCACCGGCTTTCAAATCATTCATCTGCATGTGTATTCCTTCCATGGATCGCAGCTTCTGCGGGGGCTGGCTGGGTGCGGAGCCACGTCGACGGATTCGCTTGCAAGCGAATCCGCTTCGGCAGGCGGCGCGCATGCGCGCCGAAACCCCGGCCTCACCCACCGCCTATGGCTCTGACGATGTCGACCTTGTCGCCCGGCGCAAACTGCCGCTCACGCCAGCGAACGCGCGGCACTACTTCACGATTCACGGCCACAGCCAGCGCCTGGTTGGTCAGCTCGAGTGCGTCGATCAGGTCTTGTACGCACTGCCCGCTGCCCATCTGGCGCGGCTCGCCGTTGAGCTCGATAGCAATCATCGGCGTCGGCTCGTCACTGCTTGCGGTAGATCTCGGCGCCGCTCTTGACGAACTCGACCGCCTTGACTTCCATGCCCTGTTTCAGCGCCTCGTTCTCGGAGATGCCCTGCTTCTCGGCGTAGTCACGCACATCCTGCGTGATCTTCATCGAGCAGAAATGCGGGCCACACATCGAGCAGAAGTGGGCGACCTTGGCCGAATCTTTTGGCAGGGTCTCGTCATGGAATTCACGCGCCTTGTCCGGATCAAGGCCGATGTTGAACTGGTCTTCCCAGCGGAACTCGAAGCGCGCCTTGGAGAGTGCGTTGTCGCGCACCTGCGCACCCGGATGGCCCTTGGCGAGGTCGGCGGCATGGGCGGCGATCTTGTAGGTGATGATGCCGTCCTTGACGTCCGTCTTGTTCGGCAGGCCGAGGTGCTCTTTCGGCGTCACGTAGCACAGCATCGCGCAGCCGTACCAGCCGATCTGCGCGGCGCCAATGCCGGAGGTGATGTGGTCGTAGCCCGGCGCGATGTCGGTGGTCAGCGGGCCCAGCGTGTAGAACGGCGCCTCGTGGCACTGCTCGAGCTGGAGGTCCATGTTTTCCTTGATCAGCTGCATCGGCACATGGCCCGGGCCTTCGATCATGACCTGCACATCATGCTTCCATGCGATCTGGGTCAACTCACCCAGCGTCTTCAGCTCACCCAGTTGCGCCTCATCGTTGGCGTCATAGATAGAACCGGGACGCAGGCCGTCGCCGAGCGAGAAGGCGACGTCATAGGCCTTCATGATGTCGCAGATGTCTTCGAAGTGCTCGTACAGGAAGGATTCCTTGTGGTGCGCGAGGCACCACTTGGCCATGATCGAGCCGCCACGCGACACGATGCCGGTCATGCGCTTGGCCGTCAGCGGCACATAGCGCAGCAGCACGCCGGCGTGGATCGTGAAGTAATCGACGCCCTGCTCGGCCTGCTCGATCAGGGTGTCGCGGAAGATTTCCCAGGTCAGGTCCTCGGCCTTGCCGTTGACTTTCTCGAGCGCCTGATAGATCGGCACCGTGCCGATCGGCACCGGCGAATTGCGGATGATCCACTCACGCGTTTCATGGATGTGCTTGCCGGTCGACAGGTCCATCACCGTGTCACCGCCCCAGCGGATCGACCAGGTCATCTTTTCAACTTCCTCGCCGATCGACGAGGTGACGGCCGAGTTGCCGATGTTGGCATTGATCTTCACGAGGAAGTTGCGGCCGATGATCATCGGCTCGGATTCCGGGTGATTGATGTTGTTCGGGATGATCGCGCGGCCGCGCGCGATTTCATCGCGCACGAACTCAGGCGTGATCTCGGCCGGGATAGCTGCGCCGAAGGCCTGGCCCGGATGCTGGCGGCCCATCAGCTCGGCCAGCTTCGCGCCATTCGGGCCCGAGGCCTTCAGGCCATCGATGTATTCCTTGCGGCGCAGGTTCTCTCGAATGGCGATGTACTCCATCTCCGGCGTGATGATGCCCTGGCGTGCGTAGTGCATCTGGGTGACATTCTTGCCCGCCTTCGCGCGACGCGGCTTGCGGTGCAGGTTGAAGCGCAGCTCGGCCAGCTTCGGGTCATTCAGGCGCTCGATGCCATAGGCCGAGGTCGGGCCATCCAGCTCTTCGGTGTCATTGCGCTCGGCAATCCATGCGGCGCGCAGCGGGGCGAGGCCGGAACGGATGTCGATTTTCGCGTTCGGGTCCGTATACGGGCCCGAGGTGTCATATACGTAGATCGGCGGATTCTTTTCGGCGCCGAACGACGCCGGCGTATCGCTCTGCGTGATCTCGCGCATCGGCACGCGGATGTCCGGGCGTGAACCTTCGACATAAATCTTGCGCGAATTCGGCAATGGCTGGACGGCTGCCTCGTCCACCATCGCGGTGGCGGCAAGGAATTGCGGGTTGGCGTTCATGGTCTTCCTTTGCTCAGGTCAGCGAAGGAAGCCGGCGAAGGAGGGAAAGAGGCCCCGGACGTCGCTTCCCTACGCTGGCATTATCCAGATCAGGTTCGGGAGTCCCTCGTGCCAGCGCCTGGCACGACGTGCTCCACTTGAGGGTATTTCTCACCCGGCGCAGTGCCGGGACCCCTAGCGTATTGTCTGCCGCAGCATTGTGCGGACAACGGGAAGGATTATAGCGTTTGCCGCCTGCGGTCTGCAGGAATTTGACTGTGCGATGCCAGCCCATGCTGACGCGGCGCAATACCCGTGCCGGAAGCATGGACACGAGCATCCTTGAAGACCGCATGGTTCATCAGGATGTGGTTGCCGGTCAGATTGATCTTCTCCAGCCCGGGATGCCCATCCAGTCCCTTCAGCAGCAAATCTGCCGCCTTCTCGTCGAGACCGCAGAACGACAGGTCGAGCTCGACCAACTCCTGATACCTGTGTAGATGTCGTACCAGTTCGCGCATGCCTTTCATCGAGCGGACGCCATCCGGGAGCTCGCATATCGGGTTGCAGGACAGGTCGAGCTTCGCCAACGTCTTGTTGTCGGCCACCATCAGGGTCGCGAGGTCGAGGGCGGACAGTCCGTTCATGCGCAAACATAATTCGCGCAGCGAGTGCGTGCTTGCCAGCAGCATCGCCAGCCGAATCACGTAGCGCTCCATCGCATCGGCGGCTTCCGCAGCGTCCGGACGGGCTGCCGGGACTTCACTGCTGCGGCTATAACGACTCAGGTCCAGCCGCTTCAGCCCAGTCAGCACAGCCGCACCGTTGGCCAGCGCCTTGGTCAGTGGATAAACCACATCGGCCAATGGCTGGTCGTGGCATATCAGGCCGAATTCCGGCATCAGGATTTGTTCGCGGCAGACACGCGCAAGCTCCTTGCACAAAGCTTCAGCCAGTGCCGCGGCTTCACTGTCTATGATGGACTTGCGCCATTTTTTCGCGCTCAGGTTTTGGTGGCAGCGCATTTGCGCGCCTTCGCGCAGGTCCTTGATACGCTGGTTCGACAAGTCGATGCTGAGCTTTTTGCGGCGACTGCCTGCCAGCAGGCCGGCGGCCAATGCCGTGCGGGCGCCACTGGTCTGGTCGGTGTCGCTCCAGTGATACGACAGGTCGACACACACTTCCGGATACGCGCCCACCAGTTTCGCGACTTGTACCCGCAGCGACTTGCGGTCGGCCGCGCGGCGTCGCACCACATCCTGCACCGACAGTCCGCGCTCCAGCGGCGGCACCACGGTTGCGTCGGCGTCCACAGCACGGACCAGGGTTGT
The DNA here is from genome assembly GCA_039806045.1 of Pseudomonadota bacterium. Classification (GTDB taxonomy): domain Bacteria; phylum Pseudomonadota; class Gammaproteobacteria; order Burkholderiales; family Burkholderiaceae_D; genus Pernthalerella. The sequence continues at coordinate 6,194 of JBDKLN010000040.1, forward strand.
GCTCTGCACGCGATAGGTTGCCTTGCGCCCTTCCCTGACCGAATAAGTGCGAACGATCAGCAGCGGCGCCGTGCGGCCACTTGGCGGTGGCCGAGACTCGGCGAGGCCGGGCGGCATGGCACCGGATGACGGCGGGCTTTCGATGCCGGGATTGGAGGCTACTGCGGCGCCGGCCCGCATGCGCGGCCGCCGGGGGCTCTCAATGTCCGGATCCCGGGCGGGCAGGGCGCGGTTGTCGCATTCGCCCGAATCGGTGTCTTCGACCAGGCTGGAGTCGTCGCCAATCCGCTCTGATGAGTCCCTATCGCCACGCATTGGCTGCTGATTTGGAAATCTCAATCGATCAGCGCCAGTCGTCCTTGCCATCACTTTCCCCTTTTGTTGTCCAAGCCATAAAAAACCTAGGCTCTGTGAACCAGGTCCGAGGAAAGTTCTTGCCCTGATTCACTTGTCCGGTCTGCAGAAGTGACCTTGCGATAAGCGTTCAACGTCCGGTCGGCTGAGTGCCGCGCCCCTTATAATGCGGGGTTTAGCAAAATCACTCTTTTTTCTCTGATAAATCATGGAACTGGCCAAGGCCTTCGAACCTGCAGACATCGAACAACACTGGCGCACTGAATGGGAGCGCCGCGGCTACTTCACCGCCACGCTGGACGAAGGCAAGCCTTCGTTCGCGATCCAGCTGCCGCCGCCGAACGTGACGGGCACGCTGCACATGGGCCATGCGTTCAACCAGACCATCATGGATGGCCTGACCCGCTACTACCGGATGCGCGGTCATAACACGGCGTGGATTCCAGGTACCGACCACGCGGGCATTGCGACCCAGATCGTGGTCGAACGCCAGCTCGATGCGCAGAAGGTGTCGCGGCACGACCTCGGCCGCGAGAAATTCCTCGAGAAAGTCTGGCAGTGGAAGGAGCATTCGGGCTCGACCATCACCGGCCAGATGCGGCGCATGGGCGCATCGACTGACTGGAGCCGCGAATACTTCACGATGGATCCGAAGATGTCGAAGGCCGTCACCGAAGTCTTCGTGCGGCTGTTCGAGCAAGGCCTGATCTATCGCGGCAAGCGCCTCGTGAACTGGGATCCCGTGCTGGGCACCGCGGTGTCCGACCTCGAAGTGGTATCGGAAGAAGAAGACGGCAGCATGTGGCACATCCGCTACCCGTTCGCGGATGGCAGCGGCCACCTGACGGTGGCGACCACGCGTCCCGAAACCCTGCTGGGTGACGTCGCCGTCGCGGTCGACCCGACCGACGAGCGCTATGCGCACCTGGTCGGCAAGCTGCTGAAGCTGCCGCTGACGGACCGCGAAATACCGGTAATCGCAGACAGCTACGTCGACAAGGCCTTCGGCACCGGCTGCGTGAAGATCACGCCGGCGCATGACTTCAACGACTATGCGGTCGGCCAGCGCCATGCCATGGCGCAGATCAGCATCTTCACGCTGGACGCGAAGATCAACGACAACGCACCGGCCGCCTATCAGGGCATGGACCGCTTCGCCGCCCGCAAGCAGATCGTGGCCGACCTCGACGCGCAAGGCTTGCTGGAATCAGTCAAGCCGCACAAGCTGATGGTGCCGCGCGGCGACCGTACCGGCGTCGTCATCGAGCCGATGCTGACGGACCAGTGGTTCGTCGCCATGAGCAAGCCGGCGCCCGAGGGCACGCACAACCCCGGCAAGTCGATCGCCGAGGTCGCGCTCGAGAAAGTCGCCAACGGCGACATCAAGTTCGTGCCGGAAAACTGGACCACCACCTACAACCAGTGGCTCAACAACATCCAGGACTGGTGCATCTCGCGCCAGTTGTGGTGGGGCCACCAGATCCCGGCCTGGTATGACGCCGACGGCCACATCTATGTCGCGCGCAACGAAGACGATGCGAAAGCGCAGGCGAAAGCCGCCGGCCGCAGCACGGACCTGCAGCGCGATGACGATGTGCTGGATACCTGGTTCTCGTCGGCGCTGGTGCCGTTCTCGGCGCTCGGCTGGCCGGACGAGACACCGGACCTGAAGCTGTTCCTGCCGTCATCGGTGCTGGTGACGGGCTTCGACATCATTTTCTTCTGGGTCGCGCGCATGGTGATGATGACCTGCCACTTCACCGGCAAGGTGCCGTTCGAGACCGTGTACGTGCACGGCCTGGTGCGCGACGCGCAGGGCCAGAAGATGTCCAAGTCCAAGGGCAACACGCTGGACCCGATCGACCTGATCGACGGCATTGATGTCGACGCGCTGGTAGCCAAGCGCACCGCCGGCCTGATGAACCCGAAGCAGGCCGACAGCATCGCCAAAGCCACGAAGAAGGAATTCGCCGCCGGCATCGCCGCCTATGGCACCGATGCGCTGCGCTTCACGATGGCCAGCTACGCTTCGCTGGGCCGCAACATCAACTTCGACCTCAACCGCTGCGAGGGTTACCGCAACTTCTGCAACAAGCTGTGGAACGCGACCCGCTTCGTGCTGATGAACACTGAAGGCAAGGATTGCGGCCTTGAAGAGCATGGCGCCGACGCCTGCGCGACCGGCAGCTATCTCGACTTCTCGCAGGCGGATCGCTGGATCGTGTCGCTGCTGCAGCGTACCGAAGCTGAAGTGGAGAAAGGCTATGCCGAGTACCGCTTCGACAACATCGCATCGGCCATCTACAAGTTCATCTGGGACGAGTACTGCGACT
>JBDKLN010000041.1:0-7505 GCA_039806045.1 Pseudomonadota bacterium
CCGGCCGCCAGGGCGACCCGGGTTCGTCGCGCTTCTACCTGTCGCTCGACGATTCGCTGCTGCGCATCTTCGCCGGCGACCGTGTGCGCGCCGTGATGGAACGCCTGAACATGCCGGAAGACGAGCCGATCGAGGCCGGCATTGTGTCGCGTTCGATCGAATCCGCGCAGCGCAAGGTCGAGGCCCGCAACTTCGATATCCGCAAGCAGCTGCTCGAGTACGACGACGTCGCCAACGACCAGCGCAAGGTGATCTACCAGCAGCGCAACGAGCTGCTCGAGACCGAGAACATGGCCGAGACTAGCATCGCGCTGCGCCACGGCGTCCTCACCGACCTGTTCCGCCAGCACGTGCCGGAAGAGAGCATGGAAGAGCAATGGGACCTCGATGGCCTGCAGGACGTGCTGCTGCTCGAGTGGGGTCTGGACCTGCCGCTGCCGGTCATGCTGAAGGCCGAGCCCAACCTGACCGACGAAGACTTGCTGGAGCGCGTGCTGATGGCGGCCGACAAGGTCTATCAGGCCAAGGTCGACATCGTGGGTCAGGAGTCGTTCAGCGGCTTCGAGAAAAACGTCATGCTGCAGAGCATGGACACCCACTGGCGCGAACACCTCGCGGCGCTGGACCACCTGCGCCAGGGCATTCACCTGCGCGGCTATGCGCAAAAGAACCCGAAGCAGGAATACAAGCGCGAAGCCTTCCAGCTGTTTGCGCAAATGCTGGACCTGATCCGCAACGAAGTCGTGCGCGTGATCATGACCGTGCGCGTGCAGTCACAGGCCGAGATCGAGGCTGCCGAAGAACAGATGTCGCATCCGCACCTGGAGAACGTCAACTACCAGCACGCGGATTTCAATCCGTCGGCATCGCCGGAAGAGTTGCTGTCGCCGACTGGCATGGATGACCATGGCGCGCCGGGCACGATGGTCAATGCGATGCCGAAGGTCGGCCGCAACGATCCCTGCCCTTGCGGCAGCGGCAAGAAGTTCAAGCAGTGCCACGGCAAGCTGGCCTGAGGCCGGCTTACGCAAGCAGGCAGTAAACTTCAGGGCCCCGCCATGCCGGGGCCCTGTTCATTTGAAAGAAGCGCACACCATGGCTGTCAATCTTCCCCTTCCCATTCCCGCGAACCTCAAACCCGTGGCGGGCGTGCAGCTCGGCCATGCCGAGGCCGGCATCAAGAAGCCGGGCCGCAAGGACCTGCTGGTGCTCAGGCTCGCGCCGACGGCCACCGTGGCCGGCGTGTTCACCACCAACCGCTTCTGCGCAGCGCCGGTGCAGGTGGCCAAGGCCAATCTTGCATCGGCCGCAGCGTTCGGCAAGCCGGTGACGGCGCTGGTGATCAACACCGGCAATGCGAATGCGGGCACGGGTGAAGAAGGCCTGGCCAATGCGAATGCCACGTGCGAAGCGCTGGCGAAGGAACTGGGTTGCGAGCCGTCACAAATCCTGCCGTTCTCGACCGGTGTGATCCTCGAGCCGCTGCCGGTGCAGAAAGTCATTGCCGGCCTGCCGCAGGCGATCGCCAACCTGAATGAAGACAACTGGTACAACGCTGCCGAGTCCATCATGACCACCGACACGCAGCCGAAGGCGGCGTCGCGCACGGTGACCATCGCCGGCAAGAAGGTGGTGTTGACCGGCATCTCCAAGGGCGCCGGCATGATCAAGCCGAACATGGCGACCATGCTGGGCTTCATCGCCTGCGATGCGAAGGTGCCGCAAAAGCTGCTCGACAAGCTGGTGAAAGATGCTGCGAATGCCTCGTTCAACTGCATCACCATCGATGGCGACACCTCGACCAATGACTCGTTCATGGTGATCGCCACCGGTGCCGGCGAGCTGGAAATCACCAGCATGCTGTCCGACGAATATGAAGCGCTGTCGGCGGCGATTACCTGGCTGGCGCAAGACCTCGCGCAGATGATCGTGCGCGATGGCGAAGGCGCGACCAAGTTCATCACCATTCGCGTCGAAGATGGTCGCGACATCAAGGAGTGCCGCAAGGTCGCCTATGCGATCGGCCATTCGCCGCTGGTGAAGACGGCCTTCTTTGCATCCGATCCCAATCTCGGCCGCATCCTGGCCGCCGTCGGTTATGCGGGCATCGACGACCTCGATGTCAGCAAGCTCGACCTGCACCTGGACGACGTCTGGGTCGCCAAGGCCGGTGGCCGCAATCCAGACTACAAGGAAGAAGACGGCCAGCGCGTGATGAAGCAGAGCGAGATCACCGTCACCGTCAAGCTGGGTCGCGGCGGCGCCTCGGCCACGGTCTGGACTTGCGATCTGTCGCACGAGTATGTGTCGATCAACGCGGACTATCGTTCGTAAAATGTAAGCCGCTGGATCCCGGCATGCGCCGGGACGACAGAATGCCATCCAGGCGCCCGCCGTCATCCCGGCGCATGCCGGGATCCAGTGTCGTAATGATCGGCTATCTGCAGGCTGTCACTTGAGGGCAGAACACTGACATGACAGAACTTGAACAATTCCTGAAACGCGCCGAGGCAGTGCTCGCACGTGTCGAGTCCATTTTGCCTGCGCCCCAGCCTGCCACCGATTGGGAAGCGTCCATCGCCTTCCGCTGGCGCGTGCCACGCGATGGCCGTGGCTATCTGCAGCCGGTGCGCCATCCGGCGCGCATCGAATTGAATGACCTGCACAACATCGGCCCGCAGAAGGAGCAGGTGGAGCAGAACACCCGCCAGTTCGTCAGCGGCAAGCCGGCCAACAATGTGCTGCTGACCGGTGCGCGCGGCACTGGCAAGTCGTCGCTGATCAAGGCTTGCCTCGCGCAGTTTGCCGACCAGGGCTTGCGCCTGATCGAAGTCGACAAGGAACATCTGGTCGACTTGCCCGACATCGTCGAGCTGGTCGCGCTGCGTCCCGAGCGTTTCGTGATCTTCTGCGATGACCTGTCGTTTGAAGAAGGCGAGGGGGGCTACAAGGCGCTGAAGGTGGCGCTCGATGGCAGCATCAGCGCGCAATCGGACAATGTACTGATCTACGCGACCTCGAACCGTCGCCATTTGCTGCCGGAAAAATTCTCCGACAACGAAACCTATCGCCACGTCGATGACGGTGACCTCCATCCGGGCGAGACCGTCGAAGAAAAAATCTCGTTGTCCGAACGCTTCGGGCTGTGGCTGTCCTTCTATCCGTTCCGCCAGGAAGATTATCTGGATATCGTGCGCCACTGGCTGTTGCACTTCGGCGTCAAGGCATCGGAACATCCGGAAGCCGAGCCCGAAGCGCTGCGCTGGGCGTTGCAACGCGGTTCACGGTCGGGACGCGTTGCATGGCAGTTTGCGCGCGACTGGGCCGGCCGCCACGCGGCCTGACAGGCTGCCCTAATGGATCGCATGACAACCTCTGCCCATCTCATGGAGCGGGCATCGCGATGAAGGCGCACGCAGAAGCCGGCGCCAGGCCGGCCAATCACGGCGCACCGATCAATGTGGCCGTTGGCATCCTGATGAAGCCGAATGGTGATGTGCTGCTCGGCTGCCGACCTGAAGGCAAGCCTTACGCCGGCTACTGGGAATTCCCGGGCGGGAAAGTCGAGGCCGGTGAATCGGTGCTCGACGCGTTGAAGCGCGAGTTCGCCGAAGAAATCGGGGTCAAGGTATTGTCAGCCGAGCCCTGGTGCGGGGTCGAGCATGTATATCCGCATGCGCATGTGCGCCTGCATTTCTACATCAGCCACGACTGGGAGGGCGAGCCGCACGGGCTTGAGGGGCAGCAGCTCGCCTGGCAGGGCAGCGTGGGCGTCGAACCGATATTGCCGGCGACGATCCCGCTGCTCGAATGGCTGGACAAGCTGCGCTACGCCTGACCCGCGCGCGATCCCTGCGACACGCAGGAACCGGCCGGGCAGTTGGTTGATGCCGGTGGGGCGCCGCAGCGCCGTCCTCAGTTGCCCTTGCCGGGCTTGCCACCGTTCTGCGCTTGCTGGCGTGGCTGCGTGTAGGCCTGGGGAGCGCCGTTGGGTGCTGCGATCGGTGCCGCTTCGGCTTGTGCCTGAACCGGCGCTGCGGCCGGTGCTTCCTGTTGCACGCGTGCCGGTGCTGCATTCGTGTATGCCGGCGCCGGTTGCTGGCCCACCTTGTAGATGTTGCCCTGCAGTTGGCCGCCCTTCTTGATCTCCAGCTCGTTATAGGTGATCGAACCGCCGATCAGGCCCGAGGATTCGATGACCAGCGATTTATTGGCGACCGTGGTGTTGGTCAGCGAGCCGGCGACACGCACATGGTTGGCGGTCGTGCGGCCGTCCATCGCGCCATTGGGTTGCACGATCACGGTGTCGGCGGCCAGTTCGCCCTCCAGCTTGCCATCGATGCTGGCCGTGCCCGGCACTTGCATCGAGCCCTTCATGTAGACGCCTTCGCCGACCAGCAGGGAACCCGGGGAATTGATTTCAGCCATATGCTTGTTCTCGTCTCGTTAACAGGTGAATTCGTGGTTGATGCGAACCCTTCGGGTAGCTTCGGGTGGCCTGGTCCTGAACGTGCTGCCGTTGCGCGGCAGGCCCGCTTCCCATGTTCATTTCACGAACTTGCAGAAAACCTGCTGCATCATACAAGCTTTTCATTCACGGAAAAACGCCGGCGCGGCCAAAAACCTGCGTTGATGCTCGCTTCGATGTCAAATTCAAAACAAATTCGGGAGCTGTCCAGATGACTGCTGAAACGACTGCCGGCGCTCCGTCGCCGGGACGCCTGCTGCTGTTCGCCGGCCACGCCGGTACCGGCAAGACCACGCTTGCCAAGCGCGCGGTCGCGCAGCTGAAGGCGAGCAGCGGGCAGGATTACTTCTTCCTCGACAAAGATACCGCGTATGGTGCGTTCAGCTCGCACATCATGGGGCTGCTGACCGGGAATCCGGATGACCGCGACAGCCCGGCGTACCTGAATCACCTGCGCGATCAGGAATACGCGGGCCTGCTCGACATCGCGCGCGAAAACCTGCTGCTGGGGATGAACGTGGTGCTGGTGGGGCCCTTCACACGCGAAATCATGGCCGGCAAATTCTTCCGTCCGACCGAGCTCGGCATGCCTGCGGGCACCGCATGCCGCATCGCGTGGATCGACCTTGACAGTGCCGAGGCGAAGCGTCGCATCGAGCGCCGCAATGACGCGCGCGACGCGTGGAAGCTCGCGCACTGGGACGAGTACCTGAAGCGCCGCGTCGAACCGCCGCAGCATCCGGCGCTGATGCGGCTGGATAACTCGCGCTTTGACGAAGCAGCGTTCGGCCGCCTCGTCGATCACCTGCTCGGTCGTGCGGCTTAGTCCAGCGCCTGATAGACCATCGTCTTGAACATGCGACGATAGCTTTGGCGGATGGCGCCCGGTGTCTGCGCCATCATGATGCCGATCAGCTGCTCTTTCGGATCGACGAAGAAGAAAGTGCCGCCGACGCCACCCCAGGCAAAGTCGCCTTCCGAGCCGTGCACACCCGCAATGCCCGGTCCTTGCCGCACCATGAAGCCCAGGCCAAAGGTATAACCCTGCACGCCCATCAGCACTTCACCCGGCTGCATCGGCGTGGCCACGCGCGGCCCGAGGTGGTCCGAGGTCATCAGTGCCACCGTCGAGCGCGACAGGATGCGCTTGCCATCGAGCGTGCCGCCGTTCAGCAGCATCTGGCAGAAACGCAGGTAATCATCGGCCGTGGTCGAGATGCCGGCGCCACCAGACACATTGCCGGTCGGCTTCGTCACATCCAGTACTTGCATGGCCGGCCCACCGGTGATCGGGTCGATCTTCAGCGGCTCGGCAATGCGCATCGCCTTCGATGCCGGCACCACGAAGTGCGTGTCTTTCATGCCGAGCGGCTTGATCAGCTTTTCATCCAGTAGCACGTCCAGTGTCTGGCCGGAGATTTTTTCCAGCACGCGGCCCAGCAGGTCGGTCGACAGGCTGTAGTCGAAGGTCGTGCCGGGCTGCCAGACCAGCGGCGCCTTTGCGAAGGCTTCGACTTCTTTTTCCGGCGTGAGTGACATCGACACCATCGGCACATCAGTGGAGAACAGGCCGACGTCAGCATACGCAGCCTTCACGCTGGCGAAGCGAGTGAATTCGCCGTAGGTCAGGCCCGACGTGTGGCGCAGCAGGTCGTGCACCGTGATCTGCCGCTTTGCCGGCTCGCGCGCGCTGTTGGGGTCGGCCGGGTTGGACAGCACTTGCATGCTGGCGAAGGCCGGGAAGAACTTCGCCAACGGATCGGTCAGCTGCAGCTTGCCCTCCTCGACCATCATCATCGCCACGACCGATACCAGTGGCTTGGTCATCGAGTAGGCGCGGAAGATCGCATCGCGCCGCAGGGGCCGGCGGGTCGACACGTCGCCAAAGCCGATCGCATCGGCATGCACGATCGCACCCTTGCGCGCCACCAGGATCACTGCGCCCGGCATGCGATCCGAGCCGATCTCGTTCACGACGAAATCGGCGAGCTTGGCCAGGCGCGCCGCTGACATGCCCTGCTGCTGGGGCGAGGACATTGGCAGTTCGGCGGCCGTTGCCTGCGCGGCGGGGAGGGCGGCAAGCGCCACCGATAAGCCAAGTGCGATGGCGCGCAGGGCAGTGAATGGGCGGGTCTTCATGGGGTCTCCTTGTTTGCCGGTTGCGGCCTATTTTTTACGGTCTGGGTGATGGAACGGCCGGATGCGCCGGGCGAATCGCAGGTCCGCGCGGCGTGGGTAATGACGTTCAGCCGCGCACTTTCAGCCAGGCCTTGCGCAGCTTCGCCGCTGCCAATGGCTTGTCGCGCGGCTCGAAAGCATAGTGTTGTGCAGCGTCGGCTGTCAGGGCAACGCTGAATGTCATCAGCTCGTCGCGCCTGAACGCATGCACGACCACGTTGTCGCCGACACGGTAACGCGCGAGCGTCGTCTCCAGGTTGGAGGCGGTCACGCGCAGGCCGTCGATCGCGACCAGTACATCCCCGGCCGACAGGCCGGCCAGGTGCGCCGCGCCGCCTTCATGCACGCTGGCCAGCTTGCAGTCGCCGCCCTCCTTGCGGGTACGAACTTCGAGGCTGGGCTTGCCCGCCTTCGAGGTCGGCGCCATGGCAATCGCCAATTTTGCGAAGGCCTCGTCCAGCGGCAAGTCCTTCGTGCCACGCACGGCACGGTCCAGCAAGGCCTTCAGCGACAAGCCACTGATCTCGTCGAACAATGCATCGATGTCGGCCTCGGTCACGCCCCGGCCCGTCGTGCCGGCTTTGGGCGAGTAGAAATCGCGGCCATAGCGGCGCCACAACGCACGCATCACGTCGTCCAGCGATCGCTTGCCCCGCGTGCCGGCGCGTATCGTCAGGTCCAGCAGGAGCGCCACCAGCGAGCCCTTGGTGTAATAGCTGACTACCGCATTGGGCGCGTTCTCGTCCTGCCGGTAATACTTGGTCCATGCGTCGAAGCTGGACTCGGCCACGCTCTGCTTGAGCCGGCCAGCGCCGCGCAGCACGCCGTTGAGGGTCTTGGCCAGCAGGCCGAGGTAAGT
>JBDKLN010000042.1:0-16479 GCA_039806045.1 Pseudomonadota bacterium
CCGCATACGGATCCGCCACCGTCACGTCCGTCAGCGTCATGTTGCCCGTGTTCTGGACCGTGATCACGTAGTTGATCACGTCGTCAGCTTCGTCGGCCGCCGGATCGCCGTCGTCCATCGACGCATCCTTGACGATGTTCAGGCTCGGCAGCTGAAGGATAGGAATACTTGCCGAATCGCTGACCGGATCCGTCTCGTCGCTGTCGGCCGTAGCCGTGTTCTCCAGCACGCCATCGCCACCGCCATTGCTGTCGATCTCGGCCTGGGTCACCGTATGGGTTGCCGTATAAAACCAGACTTCGCCGATTTCCAGGGTGTTGTCATTGTCGCCAGTGATATCCGTGCCGCGTAAGATCGAGCCGGCATCCGCATACGGATCCGTCACCGTCACGCCGGTCAGGTTGACGTTGCCGACATTCGACACTGTCAGCTCGTAAAGAATGACATCGTCTGCAGCGTCCGCCACATTGTCCTCAATCGATGCCACCTTCTCGATTTCCATCGAGGGGTTGAGTGCCGACACCACGAACCACTCTTCAAAGCCACCGCTGACCCCGCTGCCGGTGCCATTCAGCGTACCGAATTCCGAGTAGATATAGATATAGGATCCCTGTGCCAGGCCGTCAAAACCAGGCAAGCCATTGACGCCAAGCTCCGGAATGAAGAAGGCGTAATCGCCGGTGCCGCTACCGGAATTCCAATCCGTCAGCAGCGTCGAGACATCACCAGCCGCATCCATGTCAAAGAGCAAGGTGGCCGTCCCCGCCGGGAAAGCTTGTGTTGTGGCGTCGAATCCCGTCAGAAGATTCGTGTCGGACGCAAAAATCATCAAGGTCTGCAGCGTGATCAGCGGATTGGTGCCGCCGTTGTCTTCGTTCAGATCCAGATCGATTTCACGATAATCAACCCCATCGATATTGATGATGGGGATTTGCGACAGCGTGATCGCGCGGTTGAAATTTGCCGCAGTCGTTTCATCGAACTGGACGTCACGGAAGTCAGAGTTATAACCCTGCTCGAAGGTATCGTTGCTGCTGATTTTGACGATCGACTGGATAATCCCCGTACCCGCTGAGCTGGAAACAAGGTAAGGCGTGATGAACGATCCGCCGGGATTGTTCGGCACAGGCGGCTCGCCTTGCCCGGTGACAGGTTTCGCATCAGTAAATGTATTGCTGGCAAACCAACCTGACAACGTACTGGCCGTGAGCAAAAAGCGCTCGCCGGCAGAGTCATCCGGATTTACATACCATGTCGCAATGACGGTGCCATTGGCTACCCCATCAAGATCGCCGTCCCCGCCATCCGTAATCGTCCAGGCATCATGCCCGTCACCACCCATCTCGATGACGACGTCATCGGCCGTGCCATACATGCCGTCCGCCCCCGGATCGGAAACGTGATCGACTTCAAATGTTACCGTGCTCCCGGCATCAAAGCCGGTCGCCGTGATAATGGCGTAAGAACCAGGCGCATAGTCATTGGAATTGGTTGTAACGCTGGACGTGGTAGTCATCGACATCTCCTAGGTGGAAGGCTCGGACAACAAAAAATTTGCAACGCTGACGCACAGTTGCAAGTAAATTTTTCAGTCCGGTCGATGCTACGGAGAGGCAACCTACCGCACATCCTTCATTTGATGTAAGCCGGTGTACTACATGAAGGCAAGGAGAAAGTCGCATCGCTGCGACGCTCACACACCGCAGGTCCTGCAGAAAGCACGAATGGAATTAGTGCAATTGCTGGCCGCTGTCGAGGACCAGTAGCGGCGATAGACGACGCACGAGATCGGATTGTCGTTGCGCGCCTGTTTTTTTGAGCACAGCAGAAAGTTGCGTACGTATCGTGGCGACGCTCACATGCAACTGAATGGCGGCATCGCCGGGAGATCGCCCTTCGAGTATCAGGCGCGTGAGCCTCGCCTCGGCCGGCGTGAGGCCAAATATCTGTTGCAACAGATGACTGCCGGATTCGACGCCTTGCGATCCGTGCACCAGGATCAACGCTGTCGGCTGGTTCGAACCGATCGCCGGATTGGCAGCGACGGGCGTTGCCATGACCTGCAATGGCTGTTGTGCACTACCGGGACTGACCTGCATCAGGCTGCTCCCGCCCTTGTCGCCCGGACGGCAAGCGCGGCGCACGATCGCAGCAAACTGGTCAGCGCTGAGCCCCGGTATCGCCACTCCCGGCTTGCCGCCATTTGTCTTGCGTGCCTGATCGACCATCGACCGAGCCGACGGATTGGCGGCCAATATCCTGCCCGATGCATCAACCAGCATGACCGGCATGCGAATGCAGCTGAGCAAATGCGTGAGGTAGCGACTGCCTTGCGCAAGTTGCTGCATCCTTGCCAATGGCTCCAGGCCGGGCCGCAACGCCGACAACATGTCGTCAGCTGCCATCAGCAGGCCGGGGCCGGGCAGGCTCGCGTCGTGTCGGTACAAGCAAAGTAATGCATCGGCGCGACCGACAGTCAGCCGACGGCAGAGTGCATGCAAGGAGTGGTCAGTCAGGCGACCAAATGAGATCGGCAAATCGAGGGGTTCGGCGAGTGCCCAACGGGATGAGGGCAACTTGCGAATGTGCGCGCGGAATTCCGCCGATGGCAACCGGTTGTCTTCCACCAAGTATTGCCACGCACAGTCGCCGGCTTTGCGAGCCTGACGCCAAACCGCCCACAAGCCGCGCCTGTCCCACAGGCCAAACACCGCGAGTTCACTGTCAAGCGACTCGGCCATCAGCCGCAAACCTTCGGCAAAGCGCTGCGGCCTGGCCAGTCCTTCATAAAAGGCTCGGTTCAGGCGCATCGACAGGTCGAGTGGCAAAGTCATCGGGCTGGCCTCCGTCAACGAGGACTAGATCCGGACATCCCTACGACAAACCGATGCACGGGGAGAAAGCATATCAACTTGAAATCAAGCGGCACAGGTGCGCAACGCCGCTTAGTACACCGCCGGTATCCCATCCTGTTTGGCGCCGATCAGCTTTCCTGACGTTCACAGTTGACACCGCAGGGACTGAACGTTAAAGATTGTGAACTAGCAATCTTTCGATCATTTGGATCGACAACAGCACTCTGATCAGGACAGAAAGCCAAGCCCATGCATATCGCGGTTATCGACAACGATCCGCAACAGCGCGCGCTGATCGTCGATGCGCTGACAGCAGCCGGCCATGAATGCCGGCTGTCGCCGAATGACGAATCCCAGATCGCCAAATGGATGCGCGAAGGGCTGGACTTGCTGGTATTCCACTGGCAGCCGGAAGCCGAAGGCTTGCGCTGGATGAAATCGCTGCGGCAAACCGCCAAGTCACTGCCTGTACTGCTGGTCACGGGACGCGCGGCGGATCGGGATTTCGTGGATGCGCTGCAGGACGGGCCATCGGATTACTTGGTCAAGCCAGTCAGGCGTACCGACGTCGCGCTACGTGCTCGGGTGCTGGTGGCACGCATCCATCCGGCCAAATTCCAGTCGGATGCGCAGGAATTTGGGGACTATGCGTTCGATGTCAGAGCTGCCAGGCTGACTGTCGGTGGCGAACAAGTCAGTCTGACCCAGAAGGAATTCGATCTGGCGTTGCTTTTTTTCCGCAATCTCGGCCGTCCCTTGTCGCGGGCAACCATCCTCGAATCGGTATGGTCGCAGGACACGGAATTCAACTCGCGGACCATGGATACCCACGTTTCCCGCATCCGCGCCAAGCTCGGCCTGCGCCCGGAGCGAGGATTCCGGCTGGCTCCTGTTTACAGCTATGGCTATCGGCTGGAGAAACTGGCCGGATGACGAGTGTCAGAGGAGGGGCAAGGCTATAATACCGACCGACAAACCCGCCCCCGAATTGCCCTGAATGAAACTCCTTGCCGTCGGACTGAATCACACCACGGCTCCGGTCTCGCTGCGCGAGAAAGTGGCCTTTCCTGCCGACCAACTGGGTCAGGCAGTCGCATCCGCTTGCGCATGGTTCGGGAATGTCGGCCAGCGCACCCAAGAGACGGCCATCCTGTCGACTTGCAACCGCACCGAGATTTATGGCGCCAGCGCCAATGATGGCGACATCCATGCCGCGCTCGACCAGACAGCCCACTTTGTCGCCGACTATCACAAACTGTCCTACGCGGATCTGCGTCCCTACTTGTACGCACTGCCGCAGGACGACGCGGTCCGCCATGCATTCCGCGTCGCATCAGGCCTCGATTCGATGGTACTGGGCGAGCCGCAGATTCTCGGCCAGATGAAAGACGCCGTACGCCAGGCCGAAGCCGCCGGCGGATTGGGGACTTACCTGCACCAGATGTTCCAGCGTACGTTCGCCGTTGCAAAGGAAGTGCGTTCGACCACCGAGATAGGTGCGCACAGCGTGTCGATGGCTGCGGCGGCGGTGCGCCTGTCACAACGTATCTTCGACAAACTGTCTGACCAGCATGTGCTGTTTATCGGCGCTGGTGAAATGATCGAGCTGTGTGCGACCCACTTCGCAGCCCAGCATCCGAAGAGCCTGACCATTGCGAACCGTACCGTCGAGCGCGCCGAGCAACTGGCACATCGCTTTGGTGGCAAGGCGATGCGACTGGCCGAGCTGCCGGATCAATTGGCCCATTTCGATGTCGTGGTGTCTTGCACGGCATCGTCGTTGCCCATCATCGGCCTCGGCATGGTGGAGCGTGCGATCAAGGCACGTCGCCATAAGCCTATGTTCCTGGTTGATCTCGCCGTGCCGCGTGACATCGAGTCCGAAGTCGGCCGCTTGAATGATGTCTTCTTGTACACCGTCGACGATCTCGGCACCGCCGTGCAGATCGGCGTCGAAAACCGCCAATCGGCGGTCGCACAGGCCGAGGCCATCATCGAGACACGCGTGCAGTCCTTCATGCACTGGCTCGACAGCCGCGCCGTGGTGCCGCTGATCCAGGACATGCAAGAGAGCAGCGAGGCCATGCGCCGCGCTGAACTTGACCGCGCACGCAAGCTGCTTGCTCGCGGCGAAGACGTCGAGGCGGTACTGGAGGCACTGTCGCGTGGCCTGACAGCCAAATTCCTGCATGGCCCGCAACAGGCATTGCATAACGCCGATGCCGACGAGCGCGCCCGCCTCGCGCAGTTGCTGCCGCAATTGTTCCGCACCAAGCGCTAGCGGCAGTACTCGATCGCGCCACGTACTTCGCGTGGCGCCCTATGGATGGCGCCGCGCTTGCGGCGCGCCGCTCGTGACCACCGCTGCAAACGCTAGCCTGACCCCCGGATGAAACCTTCGCTGCTCGCCAAACTCGACCATCTGTCCCAGCGCCTTGAAGAAGTCAGCGCGCTGCTCAACCAGGAGAGCGCCACGGCCGACATGGACCAGTATCGCCGGCTCACGCGTGAGCACGCCGAACTGGAGCCGCTGGTCGGCACCTACGGGCAATGGATACAATCGCAGCAAGACAGCCGCGCCGCGCAAGACATGATGGCCGATGCCGACATGAAGGCTTTCGCGCACGAGGAGATGTTGGCCGCGCAGGAGCGCTCCGAGCAGCTGGCCCTCGCGCTGCAGAAGATGATGTTGCCGAAGGACCCGAACGACGAACGCAACATCTTCCTCGAGATACGCGCCGGTACCGGCGGCGATGAATCGGCGCTGTTTGCCGGCGACCTGCTGCGCATGTACTCGCGCTATGCAGAACGCCAGCGCTGGCAGGTGGAGATGGTCTCGGAATCGCCGTCGGAGCTCGGCGGCTACAAAGAAGTGATCGTGCGCATCGTTGGCCATGGTGCGTACTCGCGGCTCAAGTTCGAGTCCGGCGGCCATCGCGTTCAACGCGTGCCGGCCACGGAGGCGCAAGGCCGCATCCACACCTCGGCTTGCACGGTGGCCGTGATGCCCGAGGCGGATGAAATCGAAGACGTGAACATCAATCCGGCCGAGCTGCGCATCGATACCTTCCGCGCCTCCGGCGCCGGCGGCCAGCACATCAACAAGACGGATTCTGCCGTGCGCCTCACCCACCTGCCGACCGGCATCGTGGTCGAGTGCCAGGACGACCGCAGCCAGCACAAGAACAAGGCACAGGCGATGAAGGTGCTGGCGACCCGCATCAAGGACGTGCAGCTGCGCGAGCAGCAGGCCAAAGAAGCGGCGACCCGCAAATCACTGGTAGGCTCCGGCGATCGCAGCGAGCGCATCCGCACGTACAATTTCCCGCAAGGCCGCATCACGGATCACCGCATCAACCTGACGCTATACAAGCTGGAAGCCATGATGGAAGGCGACCTGCAGGAATTGACCGACTCGCTGATGGCAGAGCACCAGGCCGAGCAGCTCGCGGCCTTGGCCGAGGCGGGATAATGCGGCGACGATGGCCGCCCGGAAGTCACTGGATCCGGGCATGCGCCGGGATCCAGTGACTGATTCACCTTGAATTGACGTCAAAAAACCATGCCAATCGCTCGCCTCAGCAAACCGATACTCCTGCTTGTCGCCCTCGCCTGCATCGCGATGCTCGGCGTCGGCCTCTATCTCCAATTGGTGCTGGACATGCTGCCGTGCCCACTGTGCATCATGCAGCGCTATGCGTTCATGAAGGTCGCGGTGCTGTGCCTGATCGCGCTGGCGCTGCCCGCCAAGGGCATGCGCATCGTCGCCGGCCTCGGCAGTCTGGCCGCCATCGGCGGCGCGGGCATTGCGATCCGCCACCTGTGGGTGAAAGCGCACCCGACGGTTTCCTGCGGCATCGATCCGCTCGAGACCCTGCTCAACAAGCTGCCGTTTGCGAACTGGTATCCGCCGCTGTTCCAGGCCGACGGGCTGTGCACGACTGAATACGACCCTATCCTCGGCCTGTCGATACCGCAATGGGCGCTGGTCTGGTTCGTGGCATTCGCCATCGCGACGGCGGTGGTGGCATGGCGCGGCGGGCGGTCGGCATGAACATCGAAGGCCTGCTGAAGCTGGCGCTGATCGACCCGCTCGACGCACGCATCCTGCTCGCACATGCGCTGCAGTGCACGCGCGTGCAACTGGTGATCCGTTCGAAAGACGAGCTGACGCCACAGCAGGTCACCGACGTCAGCGCGCTGTTCATGCGCCGCATGCAGGGTGAACCGATTGCCTACCTGGTTGGCGAGCGCGAGTTCTACGGCCTCAAGTTCGAAGTCACGCCGGATGTGCTGATCCCGCGTCCAGAGACAGAAATGCTGGTCGAACTGGCCAGCGAACGACTGCCCAAAGGCGGCAGTGCCATCGACCTTGGCACCGGGTCGGGCGCGATCGCGGTGTCGCTGGCGCACGCGCGTCGCGATGCCGATCTCAGTGCCGCCGATATCAGCGAGTCCGCACTTGCGGTCGCACGCCGCAATGCGGCAACCCATGGCGTCAGCGTCAAGTTCCTGCACAGCGATTGGTTCAGTACCGTCAGCGGCAGCTTCGATGTCATCGCCAGCAACCCGCCCTATATCGCCGCCAGCGACCCGCACCTGGCGCAGGGCGACTTGCGTTTCGAGCCGCGTGGCGCACTGACGGACGGCGCAAATGGCATGATGCACATCGCTGCCCTGATTGATGGCGCGCCTGCCTGCCTGAAGCCCGGCGGCTGGCTGCTGATGGAACATGGCTACGACCAGTCTTCCGCAACACGGGCCCTGCTGGAACGCGCCGGCTGGCAGCAAGTGCAAAGCTGGACCGACCTCGCCGGCATCGAACGCGTGACCGGAGGCGTACGCCCGCCCGCCTGATGTCCTCAACCTGCGCGCCATTGCTGTCAAGACTGGCGCAGCTTCGTGAATTGCGTATCATCCGCGCTTTGGCGCAAGACGGTCTTGCCAAAGCGCCCTCCCCCGAACTGTTGATTTATTGAACTGTTGACCTTGCCGATGTTGCCTTCCATTGAACAACGCCTCGCGATCGAACTCGCCGCCCGCACCGAACAAGTCACTGCCGCCATTGCGCTACTCGACGAAGGGGCGACGGTGCCCTTCATCGCCCGCTACCGGAAGGAAGTGACCGGCGGCCTCGACGATACCCAGTTGCGCTTGCTGGAAGAACGCCTGCGCTACCTGCGCGAGCTGGAAGCGCGCCGCGCAGCGATCATTGCGTCGATCGAAGAACAGGGCAAGATGACGCCACAGCTGCAAGTGGCGATCATGAGCGCCGAGGACAAAACCCGCCTCGAAGACCTCTACCTGCCGTACAAACCCAAGCGCCGTACCAAGGCGCAGATCGCGATCGAAGCCGGGCTGGAACCGCTGGCTGACGCGCTGCTGGCCAATCCGGCCCTGAACCCGGAAGAAGAAGCGGCCAAGTACCTGCGCCCTGGCTTCACGACCGACAACGGCGATAACCCGGGCGTGGCGGATGCCAAAGCTGCGCTGGACGGCGCACGCCAGATTTTGATGGAACGCTTCGCCGAAGATGCGACGCTGCTGCAAAACCTGCGCGAATACCTGACCGAGCACGGCGTGGTCGAATCCAAGGTCATCGACGGCAAGCAGGATGCCGGCGAAAAGTTTGCCGACTATTTCGATTACTCGGAGCCGATCGCCAATATTCCTTCGCATCGCGCGCTGGCACTGCTGCGCGGCCGCCGCGAAGAAATGCTGACCGTGACCCTGCGCCTCGACAGCGAAGAGGAAAAGCCGAAATGGGATGCGCCACTCAATCCCTGCGAGAGCCGCATCGCACAACGCTTTAACGTGTCGAACCAGGGGCGTGCTGCCGACAAATGGCTGTCGGACACCGTGCGCTGGACCTGGCGCGTGAAAGTGTTCATGCACCTCGAGACCGAGCTGATGACCAAGCTGCGCGAAGAAGCGGAAGCCGAGGCCATCCATGTGTTTGCGCGCAACCTGAAGGATTTGCTGCTGGCCGCACCGGCCGGCCCGCGTGCCACCCTCGGCCTGGACCCGGGCCTGCGCACTGGCGTCAAGGTGGCCGTGGTCGATGCGACGGGCAAGGTCGTGGACACCACCACCATCTTCCCGCACCAGCCGCGCAATGACTGGGAAGGCTCGCTGCATACGCTGGCCGTGCTGGCGATGAAGCACAAGGTGTCGCTGGTCTCGATCGGCAACGGCACCGCCTCGCGCGAAACCGACAAGCTGGCGCAAGACTTGATCAAGCGCCACCCGGAACTCAAGCTCAACAAAATCGTGGTGTCGGAAGCCGGCGCATCGGTGTATTCGGCATCGGAGTTCGCCTCGAAGGAATTGCCGGAGCTGGACGTATCGCTGCGCGGCGCGGTGTCGATTGCACGCCGCCTGCAAGACCCGCTGGCCGAGCTGGTGAAGATCGATCCAAAGTCGATCGGCGTCGGTCAGTATCAGCATGACGTATCGCAGACGCGCCTGGCGCGCTCGCTGGATGCGGTGGTTGAAGACTGCGTGAATGCGGTCGGCGTGGATGTGAATACGGCATCGGTGCCGCTGCTGGCGCGCGTGTCGGGCCTGAACAGCAGCGTAGCCCAGAGCATCGTCAACTACCGCGACCAGAAAGGCATGTTCGCGTCGCGCGCCGCGCTGCGTGAAGTGCCGCGCCTGGGCGACAAGACGTTCGAACAGGCCGC
Organism: Pseudomonadota bacterium; assembly: GCA_039806045.1. GTDB lineage: Bacteria > Pseudomonadota > Gammaproteobacteria > Burkholderiales > Burkholderiaceae_D > Pernthalerella. The sequence goes on from JBDKLN010000042.1 coordinate 9,539, forward strand.
CGGCTTCCTGCGCATAATGAATGGCGACAATCCGCTGGATGCGTCGGCCGTCCACCCGGAATCCTATCCGCTGGTGGAAAAGATACTGGCCGACATCAAGCGTGACGTGAAAGGCGTGCTGGGTGACAGCAGCCTGCTGAAGTCACTGGACCCGAAACGCTTCGCCGACGAGCGTTTCGGCGTGCCGACCGTGGCCGACATCCTGAAGGAACTCGACAAGCCCGGCCGCGACCCGCGCCCGGCCTTCGTGACCGCGAGCTTCAAGGAAGGCGTGGAAGACATCGGCGACCTGCGCCCGGACATGATCCTCGAGGGCGTGGTGACCAACGTGGCGGCGTTCGGCGCCTTCGTCGACATCGGCGTCCATCAGGACGGGCTGGTGCATATTTCGGCGCTGTCCAACCAGTTCGTGAAGGACCCGCATACGGTGGTCAAGGCTGGCCAGGTCGTGAAAGTCAAGGTGCTGGAGGTCGACGTCAAGCGCAAGCGCATCGCGCTGACCATGCGCCTGTCGGACGCCGCGCCGGCGCCGGGCGAGCGCCGCGACCGGGGTGACCGCAATGACCGCGTCAGCGCGCCCGCACGCGCCCGCATGGAGCGCTCCGCACCGCCGGCCGGCAATACCGCAATGGCAGCCGCCTTCGCAAAATTGAAAGGCTGACCGGTCCGGAACGCCCGCCGGCGGCGCCCGCGGGCTTTCACTATAATGGCGACGTTACCCACCCCGGGGTCCACCCCGATACGCGACAGAGGATTTATGAGCGACGTTCAAGCCTGGATCAAAGAAACCGTGACCAGCCACCCGGTAGTGCTTTTCATGAAAGGCACTGCCCAGTTCCCGCAGTGCGGCTTCTCCGGCCGTGCGATCGAGGTGCTGAAGGCCAGCGGCGTGGAAGACCTCGTCACCATCAACGTGCTGGAAGATGACGAAGTCCGCCAGGGCATCAAGGAATACTCGAACTGGCCGACCATCCCGCAGCTGTACATCAAGGGTGAGTTCATTGGCGGCGCCGACATCCTGGGCGAGATGTACCAGTCCGGCGAATTGCAGACCCTGATCAAGGGCTGATCCCGCATGCAGCGCCTGATCGTTGCCATCACCGGCGCATCAGGCGCGGCCTACGGCGTGCGACTGCTGGAGCAGCTGCGCGCACTGGGCAGCGTCGAGACTCACCTGATGATCTCGGACGCCGCTGCCCTCAATCTCCATCACGAGCTCGACCTCAAACGCGCCGATATCGAGGCACTGGCCAGCCGCGTGCACAGCGTGCGCGACATCGGTGCCTGCGTCGCCAGCGGCTCTTTCCAGTCGGACGGCATGGTGATCGCGCCGTGCTCGATGAAGACCCTGGCCTCAGTCGCGCATGGCATGTGCGACAACCTGATCACGCGCGCCGCCGACGTGATGCTCAAGGAAAGGCGCAAGCTAGTGCTGATGGTGCGGGAAACTCCATTCAACCTCGCGCACCTGCGCAACATGACGGCGGTCACCGAGATGGGCGGCATCGTGTTCCCGCCGCTGCCGGCGTTTTACCAGAAGCCGCAATCCCTCACTGAGATGGTCGACCAGACGGTGGGTAGGGTGTTGGACCTGTTCGGCATCGAACAGTCTCTGGCGCCGCAATGGCAGGGACTGAAGGCGGACAAACCATCGTCCTGACGACGGACGGCCGCCCGCATTTCAGGTGCGATTGTTCGCTGTCTTTTGGTTATCGTCACGGCGTTCACGCAGGCCATTCACCATGCGCTCGATGGCCGCTTCGTAGCCCTTCATCGAGAATTTGCTCAGCTTGAATTGCCCGCCCGACATCGGGAACGCAATGCCCATGTCGGCCGATCCGGCAAAAGCCTCGTTGAGCTTTGCCGATTCATTGAACCAGTACAACATGACATCGCCGTTGGCAGTGGCCATCGGCTCGCAAATCGCATCGACTGACACTGCGCCGGCAGCCGTCGTCAGCATCAGCGGATAATTCATGCCCGCTTCGCACTCGATGCCATTGGCAAAGTAATAGCGGCAGCTATCGTTCGCGCACAGCATGCCGAACACCGAGGTGCCGTTCTCGTGGGTCGATGCCTCGCCCATGTCTTCGAGAAATTGCGACGACCAGTCCTCATGCTGCTCGCGATCGTCGGCCAGCGCTCCCCCGGCAACAATCAACAACAAGGCGAAGGCGGGCAACAGTCGGCGCATGGCTTTCTCCGGTAACGAGGCTTACCTGACTGTAACACGCACTTTCTTCATCCGCAGGAGGCTGGCTTCGCGAGCCGGCTCAGTCGCCGACGTCCAGCCTCACCTCGCCCAGCCCCTCGATATCGATCCGAACTTTGTCGCCGGCATTGAGCCACTGGGTCTGGACTAGGCTGCCCAGCATCACGAATTCGCCCGCCTTCAGTCCTGGCAGGCCGTATTCTTGCTGCGCATTCGCCAGCCAGGCCAGCGAATTGAACGGATGCCCGAGCACGTCAGATCCCCGGCCTTTCGCCACCTCGACGCCATTGATCCAGGTTCGGCCAACCAATGTGCCGAGATCCAGCGAACGCCAGTCACGCCGCGCCGCGCCAAGCACGCAGCCGGCATTGAAGAAATCATCCGCCACTAGGGTCGGAACGCCCAGCGCATGGAAATCCTGATAACGCTCGTCGACCAGCTCGATGCCGGGCATAATCGCTTCGACCGCATCCGCGACAGACTCGCGGGTATAAGGTGTCGATTGCGGCGGCAGGTCACGCCCCAGCCGCACGACGATCTCGCACTCCATGCCCAGCTTCACGAAGCCGCGGCGCGGCACCACGCCGTGATCGCGCATGACAGTGCGACTGAAGATGCGGCCGGCACAGGGATGGTTGATGTCCACGAAGGCCTGCATCACCGGCGTCGTGCAACCGATCTTGTGCCCCACGATGTCGCCCATGCCGGCATCGACCAGCAATGGGTGGAGGGCTGCTTGAATCGCATAGCCCTCGGCCATGCTTTGCGGGGAAAGCCCTGCGCCCAGTGGGGTGATGGGCGTTAGCGACAGTCGTTGTTCGAGCAAACGGGCGGCCGCACGGCCGGGTGTTGTAGACATGGCACGTCTCCTTGTTATTTTTGGATAAGCGCATAATTCCCGGCACGAGTCTAACAAATATGTACGCGAAAACCGTTCGCTCATTGACACTGCAACGCACCATTCGCACATGGTTTTTGGGCGGGTTTTTTAACCAATGACGGGTGAATTTTTCATGCATGACAGGGGGCAAGAACCTCTGTTTTTCGAGGGTATAATCCGCCGTTTTTCTTTTCATTCCGCATAACCAAAGTTTTCGGAGACAGGTTCATGAGCACTCTTGTCAAACAAGCCGGATGGGCGGCACTGGCGCTGATTGGCGCCTTTGCGTTCGGCACCGTCGCACTATCGCGCGGCGAATCCATCAATGCGCTGTGGATCGTGGTCGCAGCAGTGGCGATCTACCTGATTGGCTACCGCTACTACGCGCGATTCATCGCGAACAACGTCATGCAACTCGACGGCACGCGGGCGACGCCGGCCGTGCGCCTGAATGACGGTCTCGACTTCGTGCCGACCAACAAGCACGTGCTGTTCGGCCACCACTTCGCCGCGATCGCTGGTGCAGGTCCGCTGGTAGGCCCGGTGCTGGCAACGCAGATGGGTTATCTGCCCGGCATGATGTGGCTCATCGTCGGCGTGTTGCTGGCGGGTGCGGTGCAGGATTTCATGATCCTGTTTGTATCGACCCGCCGCGACGGTCGTTCGCTCGGCGACCTGATCAAGTCCGAGCTCGGCATCGTGCCCGGCGTGATCGCGCTGTTCGGCACGTTCATGATCATGACCATCTTGCTGGCGGTGCTGGCGCTGATTGTTGTGAAGGCGCTGGCCGAAAGCCCGTGGGGCACCTTCACTGTCGCCGCGACGATCCCGATTGCGGTCTTCATGGGGATCTACACGCGCTACCTGCGCCCGGGCCGCATTGGTGAAGTGTCGATCATCGGCTTCGTGCTGTTGATGGCGTCCATCGTCTTCGGTGGTTCGGTCGCGGCCGATCCGTACTGGGGTCCTGCGTTTACCTTCACCGGCATACAGCTGACCTGGATGCTGCTCGGCTATGGCGTGGTGGCCTCGGTGCTGCCGGTGTGGCTGCTGCTGGCACCGCGCGATTACCTGTCGACCTTCCTGAAAATTGGCGCGATTGCCGCACTGGCGATCGGCATCCTGATCGTCGCACCGCAACTGAAGATGCCGGCCGTGACCAAGTTCATCGATGGGACGGGTCCGGTCTGGTCGGGTTCGCTGTTCCCGTTCCTGTTCATCACGATCGCTTGCGGCGCCGTGTCCGGCTTCCACGCATTGATTTCGTCGGGCACCACGCCCAAGCTGCTCGAGAACGAAATGCACGCACCGTACATCGGGTATGGCGCGATGCTGATGGAATCCTTCGTCGCCATCATGGCGCTGGTAGCCGCTTCCATCATCGAGCCGGGCGTGTACTTTGCGATGAACAGTCCGGCTGCGCTGATCGGGACCACGCCAGATACTGCCGCGGCAGCGATCAGCCAGTGGGGCTTCATGATCACGCCGGAGATGCTGCAACAGACCGCTGCTGACGTTGGCGAAGCAACCATCATCTCGCGTGCCGGTGGCGCGCCGACGCTGGCGGTCGGCATGGCCTACATCTTCTCGGAGCTGATTGGCGGCAAGGCAATGATGGCCTTCTGGTACCACTTCGCGATCTTGTTCGAAGCATTGTTCATCCTGACCGCCGTTGACGCAGGCACGCGCGTCGGCCGCTTCATGCTGCAGGACTTGCTCGGCACACTGGTGCCGCCCTTCCGCCGCATTCCGTCACTGGCAGCGAACATCATCGCGACGCTGCTGTGCGTGGCGGCGTGGGGTTACTTCCTTTACCAGGGCGTGGTCGATCCGCTGGGTGGCATCAATACGCTTTGGCCGCTGTTCGGCATTTCGAACCAAATGCTTGCTGCCGTCGCGCTGTTACTCGCGACCGTTGTGCTATTCAAGATGAAGCGCGAGAAATTTGCGTGGGTGACCATGTTGCCCACCGCATGGCTGCTGATCTGTACGCTGACCGCCGGCTACCAAAAGCTGTTCCATGAGAACCCGCGCATCGGATTCCTGGCTCACGCCCACAAGTTCGAGGCGGCACTCGCCGAGGGCAAAGTGCTGGCACCGGCCAAGGCCCCGGTGCAAATGCAGCAAATCATCATGAACGACTACATCGATGCGACGTTGGCGGCGATCTTCATGGCCGTCGTGCTGTCCATCCTGTTCTTCAGCATTCGCGCCTGCCTGCAGGCGCTGCGCCAGGACCAGCCGACGACCAAGGAAGCCGAATCGGGTAGCTTTGGCGCTGCCTCAGCCTGACCGGAACAGGTACTGCAAGCAAGGAGACACCTCATGTTCAGCGAACTCGGAAAACTCGGTGCCTACCTCGGGCAGACGGCCAGGCTGATGGTCGGCTTGCCCGACTATGACAACTATCTGAATCACATGCAGGTCAATCATCCTGACCAGCCGGTGATGAGTTACGAAGCGTTTTTCCGGGAACGGCAAGACGCGCGTTATGGTGGTAACGGGCGCATCGCCAAATGCTGCTGAGGCGTTCGCTGCACGGCATGGCGGGCTAAATTGCCTTTCAATGCTAAGGGGTTATGCAAATGCATAGCCCCTTTTTTATTTGTGCCGATGGCACTTCTCACCCACCTGTGCGGCTCTCCAAGCGACAGAAGGAAGTTCTGACAACGGCCTTTCGCGTTCGTTATTTCTTCGTGCAAGACTAGCCCTTGGCGCCGTATTCAGTTTCGATGTCACCACCGACGCGAAGTAGATCATCAGGTAACTTCTTCATCAATCGTTTAAATACATGTTCGCTCCCCAGTGCCTTCGATACAACGAGCGCACCTTGGATTGCGATCACTGCTTCTTCTGCCCGCTCTACTGCTTGGTCTGACGGGATGCCTGCTTGCTGGATCACTGACGCTAGTAGCGCTATCCACCCTGTCACGGCTTGGCTGATCTGCTGCTGCATCGCATCGTCCGGCTTTCCTAGGCTTAGCACGCCAACCAGGCATGGTTCCCTGCCGCTGCCATAGAAGTCATCCAGTGCTTTGCACATAGCAGTCAATTTGTCGTTGGGACTGCCGTCTTCCTGCAAAGGTTTCAACGCACGCTCGTACAGTATGGTTGCCGCATGAGCTAGCACGGCCGAGGTCATCTCATCCTTGCCTCCGGGGAAGAGATGGTAAAGGCTGTTTCGTCTTAGGCCTGTGGCTGTTTCAAGAATTGAAATGCTCGCCCCGTCCTTGCCGTGCCTGCGGAATGCGCTCGTGAGCAAGTCGAGTACCTGCTCCTTTGGAATCAAGGAATGTCCCATGTGAGATTGTTGCCTGATTTGCCAGTTGCCTTAGTTTTGTTTGATTTCGAATGCCTTGACTTGAAACCCTGCAACCCTTAGCCTTCTTGAACGATCGTTCAAAAACGATCATAACGCAGCCTTCGCTGTTGATCCAAAAATGGCGAAGACCTATTTTTACCGGAATGAGGCATATATGAATGGAAACGCCAAGAGGGTTATGGGAGCAACATTTTCTTGGCGCCTTATAGCCTCGACCCTCCTTGTAGCTGTTTTCGCACTTCCCCTGCAATCAAGGAGTCAAGAGTTACCGATTACTGTTGGCAAGTGGATCTCAGATCCCTCGTGTAAAGAATGGGTGAGCTTGCATGCTGAATCCAAGACAAAGTGGGTTGGCGTGTTTCTTTCAACGATGAGTATGGGACTGGCTCGAGGAAAGAAGGAACAGAAATACAGGGCAGATCAAGACTACTCTGCCGCCGTGGCAGCGATGGACAATCACTGTGTAGCGAATCCGGATGGGCAAGCCTCTCAGGGAGTCGCTGAGTTTATGAATTATTAATTCAGTG
>JBDKLN010000043.1:0-4018 GCA_039806045.1 Pseudomonadota bacterium
AGGATGAAGGCCTCGAACATTTCGTGGCCGAAGATGGCCGGCAGCAGGTTGGGGGAGTGCACCAGCTTGCGGTCGAAGTGGAAGCCCGAGACGAAAGCCTCGGCCAGCTTCTTGACCAGCCAGTCGCCGGTCAGGTACAGCATGCCGAGCGCCGCGATCGTGACCGCGGCAGCCGGCAATTCGGTGGAACGCGCAACCTGTCCTTCTTCTCTCGCCTTGGACAGTTTGCGCGAGGTAGGTTCTTCGGTCTTGTCTTCGTCGGAGCCGCCTGACATCTCAGTTCACCAATCCGACGAGATCCTTCGCGTGGCTGAAAGCCTGCATCCACAGCCACGAAATGCGGCCGCCTATGCTTTCGAGCGACAGGATCAGGACAAGGAAACCGGCGGCGATGGATGCGGGGAAGCCGACGGAGAAAATATTCAGGCTGGGCGCGGCACGGGTCACGATGCCGAGACCGATGTTAATGAAGAGCAGGGACACCATCACCGGCAGCGCGATCAGCACGCCGCCGAGGAACATCATGCTGCTCCAGGCGACCACCTTGCCAAAGGCGACCTGCCCGAGGATGAATTTCCCGATCGGGAGCGACGTGAAGCTGTCGACCAGCATCGAGATCATGATCACGTGACCGCCGAAGCCGAGGAAGATCATCGTGCTCATGATGATCAGGAATTGCGAGATCACCGGCACGTTGCCGACATTGGGGTCGATCATGGAAGCCATCGACAGGCCCATCGAGCCGGCAATGGTCTGGCCGGCGACGACGATGGCGCCGATCGAGAATTGCAGCATCAGGCCCATCATGCCGCCGATGAACAGCTGGTTGACGATTTCAAGGATGCCGTCGGCGCTGATGGGATCGATCCGGGGCCAGTCGACCAGCGGGTAGATCAGGAAGGTCACGACCAGCGCCAGCATGATGCGGATGCGGACGGTCAGCGCATCAAGCGAGAACAGCGGCGCGGCCATCAGCAGCGCAGAAATGCGCAGCATCGGCCACAGGAAAGTATAGAAGCGGGCAACGATGTCGGCGGCTAGCAGCGTCATGGCGTCGTCGGGCTTCGTCGGGGTTGGTTCGAGGTGCGGTCGTTCCTGCGCCGATGCGGCGTCAGGAGAACATCGCGGGTATCCGCTGGTAGATGCTGCGGGTGTAGTCGACCAGCATGCCGAGCTGCCAGCCGCCGAACAGCGCCAGGGTCAGGCCCAGTGCCAGCAGTTTCGGGATGAAGGACAGGGTCTGCTCGTTGATCGAGGTCGCTGCCTGCAGCACGCCGACGAACAGGCCGACGCCAAGCGCGACGACCAGCATCGGGGAAGCGATCAGCACGACGGCCCAAAGGGCGGAGCGGCCGAGGTCGACGACGGTGGCGATTTCCATGATCTTATCCTTGTCTCTATCTTTATTCGGTTCAGGGCATCGCGAAGCTGGAGGCCAGCGAACCCATCAACATGCTCCAGCCGTCCACCAGCACGAACAGCATCAGCTTGAACGGCATTGAAATCATCATCGGCGACAGCATCATCATGCCCATCGACATCAGCACGCTGGAGACGATCAGGTCGATCACGACGAACGGGATGTAGATCAGGAAGCCGATCGTGAATGCGCTTTTCAGTTCCGACGTCACGAAGGCCGGCACCAGGGTGGTGAAGGGCACCGACTCCGGGCCCTCCAGCTGTGTCTTGTTGCGCGAGATTTCCATGAACATCGCGATGTCCTCTTCGCGGGTCTGGGCGAGCATGAAGCCGCGGATCGGCTTTTCCGCTTCTTCGAGCGCCTGCTCGAACGGCATGCCCTGGTTCATGTAGGGCAGGATCGCGTTGTTATACACATCCGTCATCACCGGCTGCATGACGAACAACGTCAGGAACAGCGCGAGGCCGGCCAGCACCTGGTTGGGCGGCGTCTGGCCGGTGCCGAGCGCCTGGCGCAGGATGGAGAACACGATAATGATGCGGGTGAAGGCCGTCATCATCAGCAGCATCGACGGCAGCAGCGTGAGCACGGTCATCAGTGCCAGCAGCTGCAGGGTCAGGCTGTAATTCTGCACGCCACCCTTGCCGGTGGCGACGGTCACGACCGGCATGCCCTCGGCGAAGGCCGACGCAGGCACGACCAGCGCGACAAGGGAGGCCAGCGCCAGCAGCGGCAGGAATTTGCAAAGGCGTGCCATGTTCAGGCCTTGTCCTCGCCGGCGTGCGGCTGTTTGGGAGCGTCGGCCGGCTTGTCCTTGACCGATTTCAGCAGCTCGGCCAGCTTGTGTGCCAGCGGCGCCAGGTGATTGTTGCCGTTCAGGTCAGCGGCCGATGCGGAGGCATCCGCTGCCAGTTCGTCGCCGCTCGCCGGGAAGGCCGCCAGCGTGGAGATCTGCTGCACGGTCACGCCCAGCAGCAGGTCCTGGTCCTTCACGCGCACCAGCACCAGCTTCTGGCGCGGCGCCAGCGACGCGCTTTCCAGGATGCGGATGCGACGCTGCGGAATGCCGAGCAGGTTGCCGCTCTGCAGGCGCTTCAGGCCGTACAGCAGCGCGCCAAGCAGCGCGAGGACGACGGCGAAGCTGAAGCTGAAGGACAACCAGTCGGTGGCGTGCATGTCGGGCTTTCGAAGCGTTAGCGAAGGACGCAGTGTGTCACAGGTTCTTCATGCGGTCCGATGCCGGCACGACACGGGTCAGGCGGATGCCGTAGCGATCGTTGACCAGCACCACTTCGCCCTGGGCGACGACGGTGTCGTTGACCAGCAGGTCCAGCGGCTCGCCGGCGATGCGCTCGAGCTCGACCACCGAGCCTTGCGTCAGGCGCAGCAGGTCGCGGATCTTCATCTTCGTGCGGCCCACTTCCACCTTGATCGCCACCGAGATGTTTTGCAGCACCTCGGGGTTGATGTGATGGTCGGGCATCGGTGCCGCTTGCGGTTCTGCGATGGCGGTGTCGTGTTCGGTCATGTCGCTCATGGTGCTTCCCCAGTTCAGGTAAGGGTCAGGGTCTTAAAGGGTTTCAGGGCTGGTGGCTTTTTCGATGCGCACCGCCACGTTCGGGCCGGCCATGCCGACCTGGCATTCGAAGGCGGGCAGGCCGCCAATCAGCATGGTCGCCAGTTCCGGCTTCTTGAAGAACAGCAGGTCGCCTTCTTTCAGCTGGCGCACGCGCGAATAGTCGTCGAACACCGTGCCGAGCAGGACTTGCAGCTCGAGCTGCGAATCGCCGACGGCGGACGTCAGTTCGTTGCGCCATTTCATGTCGGATTCTTCGCTGCCATCGGCCTGCACGCGGTTGCGCAGCAGGTCGCGCAGCGGCTTGAGCGACGCATATGGATAGACGAGGTCGACGAAGCCCTTGGTGCCGCCCACGCTCTCGGTCTCGAAGCGCGACATGATGACCAGGTCGTTTTCGTCGGCGATCTGCGCGAACTGCGGGTTGATTTCGGAACCCACATGCTCGAAGTCCACCGGCAGCAGCGGGGCCCAGGCTTCCTTCAGCGAGCGGAAGAAGACTTCCAGGATGATTTTGATGATGCGCGACTCGGTCGGCGTGAACATCCGGGTCGGCGGCAGCCAGTTGGCCGGCAGCGGTTCACCTTCCTTGTCGGACGCGCGGCGGCGCGGGGTGCCCGGCATGCCGGAGCCCGAACCACCGAAGAAATTGTCGAGCGCCGAAAAGACCAGCGTCGGCTCGATCGTCACCAGCGAGAACCCGCGCAGCGGATTGATGCGGATGGTATTGACGGCCAGCGGCGGGCGCAGGTCTTTCAGGTAATCGCCGAAGCGCACGATCTGCGCGCGCGACGGGTTGATACGCGGGCTGGTGCGCAGCACGTCCATCATGCCCATGCGGAACAGGCGCACGAAACGCTCGTTGATCATTTCGATCGACGAAGTGTTCACGCCCAGCGTGCTGTCCTCACTGGCGAGGTCATGCTTCTTCACCCGCGTGGTCAGGTTAAAGCCGGTGTCGATGGCAATGGTGCCGTCGTCGATGCCCTGGGCAAGGGCAGCGAGTTCTTCCGGTGACAGCA
>JBDKLN010000044.1:0-48880 GCA_039806045.1 Pseudomonadota bacterium
GCCATGTCGCTGGTCACGGATGCGTCGATCCTGACGTCGGTCGGCAATGACCATGGCTTCACCGAGATCTTTGCCAAGCAAGTGCAGGCCTTCGGCCAGGCGGGCGATGTACTGCTGGCGATTTCGACGTCCGGCAATTCGTCCAACGTGATCGCCGCCATCGATTCGGCGCTCGAACGCGACATGCGGGTCGTCGCGCTGACCGGCAAAGGCGGCGGCCAGGTCGGGCAGATGCTGACCGACGCCGATGTGCATATCTGCGTGCCGCATGACCGCACGGCGCGCATCCAGGAAGTTCATTTATTGATTGTTCACTGTTTGTGCGATGGCATCGATGTCGCACTTTTTGGAGGAGATGCCGAATGAAAACTGCAAACACTCAGGCTGTACAAGCCGTCTTCCGTGCACGTCGTCCGCTGGCAGCCCTCGCCTTGGGCGCGCTGCTGGCCACCAGCCTGCAAGGCTGCTTCCCCGTGATGCTGGGCGCGGCAGCCGTGGGCACCGTGGCCGCGACCGACCGCCGCACGCTGGGCGCACAGACTGATGACACCTCGATTCAGCTCAAGGGCGAAGGTCGTGCGGCCAAGATCACCGGCGAACAGGGCCGGGTTGCCGTGACGAGCTTCAACCATGCGGTGCTGCTGACCGGCGAAGTCAAGGATGAAAAAATGAAGTCCGAGGTCGAGCAGCAGATCGCGACCATTGATGGCGTGAAGTCGATCGAGAATGACCTCGCGATCGCCCCCGTTTCCAGCTTCGGTGCGCGCTCGAACGATGCTTTGATCACGGGCAAGGTGAAAGCTGCGATCATCGATACCAAGGATCTGTATGTCTCCGCATTCAAGGTGCACACGGATCGTGGCGTGGTCTACCTGCTGGGTCGCGTGACCCAGCGCGAAGGCAAGATGGCCGCCGAGGTCGCGCGCAATGCGGCCAGTGGCATCAAGAAGGTCGTCAAGCTGTTCGAGTACATCAGCGAAGACGAATTGAAGGATCTGGCAACCCAGCCGGCTCCTGAGCAGAGGGCAGACCAACCGGCGAAATAAGCCGTCGGGACTGCCGGGGCTTGCCGGGCGCCCGGCAGGCTCGCTTCCGGGCAATCGCGACCCGGATGAAGCACGGACAGGGCTGCATGCAGGCTGGCTTGCCTCGCGGCCTTTCGGCTTGAATGGCTGAAATCACTTGTCGGAATATCACGTGCGGCCTCGCCGGATACCCGCGCAGGCCGCTTTGCCATTCTCGCTGGCAAGAGGGGGGTGGCCTATAATGGCTGCTTCACTGTTGCAATTGCAGAGCACTCCATGACCAAGCAAAAAGTCCCGCGCCGTTTCGGTGGCCTTACCATCATCCAGACCATGACGCTGCTCGCCATCCTTGGCGTCGCGTTGTTCTTCGCATTGTCGCTGTTCAAAAAAGAAGCGGCCCCGTCCGTCACCTTCAAGACCCTGAACGGTGAGCTGGTCACGACCGCTTCGCTGAAAGGCAAAGTCGTGCTGGTGAATTTCTGGGCCACCAGCTGCAGCACCTGCATCGCCGAGATGCCTGACATGGTTGAGACGTACAAGAAGTATCAGGCGAATGGTCTGGAGCTGGTCGCCGTCGCCATGAGCTACGATCCGCCGAACTATGTGCTGAACTATGCGGAGACCCGCGAGCTGCCGTTCAAGGTTGCGCTCGATGCTGATGGCAGCGCCGCGAAGTCCTTTGGTGATGTGAAGCTGACCCCGACCACCTTCCTGATCGACAAGGAAGGCAATATCGTGAAGCGCTACGTCGGCAAGCCGGAATTCCCTGCCCTTCACCAGTTGATCGAGAAGTCACTGTCGGCCTGAGCCGACGGACTTTCAGCATTGCCGGCAAGCGGCGCGAAGTCGCTGAACAGGTTGTCAAATTCTATCGGCAAGCCCGCGTCATCAAATAAGCCGGAATCGTGCATGGGCACGATTCCCGGCAGTCGCGGAACAGCGACCCATCGCGCCAGTAACTGCGCGTCCTTCACCAGGTCCTGACACTGCTCGCCGTTGACGGCGCCCGACATGTAGAGGGATGCCAGCAGCGTCCCGAATGCCGACAGCAGTGGCTCATCATGCGTCGTGACTGCGGCATCGAACGCATTCCATGCACGTCGCTCCCCTGCGCCCCCGCGTTGAAGAAAACCGACGCAGGCCTCCGCAGATAAATGGCCGCGTTCGAACAGACGCTGGCAGGCGCCCACCAGGGCTGCGAGGCCCGCGCTGGCACCGGAAGCTTGTGAAAATACGATCTCGCTCCAGCTCTGCGTGGTGCTCATCAGCGAGTCGCAATAGCGATCAGGCAGCCTGTCTGATCCGATCTGCGGCAGATGTCCGGCGGTCAGCGTTACGGTCAGCCCTTCCACGGCATCGGTGAAATGCGTCACGCACGCCACCGAGCCGCCGAGCAGTGCGGCCGACAGTCCGTTACTTCCTGCCAGGTTGCGGGCAGCGAGGGCGTGATACATCTTCGCTCCCGTGATTGCGCCGCTTTGATACGCGTGCAGCAGTCGCCGAAGCGCGTCGCCCAGCGGCTCATGCAGGCACAACAGCATCATCAGGTAAAACCATTCCCCATTGACCAGTTGGGTCTGGCTCAAATAGGTCTGGACTGTCGGTCTCTGCTGTAGCGGACGATGCGCTGAGTTGAATGCATACATTAATGGTGGTCGGCCCGGATCGGTATACCTGCGCAACATCTGAGGATCGATCAGCTGTGTCAGCCGCCAGCCGCGTGTCACATGGAGGATGGCCGGCAGCGAATGGGCCTCGATGCGCCTGCGTGCCAGCAGTGCATTCGGATCGGCCAGCGTCGCCGCATAGACGGGCGGTATCGTTGTTTTCGCGCTCAGCAACAGGTTGGTCACATGGTTGGTCGATGCGATGTAATAGCTCGCCCATGCCTTGGAAATCTTTCTGACTTTCGCAAATCGCATCAGCAATTCCAGCTCCCGGGCCGCAAAGCTGCCAAAGCCAGCGTCGTCGATGAATACATACCTTTTGCAAAAGGCCATGTCGAGCGTATAGCTTTCGTCAGTTGCGCAGTCCAGCTTTGTCGTCAGGTCGGCGGACGTCGCGATACCGGCAACGCCAGCGGCTGATGCGCGGCCGGCCCGCTTCGTCGATGCCCATGTCGTTTCCAGATGCCGTGCGATATGTCGGCAGACGATCGCCTCGCCGTTATGCCGGAAGCGTGCCGCGCCATTCAATTGCGTGTAGTCCGGCGCAGCCGCACCTGGCGCGATATGCGTGTAAGCATGCCCGGGCAGCGCGTGCGCGTGGCTCGGCTGTCCATCGGCATAACGCTGCACCCGCACCTTGCGAAGGCGCAGCATGACCTCGATATCCAGTTCCGTCAGCGCATCCGCATGCACGATGCCCAGGCGGGAGCCGGCGCTGCCTTCGACCCGCTGCAGTCGCGGCAGATCCTTCACATCGAGCGAGTCGCCCGAGAAGTGCGGCAGGTGGAGTTCCCGCAAAGCCGTCATCTGCCGACAGAATGCGGGCAGCTGCCACAGCACTGGCGGCAATCGCAGGCTGGCGACCTCGGCAAGCGCAGTGCCCAAGGCATCGGCTGGCAACATGATCAACGCGCTGGCAGGCAAAGCCGACAAATCCAGGTGATAGGGCGTGTCGGCCAGTTGCCGCAGAATCGAGTCCCGTGTGTGTTGTTGCGAGGGCGTCAGCGTCGTCGCCGATTCGCCGATTCGGGCGGACGGCTCAATCCTGCGTCGTTTGGCTGGCGGTTGCGCGGTTGCCGATGTGTGATGCGTATCCGGCGATCGCGGACGCTTGACGACAGGACTGGAAGAAAAATTCCCGGATTGCATAGCCATCCTCGCTGAGTGGGGACCGCAGCAGCCAGTCTCCGGGGCGAAGATAGATCAGACGAGCGGTCACAGACCGCATCGGTAACGAATAGATCAGGTTTGTTCTAACACAGAGCAACCCCCTATCGGCGATCGATTCGCCGATAGGGGCTTCGACGAGTGTCGGATCATGATTGCTGCCACGGACCGTCAGGTCGGTGCGAGCGATCGTTGGAAGGCAATCGGGTTGGCGCTTTTCGGTCAGCGCCAGCGATCAGCCGCCGATATCGACGCCTGCCTGATGCGCCTGCTGGTCGGCGTGATACGAACTACGCACCATCGCCCCGACGGCCGCATGGCTGAAGCCCATCTTGTTCGCTTCTTCTTCGAACATCTTGAACGTGTCCGGGTGCACATAACGGCGCACCGGCAAGTGGTCGCCGCTGGGCATCAGGTACTGGCCGATGGTCAGCATATCCACGTCATGCGCGCGCAGGTCGCGCATCACTTGCAGGATTTCTTCATCGGTCTCGCCCAGACCCACCATGATGCCCGACTTGGTCGGCACCTCGGGATGCAGTTCCTTGAAACGCTTCAGCAGGTTCAGTGAATATTCGTAATCCGAACCCGGACGCGCTTCCTTGTAAAGGCGCGGCACGGTTTCGAGGTTGTGGTTCATCACATCCGGCGGTGCGGCTTTCAGGATTTCCAGCGCACGATCCATGCGGCCACGAAAATCCGGCGTCAGGATTTCGATGCGGGTGGCGGGGGACTGTTCGCGCACACGTCGTATGCATTCAACGAAATGGGCAGCGCCGCCATCGCGCAAATCATCGCGATCGACCGAGGTGATCACCACATACGACAGCTTCATCGCGGCGATGGTCTTGGCGAGATTTGCGGGCTCGTTCACATCCAGTGGGTCCGGGCGACCATGACCGACGTCGCAAAACGGGCAGCGCCGCGTGCACTTGTCGCCCATGATCATGAAGGTCGCTGTGCCCTTGCCAAAGCATTCCCCGATATTCGGGCATGACGCTTCTTCGCACACGGTCACGAGCTTGTTCTCCCGCAGGATGTCCTTGATCTCGTAGAAGCGCGTCGTCGGTGATGCGGCCTTCACGCGTATCCAGTCCGGCTTCTTCAGCCGTTCGGCTGGCACGATCTTGATCGGGATGCGAGCGGTCTTGCCGGCGCCCTTTTGCTTGTCGGTCGCGCGGTAATTGTCGGGGGTCGCTGCTTCGGTTTTGTCGGAGGCCATCAAGAAAACTCGGATACGGATTCAGGTGCGGTGTTGTGTTGCTGCCGCCGGGTGCCGGTTCGTTGGCAGGCTGTCGCCGGTTCCGGTGGCAACGGCCGTGCTTTCAGGGCGCAAGGCGATGGATCAATGCATCGGCCAGCGTGCGCTGCACGTCGGCCAGCGGCGCATCGACGCCCAGCGTTTTCATGTCCACGGTCGCAAGGCCCGGATAGCCGCAGGGATTGATCCCGCTGAAAGGCTGCAGATCCATCGCCACGTTCAGCGCTACGCCGTGATAGGTGCATCCGCTGGCGCGTATCTTCAGTCCCAGCGCGGCGATTTTCGCGCCGTTCCAGCGACCACCTGCGCCGTCATCAGCCACATAAATGCCGGGCGCGCCGGGCTTGCGCTCACCCGCGAGATTATACGCCGCCAGCACATCGATCACGGCCTGCTCGATGCTCTGCACGAACTCGCGCGGCAGCAGCTTGCGGCCCGGCTTGCGCAGGTCGAACAGCAGGTAGGCGACCGCTTGTCCGGGCCCGTGATAGGTGACTTCGCCGCCGCGATCGGTTTGCACCAGCGGGATGCCGTGCGCATCGAGCACATGGCCGCGGTCGGCCCCGAGGCCTAGCGTGTAAACGGGATGATGTTCGACCAGCCACAGTTGGTCCGGTGTGTCCGGCGTGCGCGCATCGGTGAATGCGCGCATCGCGGCAAAGCTGGCTTCGTAAGCTTCGACACCGCGCACGATGACCTGGGGTGGCGTGGCAGCCGCGCCAGCGCGCCCTTCAGCGGCTTGCGCGGTGGTGGCCGGCGGAGCTGCCGTCATGCCGGCTTACAGCACCACCTTGACCATCGCATGCGACGACAGTTCACGGTACAGGTTGTCGAGCTGTTCGCGACTGGTCGCGCGCACGGTCACGGTCAGCGCGAGGTAGTTGCCCTTCGAGGAGGGGCGCATTTCCATTTTTCCGGCGTGGAATTCGGGGTCGTGTTTCTGCACCACCTCGACCATGGTCTGCGCGAATTGCTCCTGCATCGCGCCCATGATCTTGATCGGGAAATCGCTCGGGTAGTCGATCAGGCTTTCGCGCGGGTTGTTCATGCTCATTCCTTCGTTGCCGACAGCAGGACGGGCGGCGAGATCAACGGTACAGCATCAGGCGCACCGAGTCGAATGCGCGGCCAATGATGGAGGCCTGGTTGACCGGTTCCAGCGCCAGTAGCGGCACTTGGTTGACCAGCTTGTCGTCCGCCATCAGCTTCAGTGTGCCGACGCGCTGGTATTGGGCAATCGGTGCCACCAACGGGTCGGTGCGCTCGATCACGGGCTTGAGCTTTGCAGTCGATCCGCGCGGCAGCGTGATGTAGATGTCGCGCATGAAGCCCAGCTTCACCTCGCCCTGCGAGCCCTTCCACACCGACGGCGTCAGGATCGCCTGGCCTTTTGCATACACCTTGTAGGTGTCGAAATTCATGAAGCCCCAGTTCAGCAGCTTCTGGCTTTCCTGCGCGCGCATCGAGTCGGACTCGGTGCCCAGCACCACCGACACCAGACGGCGCTCGCCGCTGGCGCCGTTCGGGCGTTTCGCGGTCGCGATCAGGCAATAGCCCGCCGCTTGCGTGTGGCCGGTCTTCATGCCGTCGACGGTCGGGTCCAGCCACAGCAGGCGATTGCGGTTGGGCTGCGTGATCTTGTTGTACGTGAAGCTCTTGGTCGAGTAGATCTTGTACAGCTCGGGGAAGTCGTTGATCAGGCGCGTGGCCAACACCGACAGGTCGCGCGCGGTCGAGAAGTTATCCGGGTGCGGCAGGCCGTGCGGGTTCGCATAGCGCGTGCTCTTCAGGCCCATGCGCTGCGCTTCCTGGTTCATCAAGGCGACGAACGCGCCCTCGGTGCCGGCGACTGCTTCGGCCAGCGCAACAGCGGCGTCATTGCCCGACTGGACAATCAGGCCATACAGCAGGTCTTGCACGCGCACCGGCATGCTGGGCTCGATGAACATCTTCGAGCTGTCGCCGTCGACCTTCCATGCATGGGTCGACACTGTCACCAGCTGGTTCAGGTCCAGCTTCTTGTCGCGCACCGCCGAGAACGCCAGGTAAGCGGTCATGATCTTGGTCAGCGATGCCGGCTCGACCCGCATCTCCGGGTCTTGCGACGCCAGCACCTGCCCGCTGGTTGCATCCAGCAGCAGCCAGGAACGCGCGGCGATGGCTGGCGGCGGCAGCGATTGCGCACACGCGACGTTGGCGATGAGGGTGAGCAGCGGGAACAGCAAGGCGCAGGTGGCCAGGAATTTTTTCATTGAAATGCAAAATGAATGCAGGGAGAAAAGGCAACGCGGATTATAGCCTTCGATCACTTGGTACCGCAGTGCACAGCGCGATGTGGCAAGGCCGTCAAGTGCGCGCAGTTGAATGTCCGGCAATGACGCAGGCGGGCCGCCGCCGGCGTCACTTCCGGCGCGCGTTCCAGCTGTCGATCACCTGCTGCTTCACATGGTGCAGCTTGCGGTGGAAGAAATGGTCGGCACCGGGAATCACGACCACGGCCAGGTCTTGCGGACGCGCCCAGTCCAGCACGTCGGACAAGGGAATGGTGTCATCCAGTTCGCCATGCACGATCAGTGTGTCGGTCGGCACCGGCGGCAGCGCCCATTTGCCGGCGGCCGAGCCGATCAGCGCGAGGCGTTCAGCCGGCGTGCCGCGTTCGGCCAGACGCTGCTGCAGCTGCGATTGCACGAAGGTGCCGAACGAAAAGCCCGACAATGCGACCGGCAGTCCCGGATAGCGCGCCACCAGGTGGTCATGCAATTGCAGCATGTCGTCGGTCTCGCCATGACCCGCGTCATGCACGCCGCCCGACTTGCCAACGCCGCGGAAATTCATGCGCACGCTGACGTAACCGAGTGCGACGAAGGCGCGTGCCAGCGTCTGCGCAACCTTGTTGTCCATCGTGCCGCCATACAGCGGATGCGGATGCGCGACCAGCGCAATGCCGGCCGGCGCAGCATCGCCCGGCGGGTCGAGCCGGCATTCCAGCGGGCCGGCCGCGCCGTCGAGCGTGAATTCCTGGGTCAGTGCGTTCATGCGGAGTCAGTAAAGGGCCATCAGATCTTCAGGCGCTCGACGACCTTGCCGCCGACGATATGCGAATCGACGATTTCGTCGATGTCTTCCTTGTCCACATAGGTGTACCAGGTACCTTCGGGATAGATGACCAGCACGGGGCCTTCGTCGCAACGGTCGAGGCAGCCGGCCTTGTTGATGCGCACCTTGCCCTGGCCATTCAGGTTCAGCTGCTTCATGCGCTGCTTCGCATGCTCCTGCGCTTCGCGCGCGCCGCGCTCGGCGCAGCACGGACGGCCGTCATCACGGACATTGGTGCAAAAGAAAACATGGTGCTGGTAGTAAGGATCGCTCATCGCTGGTGGCCGGAACCGGCCCTGAAAATGGTCGTGATAGGTCTGCGGTGCCGCAGGCTGCCGCTGGCTGTCTGCAGTCCGGTGGCGTATCGGCGCCGATCGCCGCGCGCTACGGGCGACGCATCATACACCGGGCGCTTCGGGCGTGCGGTGGGCCGGGTGCAGCAGGAACCACAGCCCGAACGCAGGCCAGACGAGCGACAGGAATTGCGCGGCGCCGTTGAAATTCAGGAATTTCCCCTGCACCCATTCCTGCAGCGTCGACAGGAAATACGGATTGGACGGCAGCATGTTCAGCAGCAGCAGGCAGGTGGTCAGTGCGAACACTGCCGCGCGCCGTTGCGCAACCGGCGGCGCGAACGACAGCCCGCCCAGCATTACCGTGCCGACCAGCAAGCCGCTGGCCGCCGATGGCGTCAGCCAGCTGAACGCGTCGTCAGGCGCGAACAGCACCGCGTGCGCGAGCGCTTTCACGGCGACCGCCGCCAGCATCAGGCCGAATGCCAGCAGCGTGCGCGGCGCATGGCGGCGCGTCTGGCACAGCAGGGTCAGCACGGCGGCGGTCATGCCGAGCGCGGTGATCACCACTTCGGCAACCAGATATTGTTCGATGCTGATACTGATGTCGCGCCACACGAATTGCACCAGGTCGATCGGTTCGTCCGACCATTCCGAGACCCACGCCGACAGGGTCGGCAGCAGTTGGCCGTGGCCGAACAGATAAGGCTGCGGGTAGATCTGCGCCAGCGGCCACAATCCGACGATGATCAGCCCGTGGCTGGCCTGGTCCGAGAACCAGTGCTCGCGCAAGGAGCGCAGCCAGCTTTGTTCCAGCAGCGGCACCCGCAATAATTCGCCGACCAGCACGCCGAGCAGGGTGCCGGTGGCATTGGTGATCAGGTCGAGGTTGCTGGGCACGCGCGACGGCAGGTAGCTCTGCAGCGACTCCAGCACCGCCGCCAGCAGGATGCCGGCAGCCGCCGCGACCAGCATCGCGCGCACGCCGCGCAGCGCCGGGTGCAGTGACAGCATCAGCAGCGCACCCAGCGGCACGTAGCCGATCACGTTCACGACCAGGTCGAACACGGTCCAGTAGCGTGGCATCGGCTCCGCCAGCCAGGCCCAGGGCAGCAAGCCGGTGTCACGCCAGCCGGCGAACGGGTAGCAGCTTGCGTAGACAATCAGCAGTGCATAGAGACCAAGGGCGATGCGGGCCGACGCCGATGACTTGCTGCGCGGAGGTACCGCCGGGGCAGGGCTGGCCTGGATCAGGGAGTCGGACATGCGAGCCAGTGTATTGGATGCCTGCTGCCGATACAATGCGCCGCATGACTGATTTCCTGAACGCCGAGCGCATTTCCGGCCTGCTGGCCGGCCTGCCCGGCGGCGTGCCCGTGGCGGGACGACCGCCGCTGGCCATCGAGGTGCTGACCGAAACCGGCTCCACCAACGCCGACCTGCGCGAGCGTGCCGCCCGGCTGACGGGCCCGCTGCTGCTGGCGGCCGAGCGCCAGACCGCCGGCCGCGGCCGTGCCGGCCGCAGCTGGCTGGCCGATCCGGGCGACAGCCTGTGCTTCTCGCTGGCGTGGCCTTGCGCCGGGCCGCTGCAGCGCCTGACTGGTTTGTCGCTGGCGGTCGGCGTCGCGCTGGCGGAATGCTTGCGCGCGCGTCGCATCGGTGGCCAGCCGGGCACGCCGGTGATGTTGAAATGGCCCAACGACTTGCTGGTCGATGGCGCCAAGCTCGGCGGCATCCTGATCGAGACTGCCGGTGCCACGGCGCACGACGGCGTGTGGGTGGTGGTCGGCGTCGGCCTGAACGTGCGGGCGAATGCGACGCGCGATGCCGCGATCGACCAGCCGGCAGCGGCCTTGTGCGAAGCCGGCAGCGGGTTCGACGGCGATGCACTGCTCGCGCAACTGGCGTCGTCATTGGTGCAAGCGCTGGACAGCTTCGACCGTGACGGGCTTGCCCCCTTTGGCGCGCGCTGGGACGCGCTGCATGCGCATGCGGGCCAGACGGTGTCCATCGTCGAACAAGGCCGCACCCTGCACCAGGGAACGGCGCTCGGCATCGACCCCGGCGGCTGCCTGCTGCTTGCTACCGGTGCCGGCATCGTGACAGTGGCGGCCGGCGATGTGTCGCTGCGAGCTGCCGCGGGCAGCCGGAGGCCACCAGCCAGCGAGGGACCACATGCTCCTCATTGATGCCGGTAATACCCGACTGAAGTGGGCCGTCGCCGATCAAGGCGCGGCCGCCGGCCAATGGCGTGCGACCGGCGTGCTGGCCTACGACGAGCTGGCACAGCCGCCCGCTGCATGGCAAGGCGAACAAGAGGCGCTGTTCTCGAACGTCGCCGGTGATGCGGTCGGGGCATCGCTGCAGCAGGCGCTGGCGGCTGCCGGCATTGCCGAGGCGCGGCGTTTTCGTTCCAGCGCCGCCTGCGCCGGCATCAGCAATGGCTACTGCGATCCTGTGCAACTGGGCAGCGACCGTTTCGCCACCCTCGTCGCCGCGCGCCATCGCTTCCCTTCACAGGCACTGCTGGTGGTTACCTGCGGCACCGCGACCACCATCGACGCGCTGGACAGCAGCGGCCGCTTCATCGGCGGCATGATCCTGCCCGGCCTGTTGACAATGGCGAAATCGCTCGCCGTGAATACGGCGCAGCTGCCCGAAGTGAGCGACCTGCGCGTCGCGCACCAGTTCGCCGACAACACGCGCGACGCCATCGTCAGTGGCTGCATGACGGCACAGGCGGCCGCCATCGACCAGGCGCTGCGCTCGCTGCGGGCCAGCGAGCCGCGCGCGCGCTGCCTGCTGTCGGGCGGTGCGGCCGCCTATCTGGCACCGTGGCTCGCGACTTTGCGCCCGACATCCCTGTCTGAGGGCCCTGGCTGCGAGCACATCGATAACCTGGTACTGCTCGGCCTGCACGTGGTCGCGCTGGAGACCCGATGATGCGACTCTTCCTGTTTGCGCTGTTGCTGGCCAACGTGGTGATGCTGCTGGTGCTGCAATCCTTCCGTCCTTCCGGCGTGGAACCGGAGCGGCTCGCGCTGCAGCTGCATGCAGAGCGCGTCAGCGTGCAAAAGGCGGGCAAGGAAGCGGCACCGCCACCCATCTCCCCGTCATCGCCCTCATCGCCCTCATCGTCCGACCCGCCACCTGCAGCGGCATCGGTACCCAAGGCTCCGCCGGCAGCGATGGCGCCCAGGCGTGCGCCCGGCAAGTGCATCGAGGTCGGCGACTTCAATGCGCAGACGGCGGCGAAGTTCGAATCGGCACTGCCCCAGCTGTCGCTGCCGGTGCTGCCGGTCAAGCGCGTGGTGCAGGCATCACCGTCGCAGATCGTGATGCTGTCACCGCAGGCCAGCGAAGCCGCCGCCAACCGTCGCGTTGCGCAACTGCGCGAACAGGGTTTCAAGGATGTATCGGTGATGCGCGAGGCCTCGGCACGGCGCTGGGGCATATCGCTGGGCGTGTTCAGCAAGCCCGAGCTGGCCGATGCGCAACTGGCGGCGCTGAAACAGGCCGGCGTGAGCGACGCGCGTATTGAAGAACACCCGCTGAATTCGAGCCGGCTGGCTTACCAGCTGGTGGGACTGGAGGCTGACGCCGGTGATGGCTTGAGGAAGCTGGTGTCAGGCTTTGCCGGCGTCACGCTGCGCGACTGTCCCTGAGCCCGTGACCCGCGCGCGCAGGCAGTCCGGGCAGTAACAGCCGGCCTTGCCACTGTCGGCAGCGGCCTTCAGTTGTTCGGCCGGCAGCGTCGGCAGCCGTGTGCACCAGCACGGATCGGGCGCGCCGGCGTCGGCCATCCCGCACTGGAATTCATTCCCGCAAGCGACGCAAGCGCTCATTTGTCCTCCGTTATCGGACGCCAGCCTAGAGTTGATGGCCGAAAAACGCAAATCCAGTCGCAAGCAGACGCGGGTTTTGGCTTAAAATCCGCGAAAGTTTTTTTCTCATCGATGGTCACCGCAATGCCGACTTCTTCTATCGCCCCCGAGATCAAGGCCGAGATCCTTGCCGAGGCACTGCCCTATATCCGCAAGTTCCACGGCAAGACGATCGTCGTCAAGTACGGCGGCAATGCAATGACGGAAGAGCACCTGAAGCATGGCTTCGCGCGCGATGTCATCTTGCTCAAGCTGGTTGGCATGAACCCGGTGGTGGTGCATGGCGGCGGCCCGCAGATCGACAACGCGCTGAAAAAGATCGGCAAGCAGGGCAGCTTCGTGCAGGGCATGCGCATCACCGACGAAGAGACGATGGAAGTCGTCGAGTGGGTGCT
This sequence comes from Pseudomonadota bacterium, assembly GCA_039806045.1. GTDB lineage: Bacteria > Pseudomonadota > Gammaproteobacteria > Burkholderiales > Burkholderiaceae_D > Pernthalerella. The sequence continues at coordinate 12,789 of JBDKLN010000044.1, forward strand.
GGGCGGCGAGGTCCAGCAGGACATCGTCATGCTGATCAACCATTATGGCGGCCAGGCGGTCGGCCTGACCGGCAAGGATGGCGGCCTGATCCGCGCGCGCAAGATGCAGATGCCGGACAAGGAACATCCGGGCGAGTTCCTGGACATCGGCTTCGTCGGCGAGATCGAAGCGATCAATCCGGCCGTGGTCAAGGCGCTGCAGGACGATGCCTTCATTCCCATCATCTCGCCGATCGGCTTTGGTGAAGATGGCCAGGCTTACAACATCAATGCCGATGTCGTCGCCGGCAAGATCGCGGAGATCCTGCATGCCGAGAAGCTGATCATGATGACCAACATCCCCGGCGTGATGGACAAGCAGGGCAACCTGCTGACCGACCTGTCGGCGCGCGAGATCGACGAGATGTTCGAGGACGGCACCATTTCGGGTGGCATGTTGCCGAAGATTTCGTCGGCACTGGATGCTGCGAAGTCGGGCGTGAACACCGTGCACATCATCGATGGCCGTATCGAGCATTCTCTGTTGCTGGAGGTGCTCACCGAGCAAGCCTTCGGCACCATGATCCGCTCCCACTAAGCCGTACCCGGGCCGGGTCGCAGCGTTGACACTCTCCGCGCCGGCCCGTCGTTCGCGCAGCCTGGTCTGGCTGTTTGACCTCGACAATACGCTGCACAACGCATCCCATGCGATCTTCCCGGCGATTAACCGGAACATGAACGCGCTGATCACGCGCGTGCTGGCTGACCAGTCCCTGCCCTCCCATCCCGAAGCCGTCAATGCGGTGCGCGTCGCCTACTGGCATCGCTATGGCGCGACGCTGCTGGGCATGATTCGCCATCATGGCGTGCGTGCCGACGATTTCCTGCGCGATGCACACCAGTTCGATGACCTGCGCATGATGATCCGCGCCGAGCGCGGCATCGCGCGGCTGCTGTCGCGCCTGCCGGGTCGCAAGGTCTTGCTGACCAATGCGCCGCGCGACTACGCGCGCGAAATCCTGCGCCACATCGGATTGCACCGGCACTTTGCCGAGCATGTGCCGATCGAGGCGATGAAGGTGCATGGCCAGTGGCGGCCCAAGCCGTCGAAGCTGATGCTGCGGCGCTTGCTGCGCCGCCAGCGCCTCATGCCTTCGCGGTGCGTGCTGGTCGAGGACACGCTCGCCAACCTGAAGTCGGCCCGGGCGCTGGGGCTGAAGACAGTCTGGTTCACCGGCTTCCTGCCGCGCTCGCACCGGCGTTCTCCGTTTGCCGATGTCCAAGTAAAATCCCTTCGTCAACTGCCCGGACGCCTCAGTAGCCTGCGCTAGGGAGGTGATGGAAACATGACCTTTCATGCCGGGCCAGCGCAGCTGTGCGACGGTGGTGCGCCCCCATTCACTGCCCCGACGCCATGGCTTACCACGCGCAGTCACTGATTTTTGTAAATCAGTGCTTCCATAGTGTTACAGTCCGGACAGGCAGACAGCGAGGGGACCGCTGCTGCAGTGAGGGCGGACGGCGACGAGCCGCGACGAGTTTTGCCGGACCAATAACGAACATGCCAAACATGAAACCGGGTGAACGCAAGCTGCAGATCCTCCGGGCGCTGGCCGAGATGCTGGAAAACCCCAAGGGCGAACGCATCACCACCGCCGCGCTGGCCGCGAAGCTGGAGGTGTCCGAGGCCGCGCTCTATCGCCATTTCGCCAGCAAGGCGCAGATGTACGAAGGGCTGATCGAGTTCATCGAGACCTCGGTCTTCACGCTGGTCAACAAGATCGCGCAGAACGAGGAAAGCGGCCGCCGCCAGGTGCTGGCGATGGCTGGCGTGCTGCTGGATTTCGCCGAGCAGAATCCCGGCATGACGCGGGTATTGATCGGCGATGCGCTGGTCAATGAAGACGACCGGCTGCAACACCGCATGAACCAGTTCGTCGAACGCGTCGAGCTGGCCTTCCGCCAGTCATGGAAACTGGCCGCCACCCAGGGCGTGGCACCGGAGTCGGAGGCGGCGGCGCGCGCTTCGCTGATGATTGCGTTCGTGATCGGCCGCTGGCATCGCTTCGCGAAGAGCGGCTTCCAGATCAAGCCGTCGGACGGCGCGATGCTGCAGATGGCGCTGCTGGCGGGCTAAGCTGGTGATGCGGTTCGGCTTGCAAGCCGAACCGTGGAAGGATCGTCAATGTGCCGCCGGCCCTGAACAAACGCTGCAGTCGGAAGCCTTCGTCGTCCGTATCGCCGTCCACTCCATGTGGCGCGCATCCAGCATCAACAAGCGGTTCGCGAGCGACTCCCCGATTCCCGCCACCAGCTTCAGGGCTTCGGCCGCCTGCACCGTGCCGATGATGCCGACCAGCGGCGCGAACACGCCCATGGTCGAACATTGCACTTCCTCGAACTGCTGGTCGGGCGGGAACAGGCACGCATAGCAGGGCGTGCTGCCGCTGCGCGGGTCGAACACGGCGACCTGCCCATCCATCCGTATCGCCGCTCCCGACACCAGCGGCACCTTTGCCTGCACGCAGGCGCGGTTGATCGCATGGCGCGTCTGGAAATTGTCGGTGCAGTCGAGCACCACGGTAGCCGATGCCACCAGTTCAGCCAGCCGCGCGTCGTCGGCCCGTTCGGCCAGGGTCACGACCGCCACTTCCGGGTTGATCGCCTGCAGTGCCTCGCGGCCGGAGTCGACCTTGGGCTGCCCGACGCGCGCGGTGGTATGCATGACCTGCCGTTGCAGGTTGGTCAGGTCCACCGTGTCATGGTCGACCAGCGTGATCTTGCCAATGCCGGCCGACGCCAGATACAGCGCGACCGGTGAGCCGAGTCCGCCGGCGCCGATCACCAGTGCATGCGCAGCAAGCAGCTTTTCCTGGCCTTCGATGCCGATCTCGTCGAGCATGATGTGCCGCGAGTAGCGCAGCAATTGTTGGTCGTTCATGGGGCTTGCGTGTCGTCGGTTCTTGCCGTGGCGTTCCAATGAAAACGGCCGCATCGCTGCGGCCGTCTTGCTGGTTTCGGCGCTTATTTCTTGTCGCCGTTGCCGTTGCTGCCGTTGCCGCCATTACCATCGGGGTTGTTGATGGTCGGCTCTTTCTTGTTTTCGATCTTGGCCGACTTCGACAGCTGCACGGTCTGGCCCTTCAGGTGGTTCAGCGCCTGGGCCAGCTGGAAGTCTTCCTTGCTGCCGAATTCGAGCGGCTTGCGCTTCTTCTCCAGCGCCTGCAGGCGCTTGGCCTCTTCCAGCTCGTCGACCACGTTGGCGCCGTTGCCGGCTTCCTTGTCCTTGTCGTTCGACAGGTGCTTTTGCAGGTCGGCTTCGCGCAGGCGCAGGCCGTTCAGGCCGTCGCCGTCCGCGTACTCATCCACCAGCAGGTCGGGGACGATGCCCTTGGCCTGGATCGAGCGGCCGTTCGGCGTGTAATAGCGCGCCGTGGTCAGCTTGACGGCGGTATCGGCCGACAGCTGGCGGATGGTCTGCACCGAGCCCTTGCCGAAGGTCTGCGTGCCCATGATGGTGGCGCGCTTGTAGTCCTGCAGCGCGCCGGCCACGATCTCGGACGCCGAGGCGGAGCCCGAATTGACCAGCACGACCATCTTCACCTTCTTCGCCGCATCCGGCACGCGGGCCAGCGGGTCACCGCCGGAACGGGTGCCGTAGAACTCGCGGCGCGCGAAATAGGTCGCCTTTGAATCCGGCAGCTGGCCGTTGGTGGACACGACGGCCACATCCTTCGGCAGGAAGGCGGCCGACACGCCGATCGCGCCCGGCAGCACGCCGCCCGGATCGTTGCGCAAGTCCAGCACCAGGCCCTTGATGGACGGATCTTGCTGGTACAGCTGGTTGATCTTCTTGGCCAGGTCCTCGACTGTCGGCTCCTGGAATTGCGACACGCGCACCCAGGCATAGCCTGGCTCGATCACCTTGCCCTTCACGCTCTGGACCTTGATCTCCTGACGCGTGATGGTGATGATCAGTGGCTTGTCCTCTTCCTTGCGGGCGATGGTCAGCGTGATCTTGGTGTTGGGTTCGCCGCGCATGCGCTTGACGGCTTCGTCCAGCGTCATGCCCTTGACCGGCGTGGTGTCGAGGCGGGTGATCAGGTCACCGGCCTTCAGGCCGGCCTTGTAGGCAGGCGAGTCCTCGATCGGCGAGATCACCTTCACATAGCCGTCTTCCATGCCGACTTCGATGCCGAGGCCGACGAACTTGCCCTGGGTGCCTTCGCGCAGTTCCTTGAACGCTTTCTTGTCAAGGAAGGCCGAGTGCGGGTCGAGCGAGGCCACCATGCCCGAGATGGCCTCGGTCAGCAGCTTCTTGTCCTCGACCGGCTCGACGTAGTCGGACTTGATCAGCCCGAAGACGTCAGCCAGCGTGCGCAACTCTTCAACCGGTAGCGGCGTGCCGGCATTGCGCTGAGCAAGCGCGTCGAACTGCATCGAACCGGCGATGCCGGCGATCAGTCCCAGTCCTACCAGCCCGATGTTCTTCAGTCTGCTGCCCATCTGTCACCTGTTGATCCATGTAAGCGGGTCGATTGCCCGCCCTTGATGCCGCATTTCAAAGTATAAACCCGATTGTTCGTTGCCGCCGCTATTGCCGACGGTCGCGATGACATCACCCGTCTTCACGCGGTCGCCGGGCCGCTTGAGCACCGCCTGATTATTGCCATAGATGCTCAGGTCCTGCCCGCCATGGTCCACGATCAGCAGGTTCCCGAAGCCGCGCATCCAGTCGGCGAAGACGACTTCGCCGGCGCCGGCCGCGTGCACCTCGCTGCCCTCGGCGGCCTTGATGAAGATGCCCTTCCACGCCGGGCCGTCGGCGCGTTTGGCGCCGAAGGTGGCGACCAGCTCGCCCTTGGCCGGCAGCCTGAGCTTGCCGCGCTGGCCGGCGAAGGCATTGCCGTCCGGCGGCGGTGGCAGCTCGGCCAGCTCGTCGGCCGGCTTGCGTTCTTTCGCTTCCTTCGTTGCCGGAGCCCTGCTCGCGGGGGACGACTTCGCATTGTCGGCGATGCCGTCCTTCGATTCGGCCTTGCCCTTGTCTTCCGTACGTGATTTTGCGGCCAGTTTTTCCCGCGCCTCGGCCTTCAGGCGCGCGCGGCGCCTTGCTTCTTCCTCGTCGGCCTTGCGCTGCTGCGCGATCAGGACCGCGAGCTTGTCGACCAGCGAAGACAGCCGCTCTTCGTCACGGGCCAGGCTGCCGGCCTGGCGGCGTTGCTCGCCCAGCTTCGACGACAGCTGCGTGACCAGCGCCTTGCGCTTGCCCTTTTCCTTTTCCAGCAGCGCTTTCTGCTCGCGCTGCTCGGTTGCGATGTCTTCCAGCGCGGCCCGCGTCTCTTCGGCGTCGGCCTTGTTGGCTTCGATCGCTTCGAGGTTTTGCTGCAGTTCGGCGATTGCCTTCACCTGTTCGGCCGATACATAGCCGAGGTAGCGCAGCTCGCGCGCGATGCGGTTCGGGTTGTCGCCGGACAGCAGCAGGCGCACGCGGTCGTCATGGCCGGCCACATACTGCTCGCGCAGCATTTTCTCCAGCCGCGAGCGCTGCTGCGCGACGGCGGCCTCCAGTTCCTGCTGGCTCTTGGACAACTGCGCGAGATGTTGCTGGGTGCGCTGCTGCTCGGAAGCGAGCTCGCGCAGCGAGCGATTGGCCGTCGAAATCGCCTTTTCGGACTCGGCCAGCGCATCGGCCGCGTGCCCGTGCGCCTTTTCGGTCTTGGCGATGTCGGACTTCAGCGCGTCGAGCTTCTTGCGCAGCTCGGCCCTTTCCTGCTCGGCCTGCTGCTTCTGGCGCGTGCGCTCGGCCGACTTTTGCGTCCCCTGCGCGCGGGCGGCGGGCGCGGGTGTCAGCAAGGCCAGCGAGACTGCCAGCGCCACCAGCAGCGCCGCCAGCGGCGCCGCAAGCGATTTCGGCGTTGATGGTGCGGGGAACCGGGACATCGACGGCGCGGACAACGGGCGAAGCTGGGGCATCGGCGTTTACTTGGCCTTGCCCTGGCTGGCGACGGCCTTCATCGCCGCGTCGATCGCGGCGGCATCGCCGAGGTAATAGCTGCGGATCGGCTTGAGGTCGGCGTCGAGCTCGTAGACCAGCGGCTGGCCGTTCGGGATATTCAGGCCGACGATGTCGGCGTCGCTGATGTTGTCGAGGTGCTTGATCAGCGCGCGCAGGCTGTTGCCGTGCGCCGAGACCAGGATCTGCTTGCCGGCGCGGATAGCAGGTGCGATCGACTCGTCCCAGAGCGGCAGCACGCGTGCCACGGTGTCTTTCAGGCACTCGGTGAGCGGGATCTCTTCGCGCTTGAGTTTCGCATAGCGCGGGTCCCGGTACGAGGTGCGCTCGTCGCCGGCATCGAGGGCCATCGGCGGCGTGTCATAGCTGCGGCGCCATACCAGCACCTGCTCGTCGCCGTACTTGGCGGCGGTTTCAGCCTTGTTCAGGCCCTGCAGCGCGCCGTAGTGGCGCTCGTTCAGGCGCCACGCGTGCACGGTCGGCAGCCACATCAGGTCCATCTCGTCGAGGGTCAGCCAAAGGGTGCGGATCGCACGCTTGAGCACCGAGGTATAGGTCAGGTCGAAGGTGAAGCCGGCTTCCTTCAGGATGCGGCCGGCCTCGCGTGCTTCGGCGATGCCCTTGTCGGTCAGGTCGACGTCGGCCCAGCCGGTGAAACGGTTTTCTTTGTTCCAGGTGGACTCACCGTGGCGCATGAAGACAATCTTGTACATGGGAAGATGCAGAGGTTGGATGGGGGATATGGCGACAAGCCTTCTATTCTATAATGGCACGCTTGCTTCCAACGAAGCTTTGAACGAAATGCAGGGAACAAAGACGCCGTGAAATTCTTGATTGACAATATCTGGCTGGTGCTGATCGCGCTGGTCTCCGGCGGTGCGCTCGCATGGCCGACGCTCTCCCGCAGCAAACTCAGCCTGTCGACGCTGCAGGCGACACAGCTGCTCAACCAGGGCAAGGCCCAGATCCTCGACGTGCGCAATGCCGAAGAATTCGGCGCCGGCCACCTGCGCAACGCGAGACACATCCCGCTCGACGAGCTCGGCGCGCGCGCCGGCGAACTCGACAAGGCACGCCCGGTGCTGGTGGTCTGCCAAAGCGGCCCGCGCGCGCAGCGCGCCGCCGGGCAGCTGATGCGTGCAGGATTCTCGGAAGTGTTTATCCTTGACGGCGGATATGCCGAGTGGCAGTCGCAGGGACTGCCGACGGCGAAGTAAGCCGGCCCAGCCGGACCAGACAAGCAAGCGTAGCAAGAAGGAGCGAAATTGATGGGTGCCAAAGTCCGCATGTTCAGCACCGGGGTCTGCCCGTACTGCAACATGGCCGAGCGTCTGCTCAAGGCCAAGGGTGTCGACGTGATCGAAAAAATCCGCATCGACCTCGAGCCCGACCAGCGCGCGCTGATGATGGAAATGACCGGGCGCCGCACAGTCCCCCAGATTTACATCGGCGACATCCATGTCGGTGGCTTCGATGACTTGTCCGCGCTCGACCGTGAAGGCAAGCTCGAGCCGCTGCTGCAGGCCGCCTGAGCAGCCTGCGAACCCTTGCATTGATCCAGCGCGTAGCCGTTCGCAATGACGGCGCGCATCATTACCACTCACACGAAAGCTTTTCATGTCTGACCAGAACCCGCAAGAGAACCAGCCCACGTTCAATATCCAGCGCATCTACCTGAAGGACATGTCGCTGGAGCAGCCGAACTCGCCGGCCATCTTCCTCGAGCAGGAAGGCCCGTCGATCGAAGTCGCGATCGACGTCGGTTCCGAAACACTGGGTGAGGGCATCTACGAAGCGACTTGCACCGTGACCGTGACGGCCAAGGTGCGCGACAAGGTCGCCTTCCTGGTCGAAGGCAAGCAGGCCGGCATCTTCGAGGCCCGCAACATCCCCGAAGGCCAGCTCGAGCCGCTGCTCGGCATCGCCTGCCCGAACATCCTCTATCCCTACCTGCGCTCGAACATCGCTGACATGGTGACCCGTGGCGGCTTCCCGCCGGTGCACCTGGCCGAGATCAATTTCGAGGTCTTCTATCACCAGCGCCAGCAGGTGATGACGCAAAACGCGCCGACCCAGGTGCAGTAAACAAGGAGATCCGCATGGCCGCGCCGCGCACCCGCCACGTCCTTGCAGCCCTGCTGCCGGCAACGCTGGCGCTGCTGACCACCGCTGCGCAGGCCGTCGATTTCCGTTCCGTCTGGCCCGGTCCGGCCGTCATGTATGACGCGCCCGGGCTGAAGTCGAAGAAAGTCTTCATCGCGCCGGCGGGCATGCCGGTCGAACTCGTCCTCAACAACGGCGAATGGAGCCGCGTGCGCGACGCCGCCGGCGAGCTGTCGTGGATCGAGAACAAGAACCTGTCGAACAAGCGCACGCTGGTGGTCGAGGTGCTGCAGGCCACGGCGCGCGCCAGTGCCAGCGACACAGCCGCCGTCGTGTTCAGCGCCAGCAAGGGCGTGGTGCTGGAACTGGCCGAGCCGGTATCGTCCGGCTGGATCAAGGTACGCCACCGTGACGGCGAGACTGGCTACGTCAAGGCATCGGACGTCTGGGGCGAATGAATATTTCCATTCTTGGCGCCGGTGCCTGGGGCACCGCGCTGGCCGTTGCGCTGGCCGATCGCCAGTCGCTGCTGCTGTGGGGCCGCGAGCCGCAATCCATCGCCGATATCGAAGCGCGCCGCGAGAATGCGCGCTACCTGCCCGGCATCCCACTGCCTTCATCGTTGCAGCTGTCGTCCGATGTCGCGCAGGCGGTGGCCCATGCGCAAGGCGGCTTGCTGATCCTTGCGACCTCATTCTCCGGCCTGCGTCCGATGCTGCGCGCGGTCAGGGGTCTGCCGCTGCCCAACCTCGTCTGGCTGTGCAAGGGCTTCGAGCCCGGCACCGCGCTGCTGCCCCATCAGGTCGTCGCGCAAGAGCTGGGCAACGTGATCGCCTGCGGCGCTTTGTCCGGTCCTTCATTTGCACAGGAAGTCGCGCGCGGCCTGCCTTGCGCGCTGGTGATTGGCTCCGCTTCGGAAGCACTGCGCCGGCAAGCGATCGCCGGCGTGCACGGCGCTCACCTGCGCGTGTATTCGACGGATGACATTGCCGGCGTCGAGGTCGGTGGCGCGGTGAAGAACGTGCTGGCGATTGCGACCGGCATTGCCGATGGCCTCGGCCTGGGTTTGAATGCGCGTGCGGCACTGATCACGCGCGGCCTGGCCGAGATCACGCGCCTCGGCACCGCACTCGGCGGCCGCATGGAAACCTTCATGGGGTTGACCGGCGTGGGTGACCTGATCCTCACCTGCACCGGCGACTTGTCGCGCAACCGTCAAGTCGGTCTCGGCCTTGCGCAGGGCAAGTCGCTCGACACCATCGTCGCCGAACTGGGCCATGTGGCCGAAGGTGTGCGTTGCGTTCAGGCGGTGCAGGTGCTGGCGCTGCGTCATCAAGTCACGATGCCGATCGTCGATGCCGTTGCACAAGTCTTGTTTGGCGGCGATGCGCCGCAAGCGGCGATCCAACGGCTGCTGGCACGCGAGGCGCGCGACGAAGCCGCCTGACGCTGCAAGGCCGGCGCCTCGCCGGCTTCCTTTCATTCCTCAAAATCTGTCCTGAGACCAGCCTGATTCGCCGATGAATCGGCTGCAGTCCGTCATCGCCAAACCTGCCGCAACCGCAGCTTGCGCCGCGTCCAAGAAACAAAATCTGCGTGCCGAATAATCACCGCACTCCGCACGAGTACGTGCCGGCTTGCAAGTGCGTGTCAGCGTTCAATACCGGGAATACGCGTCGCGCGGCTTGCCATCCGTACCGCACTTTCGCGAAGAAAGCTGGTCTGACAACAAGAACTCTGCCTTCATTACGGCTTGCAGAACCCGACTGATGATGCCCATGCGCCTGCATCGCCGCGACCCTGAATGGAATTTTCGCCGCGCACCCCGTCGCGCATCGCTCAGCCACGCCTTCACGCTGATCGAGATCATGGTGGTGGTCGTGATCATGGGCGTGCTCGCCGCGCTGGTCGTGCCGCGCCTGATGGGCCGCACTGACGATGCGCGCATCCTCGCGGCCAAGCAGGACATCGCGACGCTGATGCAAGCGCTCAAGCTTTACCGCCTCGATAACCAGCGCTACCCGACCACCGAGCAGGGCTTGCAGGCGCTGGTCACGCGTCCGGCCGGCGGGCCACCGCCGGCCAATTGGAAGACCGGTGGCTATGTGGATCGTCTCAACAAGGACCCGTGGGGCAATGCCTACCAGTACTTGGCGCCGGGCGTGCATGGCGAAGTCGACTTGTTCTCGCTGGGCGCCGATGGCAAGCCGGGCGGCACCGGCGTCGATGCCGACGTCGGCTCGTGGCAGGACTGAGGCATGAGATTGAGCGCCGCATCGTCAAAGCGTCCGGGACGGTCGCGCGGCGTTGCCGGCTTCACGCTGCTTGAACTGCTGGTGGTGCTCGTCATCGTCGGCATTTTGCTCGGGGCCGTCGCGCTGAATGCCACTCCCGGGGATCGCCAGCTGCTGCAAAACGAGGCGCAGCGTGTCGCGCTGTTGTTGCAACTGGCGCGTGACGAGGCCATCGTGCGCAATCGTCCGATCGCTTTCGAGGCTGATGATTATCGCTATCGATTCCTGATCCGGAAGGGCGAGGGCTGGCAGCCGCTGGCCGACGATGGCCTGCTGCGCGAACGCGAGTTTCGCCATGCGCCACTGGCGCTGGCGCTGGCGCCCGCGATCGCCGGCCAGCAGCCCTTGCGCATCGTTTTTGGCAAGGAGCCGGTCGACAAGGCCTTCGCGCTGACGCTGGCGCTGGGACCGCAGGCTGCGACGATCCGGGCCGATGGCATCGGCAATTTCACGGTCGAATGATGGCGATACAACCTGCGACGCGGCCTGCGCCAGACGCACCGGCATCACGCCCGCGATGGTCGGCGGCGTTCACGCTGCTCGAAGTGCTGGTCGCCCTCGTGATCGTGGGTACCGCGCTCGCGGCCAGCTTGCGGGCGATCGGCAGCCTGACGCAAAACAGCAGTGACTTGCGCTCGGCGATGATGGCCACATGGTCAGCCGAAAACCGACTGACGCAAATTCGCCTGTCGCATGAATGGCCGTCGGTCGGCAAGCGCGAGTTCGCCTGTCCGCAAGGCGAATGGGCTTTTCGTTGTGACGAACAGATCCTGCCCACGCCCAACCCGTCCTTCCGGCGCGTCGAAGTCAGCGTGATTGACGAGCGTACGCCGGGCCGCAAGATCATTACGCTGTCGCAGGTGGTGCCGAATGCGCCTTGAACCTTGCCAGCGGCACGGGCTGCGTCCAGCGCAGCGATGGGCACGTCAAGCGCTGCCGCGACATCGACGCCCGCGCACGCAGGGCCTGACGCTGGTCGAGTTGCTGGTGGCGATCTGCGTGCTGGCCTTCGTCGCCGTGCTCGGCTGGCGCGGACTCGATTCGATCACGCGTGCGCGCGCGGCGCTCAACAGCGAGCTCGAACAGACGCGCGGCTTGCAGCTGGCCTTTGCGCAACTGCAGGCCGACTGCGCGAACGCGGTCGATGCGACGACGCTCGATGGCCGCTCGCCGCTTGCCGTCGATGCCGCTCGCGTCACGCTCGCGCGCCGCATCCAGCCCGATGCGCAGCCCGGCATGCTGCAACTCGTGACCTGGCGCTTGCGCGATGGCGTGCTGACGCGCGAAGAGTCGCCGGCCACCCGCGACCTCACGCGGCTCGACCAGTACTGGCAGTTCGCAGCGGCTGGCGGGGCGAACCCGATCGCGCTGCGCAGTGGATTGCGCGCGATGGATTTGCGCGTGTGGACCGATGACGGTCGCGGCTGGCGCAGCTGGACCCAGGTGCGGGCACAAGGGGAGCCGGCGGCCGCCCCGCTGACCTCGCGCGGCTCGCTGATGAATCCGGGCGCCGGCACCACCGCCATGCAGACCCCCTGGAGCGGGCTTGAGGTGTCGCTGCGGGTCGAGGGCAATGTGGCGCCGATGACCAAGGTCTTCATGCTGGGGGCCACATGAAGCGCACCCAAGGTGCTTGCCCGGCTCGCCCGCTGCGTTCGCGCATGCGCGGCGTGGCCATCGTCACGGCACTGCTGCTGACGACCCTGGCCATCACCATCGTTGCCAGCCTGTTCTGGCAGCAGCAGGTGCAGGTGCGCTCGATCGAGAACCAGCGCCTGCAGTTGCAGAAGCAGTGGGTGCTGCGCGGCGCGCTCGATTGGGCGCGGCTCATCCTGCGTGAGGACGCGCGCTATTCATTGACCGATGACCTGAACGAACCCTGGGCCGTGCCCTTGTCCGAGACGCGGCTCGATCGCTATGTCGAATCGGCATCGATCCGCGGCAATGCCGGCAGTGCCGTGCTGTCGGGTGCGATCCAGGATGCGCAGGCGCGACTCAATCTCACCGGACTGGCCACGCGTGGCGACATCAACCTGTCCGAGCTGCAAGCCTTTGAGCGGCTGCTGGCGGCGCTGCGGCAGGATCCGGGACTGGCACGGGCGACCGCGCAGCGGGTGGCCGCATCGCAGCGCGCGGCCAACGGCGACACGGGTGCGCCGCGCCCGATCGGCTTCGTGCAGGTGGACGACTTGCTGGCCGTGCCCGGCTTCACGCCGACGGTGCTGGCAGCCGTACGCAACGACGTGGTGTTCCTGCCGCGCGCGACGCCCGTCAACGTGAACACGGCGCCGCCCGTAGTGCTGTCTGCGCGGCTGCCGTCGCTGTCGCTGGCCGAGGCCACGACCCTGGTCAATGCGCGCCGCAGCGCCAGCTTCCGCGATCTCAATGACTTCGCCGCGCGCCTGCCCGGCCGCCCTGAGCCGCCATCGGCATCCCAGGCCGCGGTTGCGACCAGCTATTTCCTCGTCAACGGCCGCGTGGCAATCGGCGAAGCCGGCCTCCAGGTACAGGGGCTGGTGGAGCGCCGTGGTCCGACCACGCACCTGGTCTGGCTGCGCGAGGTCTGACGCCATGCAAGAAATCTTCGCCACCGCTCCCACCGCACTTTATCTGCGCCTGCCGGCGCGCGCGACGCCGACCGGCGCTGCACGCCTGCCTTTGTCTTTCGCGGTCACGGCCCGCGGCCGCCTGCAGCGTATCGGTGACGCGACGCTGTCCGAACTGGTGGGGCTGCTGCAGCAGGCGCAGCGCGTGGTGGTGCTGCTGGCCGCGTCGGATGTCAGCCTGTTCCGCATCGCTGTGCCGCCGCTGCCGGCGGCGCGCCTGAAGGCCGCATTGCCGGCACTCATCGAGGATCGCGTGATCGGCGACCCGGCCACTTGCGCGATCGCCGTCGCGCCGACGCAGGGCGCCAACGTAGCGCTCGGCACGAGCGGCAGCGAGCGGCTGGTGGCGGTCGCCGATCGCGCGTGGCTGCAAGACTGGCTCGATGCCTTGCGCCGTCACGGCGCACGCCGCCTGTCGGCCTTGCCCTTTGCGCTGTGCCTGCCACTGCCGGCCGGGCAGGTGTCGGCCAGCGTGGTCGAGCATGCGGGACAGCGCGAGCTGGCACTGCGGCTGTCGGCGCAGGAGGGCATGGGCTTGCCACTGTCGTCGGAGCCTATCGATCAATTGCCGGGCGAGGTGTTGCAGCTGCTTGTCACGTTCGCCGGCCAGCACCCGGTGCAACTGGCGCTGCCATCAACGCTGCTCAAGCCATTCCGGGACGCCTATGGTCAATTCGCGGGCGGGGCCGCGGTACCGAACCATGCACAGGCCGGCGATGCCGCAACGACCACCAGCACGGCCTCCGACCAGATTTACCCCGTGAGCACCATCGACCTGCGCGAGGAAAACTGGGCGGCATGGGTCGAGGGGGCGGGCCGGGTGCCGCTGGACCTGCTGACCGCGATGACTGCTGACGAAGGCGATGGGCCCGACTGGCCTCGCTGGCGCTGGCCGCTGGGATTGGCGGCGGCATGCGTGCTGGTCAATGTCGCCGCGCTGAACGGGGACTGGTGGCAGTTGCGCAACGAGGGACAACAGTTGCGCGACGCCATGGCGCGCAGCTTCCACCGCAACTTCCCCGACGAGGTGCTGAGTGATCCGGTCGCGCAAATGCGGCAGAAGCTGGCAACGTCGCGCCGGGCGGCCGGCGAATTCGCGCCTGGCGATTTCATGGCACTGGCGGCGGCATTGGGCGATGCCTGGGCCGAGGCCGGCACGGCGATCGGTGCCGATGCGCGCGCCATCGCGGCGCTCGAATATCGCGATATGGCACTTGAGGTGCGCTTCAAGCCCGGCCAGCAGCCTTCGCTGGACGCTGCGCGTTCGGCATTGGCGGCACGCGGGCTGGAGGCCAAGGCCATCAACGGCAACGGCGCGCAATGGGAAATCAGGAGCACGCAATGAATCGCAGCGCAGGCAACGCGACGGGCGGTGGCCTGCGTGCCTTCTGGCTTGGGCGCACGCCACGCGAGCGCAGGGTGCTCGGTTGGGGCGGCACGCTGCTGTTCCTCGTGCTGCTAGGGCTGTCAGGCATCGAGCCCGCACTGGATGGTCGCGAGCGCTGGCGCAAGGACTTGCCGCAATTGCGCGCCGATGCGGCGCAGGTCGAGGCCATGTCGCAGCAATTGTCGGCGGCGCCACCGCCCGCGACAGGCGCATCGTCGTCGGCGCCGCCTGTCGACAAGGCCAGCCTCGAAGCCGGTCTCGCTACACAAGGTTTGAAGGCGCAGTCATTGACCGTGCAGGACGCGGGCGGCACGCTGCTGGTCCGCGTGAATCTGGACGATGTGCCATTCTCCGCGCTGACCGAATGGTTGCAGCAACTGCAGCGCACATCGCAGTTGTCAGTCAGTGACGCCAGCGTGAGCGTGCGCGACACACCGGATCGCGTCGATGCGCGACTGACGCTGCGTCGCCCGTCGTGAACCGCCCCGTCGTCTGGTTTGCAGCGGCGCTGCTGGCCGTGCTGGCAACGGTCGTCGCCACCCTGCCCGCAAGCTGGCTGGTGCCGCTGGTCGAGCGACAGACCGCGGGTCGCGTGTCGCTTGGTGATCCGCAGGGTACGGTGTGGCAGGGCTCGGCTTTCATTGGCGCCGCCAGCACTGCGGGCGAGCCCTTGTCGCCGCTGTTGCCCGGCCGCTTTCGCTGGCGCCTGTCACCGCTGGCACTGGTCGGGCGCATCGATGCAGCGCTCGCCAACGAGCGTGCATTGACACAAACGGTGACGGTACGGGGCAGCTGGCGCAGCTGGGAGCTTGGTGCGGGTGCCCTCGAGTTGCCGGCCGAACGGCTGGCTGCGCTCGGTGCGCCGCTGAATACGGTCAGGCCGTCGGGCCGCATGCGCCTGTCATGGCAGGCGCTGGCATTGCAGCGTACGCCGGACGGCCTGCGCATCGGGGGCCGCATGCAGCTCGACATGACGGAGATTGCATCGGCCTTATCGCCGGTCAAGCCGCTTGGCGCATACCGGATGGAATTCCTCTGGCGCGGCGATGCCGCCCACCTCACACTGAGCACCCGTTCCGGACCGCTGATGCTCGAGGGTGCGGGAGAAATCATTCGCGGCCGGCTGCGGTTCTCCGGACAAGCGTGGGCCCGGGAAGGGAAGGAACAACAACTGGCGATCCTGCTGAACCTGCTCGGCCAGCGTCGCCAGGCAGGAGGCCGCAGCGTGATCGCACTTGAATTCAAATGAAAAACACTTCGATGTCTTCCGTTTCGACGTCGCTGGCCCTGTTTATTTGGCTGGCCATGCTGCTGGCTGCCTGGCCCGCTGCGTCGGTGCGCGCGCAAGACCCGTCCTCCAATCAGGCGAGCCTGAACTTCGTCGGCGCCGACATCGAGAATGTGGTGCGCGCGATTGGCCACTTCACCGGCAACACCTTCGTGATCGATCCGCGCGTCAAGGGCACGATCAACCTCGTGTCCGAGAAGCCCGTCACCAAGGCGCAGGCCTTCGACATGCTGACCTCGGTGTTGCGCTTGCAAGGCTATGCGGTGGTGCGCACGCCCGATTACATCAAGGTGCTGCCCGAAGCCGATGCCAAGTTGCAGGCGGCGCCGGTCACGGCCGGCAAGGTGCGCGGCGACCAGATCGCCACGCAGATCTTTCGCCTCAATCATGAAAGCGCGAACGGCCTGGTGGCCATCCTGCGTCCGCTGATCTCGCCCAACAACACCATCGCTGCCGACCCGACCAACAATACGCTGGTCATCACTGACTACGCGGACAACCTGAAGCGGCTGTCGCGCATCATCGCGTCGCTCGACGTGCCGGCGATCGGCGAGCTGGATGTGGTGAAACTCGACCATGCGATTGCGCTTGACATGGTCGTGACAGTTAACCGCATGCTCGACACGGGCGCGGCCGCGCAAGGCGTGGCCGACCCGGGCCGCGTGATGCTGCTGGCGGATGCGCGCACGAACTCGATCATCATTCGTGCGCCGACCACGGCCCGCGCCAATCTTGCGCGTACGCTGATCGGCAAGCTCGACCAGCCCACCGCGTTACCGGGCAATGTGCATGTCGTCTACTTGCGCAACGCCGAAGCGGTGAAGCTCGCGCAAGTGCTGCGCGCGGTGGTGGCTGGCGAATCCGGCGCTGCCGTGACGACCACGCCGGTCGCCACCACGCCCGGCACCCAATCGCCGGCGGCGCAGGGCGGACTGCAGCCGCCACCGGCGTCGCAGGCGCCGCAACAAGGGCCGCTGCCATCCGGCGGCGTCGCCGGTTTCATCCAGGCCGACCCGACGACCAACACGCTGATCATCACGGCCAATGAAAACGTGTACCGCAACCTGCGCGCCATCATCGACCAGCTCGATGCGCGCCGCGCGCAAGTCTATGTGGAGTCGCTGATCGTCGAAGTCAGCGCCGACAAGGCGGCCGAAATCGGCGTGCAATGGGCCGCGCTGTCCGGCAACGGCGGCAGCAGCTACCGGGTCGGCGTGCTGACCGGCTTTGCGAACAATGGCGACAACCTCGTGCAGCAGGCCGCATCCGTGCTCGGTCCGGCCAAGGTGCCGATTGCTCCCGGCAACGGATTGACCGCAGCCATCTTCCGCCAACGGGATGGCAGCCTCGGACTGGGTGCGCTGGCGCGCGCGCTCGAGCGCGACGTGAAAGCCAACATCCTGTCGATGCCGAACCTGATCACGCTCGACAATGAAGAAGCGCGCATCATCGTCGGCCAGAACGTGCCCTTCATCACCGGGCAGTTCACGACCGCCGCCTCGGCCGGCGCGGCCGGCGTCAACCCGTTCCAGACGATAGAGCGGCGCGACATCGGCCTGTCGCTGCGCGTGCGGCCGCAGATTTCCGAAGGTGGCACCGTGAAGATGGCGATCTACCAGGAGACCTCGGCAATCCAGCAGTCGACCACCTCCGGACTGATCACCAGCAAGCGCTCGATCGACACCAATGTGCTGGTCGATGACGGCCAGATCATCGTGCTCGGCGGGCTGATCGAAGACACGCTGAATGACACGCTGGAAAAAGTGCCTGGCCTCGGTAACATCCCTATTCTGGGCTACCTGTTTCGCTACCAGACCAAGCGGCGCGTGAAGACCAACCTGATGGTCTTCATCCGGCCAACCGTGGTGCGCAATGATGCGCAGAGCATTGCCGTCGCCGGTGACCGCTATGACTATGTGCGCGGCGCGCAGCAAACCATCAAGCCCGAACCGAATGCACTGATCCCGGGCGCCGAACCGCCGCTGCTGCCGCTGCTCGAAGGCGGCCGCCCGACCGGCAATGCGATGGTCCGCAGGGATGCGGCGCCGGCAGCGCCCGGGCCGGCGCCGGGCACGAATGCGCCGCTGCCTGGCAGCGGCGTGAAACCTTCCGCGCCAGTCGAGGTCTTTCCTGTCGAGCCGCCCGTGATCAACCAGCGATGACCGTGATAGCTGCCGGTCAATCCGGCGACGCCTTGCCGGCCCGCCCAGAATTCGACAGGACACCCTGATGCAAGCCCATGACCCTGGCCACCGCGCGCCGCCGATCAGTGACCCACGCCTGTTGCCCTTCAGCTTTGCGCGCGACCATGGCGTGCTGGCGCAAGCGGGCGAGCGCAGCGATGCCGACGAGGCGATCGAGGTCTGGATATCGGAGGCGACCGCGCCATCGGCCGTGGCTGAAATCGGTCGTCGCTACGGCCGCATTCACATCCATACGCTGCCGCGCGAACAGCTCGAGGGCGCCATTGCCCGCGCGTATGCCGGCCATGGCGGCGACGCCGCGCAAGTGGTGGGCGAGGTTGAATCCGATCTTGATCTCGCACGCCTGATGCAGGACATGCCGGCGGTCGAAGACTTGCTCGAGTCGGCCGACGATGCGCCGGTCATCCGCATGATCAATGCGCTGCTGACGCAGGCCTTGCGCGAGGGCGCATCCGACATCCATATCGAGCCTTTCGAGCAGGTGTCGGTGGTGCGCTTCCGTATCGATGGACGGCTGCGTGACGTCGTACGGCCGAAAAAAGCGATACACGGGGCGCTGATCTCGCGCATCAAGATCATGTCGCAGCTCGACATCGCCGAGAAGCGCTTGCCGCAGGATGGGCGCATCACGCTGCGCGTCGGCGGAAAACCGGTCGACGTGCGCGTTTCGACCCTGCCCACCGGCCATGGTGAACGCGCGGTGCTGCGCCTGCTGGACAAGGAAGGCGGCCGGCTCGACCTCGGGCAGCTGGGCATGGACGCCCGAACGCGCGAGCAATTCGACCAGCTGATCAGCCAGCCGCACGGCATCGTACTGGTCACCGGGCCGACCGGCTCAGGCAAGACCACGACGCTGTACGCGGCGCTGTCACGGCTGAATACATCGACCACCAATGTGCTGACGGTCGAAGACCCGATCGAATACGAATTGCCCGGGGTCGGCCAGACCCAGGTCAATGCGCGCATCGACATGAGCTTTGCGAAAGCGCTGCGCGCGATCCTGCGCCAGGACCCGGACGTGATCATGATCGGCGAGATACGTGACCTCGAAACCGCGCAGATCGCGGTGCAGGCTTCCCTCACCGGGCACCTGGTGCTGGCGACCTTGCACACCAATGATGCGGCCGCCGCTGTCACACGCTTGCTGGACATGGGCATCGAGCCCTTCCTGTTGTCCTCGTCGCTGCTGGGCGTCGTTGCACAGCGGCTGGTGAGGAAGCTTTGTCTCCACTGCCGTCGTCATGATGGCCGGCAGTGGCACGAAGTCGGCTGCGACAAGTGCGGGCACACCGGTTATCAGGGCCGAGTCGGCATCTATGAGCTGTTGCAGGCTTCGGAGCGGATTCGGGCCCAAATTCATGAACAGGCGTCCGAGGCCGAGATCCGCGACAGCGCACAGCGCGAAGGCATGCGGCTGATGCGCGAGGATGGCGAGCGCTGGGTGCGTGACGGCATGACCAGCGAAGCCGAGTTGCTGCGCGTGACGAAGGAATGATCGCCCGATGCCTGCCTTCCGCTATGAAGCCGTTGATGCCGCCGGCGCCACCAGCAAAGGCGTGCTGCAGGCCGACAGCCCGCGCGCAGTGCGCGCTGACCTGAAGTCGCGCGGCCTGGTGCCGCTGGCAGTGGATGCCATCGTTGGCCAGGTCGATGCCCAGGGCCGCGTGCTGGCGCGCGGCTGGCGCTTCGGCGAGAAGCTGTCCACCCAGGAGCTGGCGCTGTTCACGCGCCAGCTGGCCTCGCTGCTGGAAGCGCAGCTGCCACTGGAGCAAGCCTTCGATGCATTGATGGAGCAAGCCGAGCGCCCGTATGTGCGCGACCTGATCGCGTCGATACGCGCCGAGGTGATCGGCGGCTCGTCATTCGCCGATGCGCTCGCGCGCCACCCGCGCGACTTCGCCGACATCTATCGTGCGCTGGTGGCGTCCGGCGAGCAGATCGGCCAGCTGTCGCGTGTGCTGTCGCGGTTGGCCGATTTCGTCGAGCGCCGCAATGCGCTGGTGCAAAAGGTCAGGCTGGCGTTCACCTACCCGGCGATCGTGACCGTGGTCGCGTTCGCGATCGTGGTCTTCCTGCTGACCTATGTGGTGCCGCAGATCGTGTCGGTGTTTGCGAACACCAAGCAGAAACTGCCTTTCCTGACGATTGCGATGCTGGCGCTGTCGGACTTCGTGCGGCACTGGGGCTGGCTGGTGGCGCTGCTGGCGGCGGCCGCCTTCATGCTGTGGCGGCGCGCGCTGCGCAACGAAGAGGCGCGGATGCGTTGGCACCGCTGGCTGCTGACGGCACCTATGTACGGGCGCTTCGAGCGCAGCCTGAACACCTCGCGCTTTGCGAGCACACTGGCCATCACGATCAGTTCCGGCGTGCCGATCCTGCGTGCGCTACAGACCAGCCGCGACACGCTGTCGAATGTGGCGATGCGCCGGCAAGTCGAAGAGGCGACGGCCAGCGTGCGCGAAGGCATGGGGCTGGCGCGCGCGCTGTCGGCGCACAAGCATTTTCCGCCGTTGCTGATCCACATGATCCGCGCCGGCGAAGTCACTGGCGAATTGCCGCAGATGCTGAACCGCGCCGCGCAAATGCAGGAGCAGGACCTCGAGCGGCGTGCACTGACCATCGCCGGCTTGCTGGAGCCGATGCTGATTCTGGCCATGGGGGTGGTGGTACTGCTGATCGTGCTGGCGGTGCTGATGCCCATCATCGAGATCAACCAGCTGGTGCGATGAACAAAATGACCACAGGCAGGCGGCGATGAATGCGGCCATCAACGCCGGCGCGACAACGGCGCGACAGCGGCTGCCCGCAGTCATCGCCTTCCTGCTGTTCATTGTGCTGTGCGCCTCGATTGCTTACTGGGCCTTGCAGTGGCTGGCGCCGCCGCCGCGCCCGATTGCGGCACCCGTCGCCGTCGAGCGTGCTTTGCCCCCGTTGTCTGCTGCCGCGAACTTGTTTGGCGGTGCCGCGAAAACGGGCAGCCTGGCGAATGTGCAGCTGCGCGGCATCATCCACGCCGGTCGCGCCGCCGGCAGCGCCGCGATCATCACGGTCGAAGGGAGCCCGCCCAGGATCTACCGGCTGAATACGGAACTGATGCCGGGCGTGTCAGTGAAAGCGATCCACGCCAGATCGGTCGTGCTGTCGGATCGCGGCGCCGAGCGCGAGTTGCCTTTGCCCGCTTTCGCGGCACAGGAAGGCAGCGCAGGTGGCACGACCCTCAGGACGATGCCGGAACAGGGTTTGCCATCGCAACCCTCACCGCAGGTGCAACCGGTGCAGCCGCAAGTGCCATCGCAAGGACAGCCGCAATCCCAGCTGCAAGCCCAGCAAATGATGCCACAGGCCGCCGGGCCAAGCAGCTTAGGAAGTTCGGCAGCGGGCGCCGAGCCGGCGCAGGAACAGAGCCGCCGCACGGGGCGCAACCTGCGCCGGCCCCGCTATCAAAGCGATTGAGCGTGCCAGCCCGGCGACATACAGTGCGGCGTCGACGAAACACCGCCAGTGCGTGCAGCGCTTCACCTGTGTAGCGCTCGGGAGCAAGCTCGCTGCGCCCTGTGTTTACAGCACATAGCGCGACAAGTCTTCGTTCACGGCCAGTGCGCCGAGCTTGTCATCGACATAGGCGGCATCGACCTCGACAGCCTGCGGTTCTTGCGTGCCGGCGCCGAACGACACTTCTTCCAGAAGCTTTTCCATCACGGTGTACAGGCGCCGTGCGCCGATGTTCTCGGTCTTTTCATTCACCGAATACGCGATCTCGGCCAGCCGGCGGATGCCGTCGGCAGTGAAACTGAGCCGCACGTTCTCGGTCGCCAGCAGTGCCTCGTACTGGCGCGTCAGGCAGGCATCGGTCGCGGTCAGGATGCGCTCGAAATCGGCGATCGCCAGCGATTCCAGTTCGACGCGAATCGGGAAGCGGCCCTGCAATTCCGGGATCAAGTCCGAAGGCTTGGCCAGATGGAAGGCGCCGGAGGCGATGAACAGGATATGGTCTGTCTTGAGCATGCCGTACTTGGTGTTGACCGTCGTGCCTTCGACCAGCGGCAGCAAGTCACGCTGCACGCCGGCACGCGACACATCGGCGCCCTGCGTGTTCGAGCGCGACGCAATCTTGTCGATTTCGTCGAGGAAGACGATGCCATTCTGCTCGATGTTGCGGATCGCTCGCTGACGGATTTCTTCTTCATTCACCAGCCGCGCGGCTTCTTCTTCGACCAGCAGCTTCATCGCTTCACCGATCTTCAGCTTGCGCGATTGCTTGCGGTTGGCGCCGAGCCCCGCGAACATGGACTTGATCTGCTCGGTCATTTCTTCCATGCCGGGTGGTGCCATGATTTCCATCTGCGCGCGTGGTTCGGCGACGTCGAGTTCGATTTCCTTGTCGTCGAGGCCGCCTTCGCGCAGGCGCTTGCGGAAGGTCTGGCGCGTGGCATTGGTACTCTTGTCTTCGGCCGGCGCGCTCGCCGAGAAACCGAAGTCGCGCGCCGGCGGCAGCAGCACGTCGAGAATGCGCTCCTCGGCCGCATCTTCAGCTTGCGCGCGCACCTCGCGCATCGCGCTCTCGCGGGTCTGCTTGACGCCGATCTCGGCCAGGTCGCGGATGATGGTGTCGACATCGCGGCCGACATAGCCGACCTCGGTGAACTTGGTGGCTTCGATCTTGATGAAGGGCGCATCCGCCAGCCTGGCGAGGCGGCGCGCGATCTCGGTCTTGCCGACGCCGGTCGGGCCGATCATCAGGATGTTCTTCGGCGTGATCTCGTGGCGCAGCGGATCCGGCACCTGCTGGCGACGCCAGCGGTTGCGCAGTGCGATGGCGACGGCGCGCTTGGCGCGGGCCTGGCCGACCACGTGCTTGTCGAGTTCGGCGACGATTTGTTGCGGAGTCAGGTTCATGATGCGTCGTGTGTTCAGAGCGTTTCTATCGTGTGCGACAGGTTGGTGTAGATGCAGAGCTCGCCGGCAATCGTGAGCGCCTTCTTCACGATGGCTTCCGGTGTCAGCTCGGTGTTCTCGTACAGCGCCTTGGCGGCGGCTTGCGCATAGCTGCCGCCGGAGCCGATCGCACCTATGCCCTGCTCGGGCTCCAGCACATCGCCGTTGCCGGTGATGACCAGCGTCGATTCGCGGTCGGCCACCAGCAGCATGGCTTCGAGGCGGCGCAGCATGCGGTCGGTGCGCCAGTCCTTGGCCAGCTCGACCGACGCGCGCATCAGATTGCCCTGATGGGTCTCGAGCTTGGCTTCGAAGCGCTCGATCAGGGTAAAGGCATCAGCGGTGCCGCCAGCGAAGCCGGCGAGCACTTTGCCGTGAAACAGCTTGCGCACTTTGCGTGCCGTGCCTTTCATCACGACGTTGCCGAGCGTGACCTGGCCGTCGCCGCCAAGCGCAACGACGTTGCCGCGACGGACGGAAAGTATGGTGGTGCCGTGGAATTGTTCCATGCGTATCCAGAAATGCAGGGCAGCCCGCATTGGCGGCGCCGCTGGCCAGCAGCTGGCCACGCGACGAATGTCAGGGCTTGCGGTTGATGATCCCCGGCATCGTACTGCTGCTGGTCAGTTGCAGTAGCGTCGACACGAGGAAAGAAACTCCCTGCCATTCTACCGGTTTGCCAGCTGCGAGTTCGGTCATGGCGGCCTGCAAGGGGGCTGCGGCATGGAAGTCGATGCGTTGCAGGCAGCTCGCATCGAGTGCCAGCACCGGGTTCTCGTCCTGCTGTGGCGCATGGACGCGCAGCGCGATGAGCAAAGCGTCGATCGGCAAGGCAATGATTTCCGGCAATCGGAATGCAGCACGCGACGGCACACCCTGCGTCACTGGCGGATGGCGGCTTGCCGGCGCGCCGCCTTGGGACCGGTTTGCAGAAAACAGGTCGTGATCGTTGATCACGGGTGGCGGCGCGGCAGGAGGCGACATTTCATACGTCAGGCTGTACGCCAGGCAGGCATCTTCATAGCGCTCGACGTCCCCCGCCAAGCGCAGCAATTCGATCAGCAATCGCCATCCGGCATCATCTTCATCGCGCCGTCCGGACTGGATCCGTTCGCGCAGCATTGCCAGCAGCGTGTCGCACGGACGCAGCTCGACGCGCAGGCCACGCTGCTGCCAGTCGGCGAGCAAGGCCAGCAGTCGTCGGCAGCCGTCGAGCTCGACGGCGGTCACGGACGCCAGATCCAGCGTGACCCGCGTTGCCGCCGCACTGCGCTGCCGCCATTGCGCGAAGCTTGCCTGTGCGTCGGCATCGAGCCGATCGCGCAGCGCGAGTACCAGCCTCGCGTTGGCAGCGTGTTCTTGCGCGATCATCTTTGGCGCGGGCACGGGCGATCGCCATTGCGGTGGCGAGGTTTCGAAGCGTTGCGCATAGGCCAGCGCGGTGCCGTCGAAGGCGGCGCGCTGGCTGAGCGCTTCATGCAGCTCCAGCAGCATGTACCAGGCTCGACGTTCCCGTTCGGTAGGGCCAGGCTGCGCTGCGCCCAGTGCCTTGCTGAGTACCCGGATGGCGGCATCGGGCTGCGCGGTCGCAAACAGCAGCGCGGCTTCGTCCATATGCTGGGACAGCATTGAATCGGCAGTGCCGGCCTGCCTCGCCGCTTGGGTCGCGGCCAGAGGTGACGGCTCGGCGGCGTCAACGGCATCCCCATCCCCATCCGGAGCAGTATGGGTGCTGGCGCGGTGTGCCGGCGCCAGGTCGGCAATGGGGATCCTGTCCTTGGCCGCCGGATTGCGGTGGAGGGATCGCAGTCGAAAACGCACAGGCTTGTTGAGCAGGTCGAGAAATTTCACGGGAGGAGTGGATAGCAATGCGCAGAGGTCATTACAACCAGCGACACGCGCCCCGTCAAAGCGCGTGGCAAGTGCCATCGCCAATGCGGCGCCCATTGCGGTGCCGATCACATCGCCTGTTGCATGTGACCGACACCGTGCAGCGCATCCTTACCGTGCTCTCGTAAAGACGGACCAGCGGCGGGGTAGGCGGCAGGAAGCGGGGGCGAACGGGGCGGGCGACAGGGCATCGATGCCCGCCGGTTGCTGCGACCGGATCAAAAGCGTGTGCGCACGCCCACGATGAAGTTGCGCCCTGGCTGGGGCACATAATCTTTCAACAGAGATGTCGATAAGCGGATGTCTTCATTGAGCAGATTGCGCGCCAGCAGGAACCAGGTCAGATCGGTCGTGCCGTAGCGCTGCACATAGCTGAGGCTGGCATCCAGTTGGGTATAGCCGGACGTCGCAGTCTCTTGCGATACGCTGGCCGACGCAATCCGGGTGTGCGCATTCGCATGCAAGACCGACAGCGAAGATTGCCACGGCCCCTGGCGATAGCCTAGCGAGAGGCCGATACGGGATGCCGGTTGCAGCGGCAGATTGCCGATGCCGTCGAGCGTGCCGCGCGAGGTATCGACAAAGACGCGACCCGACAGCCCCGGCTGGTTCCGACGGTAAGCGACTTCGGCCTCGATACCCTGCACCGTCGCATCGGCTTGCGCGAAGTCGCGGTCGAAGTCCAGCCCGTGCGTGCCGGTACTGATGCTGCCGTAAATGAAGTTGTTGATGCGGTTGCGATAGGCGTTGGCTTTCCAGCGCAGGTCGTCGTCGGATTTTTGCAATGACAATTCCACATTGCGCGACGTCTCGCTCTTCAGGTTGGGGTTGCCGCGATCGAAGGACTCGGTCGGGTGATGCTCGCCATTCGAGTACAGTTCTTCGGCCGTCGGTGCTCGCTGTGCCAGCGACAGCGTCGCGCCCAGGCCATACCCTTGGCGGAAGGTCCACAACGCGCCGAGCGACGCCGAGCCCAGGCTGAACTTGCGCGCGGTGGCATCGTCCGGATCGCGCGACGCGTGTTCATAGCGCGCCCCCGCATTGATGCGCCAAGCGCCGAAATCGCGCTCTTCGACCAGGAAGGTCGCCAGCATCCGCGAGCGCGTGCGTGGCACGGTCGCGCTGCCGCCGGTCAGACTCGCTGCCAGCGTTTCGGCGTCTTCGGCTTGCACCCCCAGCTTGCCGCGCCAGCCTGCGACCGGCTGATGCGCGAGCTCCCAACGGGCGTCAGCCGTTTTGTTGGTGAAGCGCACGCTGGGGTCGGTGCCGTTGTCGAATTCGGTGTGCTGGTAGTCGGTATAGCCGAACTTGAAGGCCAGGCTGTCGAAGCCTTCGAGTGGTGACTTGAACAGGCTGTCGATGTCAAAGCGCGTGCGCGCCAGGTCGATGGTGGAATTTTCATCCTTGCCATGCACGCCGTAATGCTTGTCGAGCTGCGATAGTGAGGCACCAATGCGGCCCCAGTCCTGCATCAGCGCTGCGCCGACGCCCAGATTGCTTTCACGCTGGCCGCTGAAGGACAGCTTGCCGCGGTCGCCGCTCCCATCGATCACATTGGCGGCGCCGGGGATGCGGTAGTCGCCGGCATCGGTATAACTGCCATCGACATGCAGGCCGATGTTGCCGGCCGAGCGTTCGGCCGAGAATCCCAGTCCGCCGCTGCGATCGACGCTGCCGACGCGCAGCTCGGCTTCGCCGGTGGGTTGAGTGGAAAGTTCACTGGGGATGCGGTCGTTGACGATATTCACCAGCCCTCCGATCGCGCCCGAGCCGTAAGCCAGCGACGCTGGCCCGCGCAGGATCTCGATCTGGCGTGCCGTCATGATGCTGGAGCCGACCGCATGGTCGTTCGAGATCGCAGACAGATCACCACCGCCCATGCCGTTTTCCAACACCTTGATGCGAGGCCCGTCGAGGCCACGGATCACCGGTCGCGAGCTTGCGGCGCTGAAGCCGGACCCTTGCACGCCCAGCTCGCCGCCCAGCGTATCGCCCAGCGACAGCGCCGCCTTGTTGCGCAGTTCATCGCCGGACAGCACCTTGGCCGGCGCCAGGATCATCGCATCTTCGCTGGCACGCAGCGGGTCGGCGGTGACGATGACGGGTGACAGGGTCTTGCTGGCTTCCTGTGCGGAAGCATTAACGAAGGCCAGCGCGCCAAAGACGGCATGCGCCAGCGTGGACTTCTTCAGGATCATGAAGCACTCCAGCCTGGATTGAACGCCGGCTGCGGACGCCCATGGTCACGCAGCCACCTGCAAAGCTTCAGGCGTTCAGCGGCGGTGCGCGCGTGGGAAAGAAGGGGGAAAACGCCGGCAGCCAGCGTTGTGTGTCCTGCGCGACGGGTGGCCGTTGCGGTACGTGCACGGCGGGCAGCGCGAAGCTGCTACTGCACAGGCCTGCGCCCAGTGTCGCCGCGTCGAGCGCGGCACACGCACCTGAGGCTTTCTGGTGGTCGAAGACAGGACTGGCAGCAATGCGCTCGGACTGTTGCAGGTGAGCGGCGCCCATGTCCTGTCCGTGCCAGTGTGCGATCGCATGCGCATAGCCGACCCATTGCGCAACCAGCAGGCACAGCACCAGCATCGCGATCGCAAACGCGCGATGCCGCAGCCTGCGATGGCTGGCGGTCGTGCCGGTACGAGTGGTGATGGTCGGGATCATGCGCGGTCTGGACTTTCAGTCAACGATCTTAACGCAAAAGGCGGTGCCGCAAAAGCAAACCCCGCGCGGTGCGCGGGGTCGTGGCGGGCATCGTGCTGCAGCGTGCAGCCGGATAAAGTTCAGTCGCCGTACAGCTTTTGCTTAAGTTCGCGGCGCTGCTGCGCCTCAAGCGACAGTGTCGCGGTCGGACGCGCGAGCAGGCGCGGGATGCCGATCGGCTCGCCAGTCTCTTCGCACCAGCCATAGTCGCCCGACTCGATCGACTGCAGCGACTGCTGCACTTTCTTCAGCAGCTTGCGCTCGCGGTCGCGGGTGCGCAATTCAAGTGCGTGCTCTTCTTCGATGGTCGCGCGGTCTGCGGGATCCGGCACGAGCACGGTCTCGCGCAGGTGCTCGGTGGTCTCGCCCGCATTGCGCAGCAGGTCTTTTTCGAGCTGCTGAAGGCGTGCCTTGAAGAACGCCAGCTGCGCTGCGTTCATGTAGTCCTTCTCACCCATGGCCAGGATCTGCTCTTCGGTGAGCAGTGCCCCTGCGGATGCTTTCGAGCTTTTTGTATTGGTTGCCACGTCGCTTGCTTTCGTCACTACGAAACGATGAATTTAACCCGGAGTACCTGCCAAATTCTTGCTGCCGCGCAGGCGCTGCCGGTCGTGGTTCCGGGCATGAAGCTTCCCTCGTGAAAGGGTGCCCGGCTGAAACCGGCGGCTATTGTAATCGCATTGTCGCCCCGCTCGACAAGCTTTGCATGATTTTTAAGGACTTTCGCAACGGGAAGGTCATACGCCACCGGTAAAGGTTTTCAACTTTATACCAGACACTGCATCAATCCGTCGATAAACACTTGTTTCGGCAAGTCCTGCCCGATGAAAACAATCTTGCTGCCGCGCGCTTCATTCTCGCCCCAGGGTGCCCCCAGATCGCTGCCCATGGTCTGGTGCACGCCCTGGAAAATCACCCGCCGGGTCGCCCCTGACAGCCACAATACGCCCTTGTAGCGCAGCATGCGCGGACCGTAAACCTGCACCAGGCTACCCACGAATTCTTCGAGGCGCGGCGGGTCGAATGCGCGGTCGCTGCGGAATACGAAGGCGGCGATCCGGTCCGTATGGCCACCCTGCCCGTGGCCCTGGTGATGGCCGTGATGATGGTGGCCGTGGTCATGCCCGTGATCGTGCGCGCAATGCTCGTCACAATCGTGGTGCTCATGCTCGTCAGCCTTCAGGAAATCGGGATCGATTTCCAGCTTGTCGTTCAGGTTGAAGCCGCGTATGTCGAAGATCTCGGCGATCGCGACCTTGCCGAAGTCGACGCTCGCAATTGGTGCGCGCGGATTCATGCGCTTGAGCCGCGCCTCCAGTGCCGCCACTTGCTGCGGCGTGACCAGGTCGGTCTTGGATAACAGCATGCGATCCGCGAAGCCGACCTGCCGCTGCGCTTCTTCGAACTGATCCAGCTGCTGCATCGCATGGCTGGCATCGACCACCGTGATGACGCCATCCAGCAGATAGGAAGTGGCGACATCGTCGTCCATGAAGAATGTTTGCGCGACCGGCCCCGGATTGGCCAACCCCGTGGTCTCGATCACCACGCGGTCGAAATGCAATTGGCCGTCGCGTCGCTTTTGCGCCAACTGCGATAGCGCAGCGATCAGGTCGCCGCGCACCGTGCAGCAGACGCAGCCATTGCTCATCTCGACGATTTGCTCATTGCTGTCCTGGACCAGGATCTCGTTGTCGATGTTTTCTTCGCCGAATTCGTTTTCGATCACGGCAATCTTCTGGCCATGCGCCTCATGCAGGATGCGATTGAGCAGCGTGGTCTTGCCGGCGCCGAGGAAGCCGGTGAGTATGGTGGCGGGGATCAGTGACATCGGTAGGAAGTTTCGACAGTGTTTCTAGGCGGATCGTAAGCCCGCACGAGCCATACGACAAGGGGACGGAAAGTGATTGGCGCTGGTTTGCGCCGGAAGCGCGCTCGTTTCACGACCGGCGGCGGCTTGGCGCTGTAGCGCCGCCAGCGCTTCAGGCTGCATCGCGGCTGAAGGTCAGCCGCGCTCATCCTTTTTTTTGGCGCGCGGGTGGGCGGCATCATATACCTGCGCCAGTCGCTGGAAATCCAGGGCCGTGTAAACCTGGGTCGAGGCGATCGACGCATGTCCCAGCATTTCCTGCACGGCCCGCAAGTCGCCCGATGATTGCAGCAGATGCGATGCGAACGAATGCCGCAGCATGTGCGGATGCACGTCAGCCGCGATGCCCAGCGACTGCGCGTGTGCCTTGATGCGCGATTGCACTGCGCGTGGCGTGATGCGACGCCCGCGCGCCGACAGGAACAACGCGTGTTCGTCTCCAGACTCGGACGAAGCGTTCGCCTTGGCCTCGCCCTTGTCCTCAGACGCTGGCGGCGCCGCGCGTACCGCGAGCCAGGCCTTCAGCGCTGCCATGGCCGAACTGCCGACCGGCACGGTACGCCGCTTGCTGCCCTTGCCGGTGACGGTGACTTCGCCGGCCTCGAGGTCGAGCCAGCCTAGCGATTCATGGGACACGTCACGCACGTATTGCAGATCGAGGCTGGTGAGTTCGGAAACTCGCAGGCCGCTCGAATACAGCAGCTCGAACATGGCCTTGTTGCACAGGCTGCCTGCGACATCGTCATCCCTGACGGTGACATCGGACGACACAAGCTTCACCGCATCATCCACGCCCAGTGCCTTGGGCAGGGTTTTGGCACGCTTTGGCGGCTTCACGCCATCGACTGGATTGGCGGCCAGTGGGCGCTGCTGCGCGAGCCAGCTGAACAGGCCGCGCCATGCCGACAGCTTTCGGCCGATGGAGCTGGCCGACAGTCCGCGCGCATGCAGCTGGCTGGCAAAGCGGCGGATGTCGAACTGAGTCAGCTGGTCGAACTGCGGTCCAGGCCGTTCCTGCATCAGCGACAGCAGCTGTTGCAGGTCGCGCCGGTAGTTGTCCAGCGTGTGGCTGGAGAGCTTGCGCTGCACCTCCAGATGCAGCAGGTAGGCGTTGACGTCAGCTGGCAGGCCAGTGGTGCCCACGATGTCAGGCAGCCAGGCCTTGCAGGCTGGCGCTGGCGGCTTCGCCGATGCGGGCGAGGAAGTCTGTCGCGAGTTCGCTCGAGAAGCGTTGCGCATCCGGCGAGCCCAGCACCAGCAAGCCAAAGCTTTTGTCGCTGCCGGCCTTGCGCAGCGGGACCAAGGCAACCGATCGCATGCTGGCGGCATCATCCAGCCACTCGACGCCAGGTTTGCCCGCAGCGGGTCCGCAGCAAGGGGCCGCTTGTTCATCGGCCCAGACGCGTGCAGCGGCAACGTCCCCTTCCGCAAACCATGCGCCGTCATGGTGCTCGGACAGGTCCCACAGCCGCAACGTGGCAGCCGGCACATGGAAGCTATCTTTCATTGCCTGAATCAGCGCGTCCGGCAAGCTATCAGCATTGCGCTCGACCAGCAGGCGCAGGATCCACTGGTGGAAATTGCTGATGATCGTGTCGTTATTGCCGGCAATGCGAGTCAGGTTGGCCAGCTTCAGTTCCAGCTGGCGGATTTTTTCGCGCATGACTTCGACCTGACGCTCCTGCAGCGACACGGTGCGGCCACCGAGTGTCGTCGTCAGCCGGAGGCCGGCGATGAGATCAGGGTTCTGTTCGAAGAAGTCAGGATATTCCTCGAGGAAGAGCGCAACAGCATTGGCGTCAGGCAGCTTGGTCATTGTCAGGTTGGAGAGCAGAAATGAAAGATAGACCGAATTTTAGCCGGGACCAGCCATGACCAGCGAACTTCGCGCGCACAAAAAAAGATGGCACCCGAAGGCGCCATGCAAGAGAGGAGATTATTCGCAGATGACTCTGCAGGCCGTTGACCATGAAGCTGCCGGCCTATCCGGCGCCTGCCAGACAATCTGGGCAGGCGCCGAATCCTTTGCGGGCCAGTCGCCCGCGGCATTCAGAACATGTGACGAATGCCGATGTTGAAGGCCTTGTCACCGGTTCCGAGTTCCGAGTTGTTCCCGACGGTGAAGGTGGCGCCACGCTTGTCATCCATTCGGCCATAGGACGCGTACAGGTTTGTGCGTTTTGATAATGCATAGGTGTAGCCGATGGCTGCGAGATTGGCATCGCGATTCAATGCGCTGCGATCATCCTTCCAGATATACGACAGCATGACGGTGTGCGGGCCGAATGGCAGGCTCGCGCCAATCAGATAGTCACGCGTCTTGCGATTGGCGAATTCATCGCTGTCCGCGTAGGCCGCATGAATTTTGGCGACGCCGAAATCCCAGTTCGCGGTCAGCAGTATGCTCGATGTGGCATCGCGCGCAGGGGCAGCCAGACTCGGAACGTTATTGGCACGGTAGTAAGCGATGCCAACGGCAAGCGGTTTGACTTTGTATGACACGGATGCGCCAAGAACGCGGCCATCCGCATTGCTGCCTGTGACCTCACCGAATCCATAGGCGAGTTCGCCACTGATGCCGGCGAACAGCGGCGTCGTGTACTTGACGGTGTTGTCCATGCGTACGCCTTGATTCGGGCGCGCGGATTGTGGTGCCAGCATCAGGTTTTGCGCCGCCCCAGCCAGTCCCGCGGCAAAAGGATCCGCAATACCCGCCAGGGTCAGGAAGTAAGGCGTGTACTGGCGACCCAGCGAGACAGTGCCGAAATCCCCTTGCAGTCCCACGAAGGTCTGGCGGCCAAATGCGAGGCCGCCCTGGTTGAAGCCGCCGCGGTCGGCCGCGATGCCGGTCTCGAGCACGAACAGGCCTTTGAGCCCGCCGCCGAGGTCTTCGGTTCCCTTGAAGCCAAGGCGAGTGCCGGACTGCACGCCACTGGCAATGTTATTGCCGCTCGGATTCACCGCCACCGGTGTGGTGGCGCCGGCAGGGGTGCGTGTGAGGCCGGTGACGGTGCCCGTCTCGCGCGAAAAACCCATGTCGACTACGCCATAAATCTCGATCGCCGACTGCGCATGGACGGCACCGCTGAAAGCACCAGCCAGCGCCAGTGCAACAAAAGACTTCTTCATGTTTTTCCATCCCCAAATCAAGGTTTTTCAAGCGATCCGCGTGTATCGGATTGAGAAACCTTAATTTCTAAAATGGAAATTTTTCGAAGATCGGCGACGCTGCAAAACGCCGTTTTGGGAATGCATGGGCAATCTGCATGGCATGTTGTTTTATTGGCACCCTGTCGCGCAGGCGATACCACGGTGGAACCAGTGCAGCCGGAATCTTCACTTTTGATAACCCCGACTCTACTTTTTGCTTCCTGCCCATGGCCAATCGTGAGGAATTGCTGATCATTCGTGCTGCGCGCGCCGGACAAGGCCCGGCTCAGCTTGCGCTGGGAAAGCGCTATTTGTTTGGCAGCGTCAGCTTGCCGCAAAGCCATCCGACGGCATTGCACTGGCTTGAAAAGGCCGCAGAACAGAACCAGCAAGATGCATGGATGCTGATTGGCGAACACATCCCTTTCGCCATCGCGCAACAGGCCAGCGACCCGTTGCGCGTGGCCTTCTGGTACGAACGCGCATTCGAGGAGGGATCGGCACGCGCCGGCCTGGTGCTGGCGATGTTGGTGTTCAACAGCTGGGCGCGCGCTGATTCGACCTTGCGCCAAAAGTCCCTGCGGGCGCTCAAGTCGGCAGCCGAGGCAGGCATTTCTGACGCGCAGTGGTTGTATGCGCAGCAGTTGGGCATGCGCGAAATCGCCGCACAACCGGCCGCCATGGATCCATCCCCGCAGTCACGCCTGCGCATCGAACAGGCACTGGACTGGACGACCAAGGCTGCGCGAAACGGCGTGCTCGATGCTCAGCGTACGCTGGCCGATTATTGCTGGGCACGGCAGGATTATCTGAAGTTCCTGTTCTGGGCCGTGCCGATGACGCAAGAACTCGACCGGCGCAACGCAGGCAATCCTGCCCGTCGCCGCCCGTATGTTGGCCACGAACTGGTGCTGCTCGGGCGCGTCGCGCAGGCCTTGCTATTGAACGCTGATCCGAATACACGGCTGATCGAGCGCTATCTGCGCATCGCCGCTGAAGGGGGCGCGGGAGATGCGCAACAGGCGTACGGATTGTGGATCGCACGCATGGATGAACGGGGTGTGCGGTTGAACAGCGTGCCGGGCGTCGCACATTACAAGAAAGCGTTGCGCTGGCTGCAGCTGTCTGCCGAACAAGGTTCTGCGGTCGCGTGGTATGCGATGTCGCGCATTTACCTGAAACCTGAATTTTCGCGCCGCAGTGTCACCGAGGCTCGGCGCTATCTGGAGTCAGCGGCCGTGGCCGGCCATGAGCAGGCGCAGCTCGAATTGGGGCTGGTCGCCTGGCGAGCGCGTCGCATCGAGCCGGGTGCGGATATCCGCGCAATCTACTGGCTGCAAAAGGCGGTGGGGCAGGGAAACAAGGAAGCCAGAGCATTGCTCGACAAGATAGCGCCGCCGGTGCGCAAGGCCGACTGGGCTTACCAAGCGCGCGACAGTTTCGATCGCGAACTCAGCAACCAGTACCCTTTTCTGGCCGCACGTATCGAATTGGGCTACTGGTTCGGCCTGACGCGCGCCGAAGCTTTGCTGATCGATGTCGAGGCAGCCGACCATGGTCACTGCCTCGAAGTCGACATACGCGCGACTCATCCGCGCAGCCGGCGCCGGCTGATACAGATACTCAGCGGGGACCAGCGGCAGGCGCTGGATCGCGCGGCGCGCATGTTTGACGTCGTCGACGGCAAGGGCGAGCATGGTCCCGAGGGGAATTACCGTCAGCGCTTGTACCGCTTCCGTAACGTGATGATGCATCGGCATGCGCCTGCCGAGCGTAGTGCGCTGCAACGCACGCCCCGCCAGTGAGTTGGCAAGCACTTTGGCGCATCAAGGCGCCAACCACGATCAGATCTCGACGCTGCCTTCAAATACGCTGACCGCAGGGCCGGTCAGCATCACCGGCGCATGGTCGCCGTCCCACGCAATCGACAGATCGCCGCCACGGGTGGCAACTGCCACCGGCGAGTCCAGCAAACCTTGCGAAATGCCGGCGACCACGGCCGCGCAAGCACCCGTGCCGCACGCCAAAGTCTCGCCGGCACCGCGCTCGAAGACGCGCAAATTGATCCGATGGCGATTCACGACTTGCATGAAGCCGGCATTGACGCGCTTGGGAAAGCGAGGATGGTGCTCGATCGCTGGTCCGTCCTCGGCAACGGGTGCCGTGTCGACATCGGCCACCACTTGCACGGCATGCGGATTGCCCATTGAGACCACCGCAAATTCCACGGTTTTGCCATGGATGTCCAGCGGCCACAATTCAGTGCTGCCGACGGCGCGCGACTGCAGCCCCTTCCCGTCAAACGGCACGCGCTCGGTCGCAAAAATCGGCGCACCCATGTTGACGGTGATGCGGCCATCATCTTCGAGGCGGGGCGCGATCACGCCTGACATGGTCTCGACGCGAATCTCGCGCTGCTCGGTCAGTCCCTTGTCGACGACGAATTTCACGAAGGCGCGCGCACCATTCCCGCATTGCTCGACCTCGCCGCCGTCAGCGTTGAAGATGCGATATCGGAAATCGATATCCTGTCCGCTTGGCCTCTCGACGACCAGGATCTGGTCGGCGCCGATGCCGAAGCGGCGATCGGCGAGGCGCTGCCACTGCTCTGCCGACAGGTTGACTTGCTGGTTGATCGCGTCGATGACGATGAAGTCATTGCCGGCGCCATGCATCTTGGTGAACTTCAGTTTCATGCTGTCAGGGATAGTGGGTCGAATGGTTCAATCGGGATTTGGCGCCTTGCAGGGCAAGCGGCCAGTGTCGGCGGGTGTCATGCGATGAGCAAGAGCTATCGTACACGCATCCGGTGCGCTCAGTCGTATACCGATGGCACGCCGTCCGGGCGGGTCTTGAATCGCTTGTGCGACCAGAAGTATTCAGCCGGCGCCTCGCGTATGCGCTCCTCGATGAAGGCGTTCATGCGGCGCGTTGCCGCCTCGATGTCCTCGCCCGGATAGTCGTCCCATGGCGGGTGGAAGGTGACGCGCCAGCCCTGGTAGTCTGGCAAGAAGCGCGTGACCACCGGAATCACTTGCCCTTCCGTGGCCAGTGCCAGCCGCGCCGGCGCCGTCAGCGTGGCAGCGGGCACGCCGAAGAAAGGTACGAAGATCGATTCACGCGGGCCGAAGTCCATGTCGGGCAGCATCAGGAACGGACGGCCGCCGCGCATCGCGCGAATGATGGGCTTGATGCCGGCATCACGCGACATCAGGTTGCGTTCGTCGGGCGTGAAGCGCAGCCTTCCCTTGCGCAATGCTTCGTCGAACACACGGTTGCGCTGGCGTGAGTAAATCGAGCATGCCGGCCCGTCCATGGTGATGGCCACGCCGGCCACTTCGAGGCAGACGAAATGCGGGCACAGGAAGATCGTTGGCCGCTCGGCTGCCAGCGCCGTTGGTACGGCCGGCTCGACCTGGATCAGCCGGCGCAGCCGCGCTTGCGGCGCCCACCACAGGATGGCACGCTCCAGCACGCTGCGCGCATAGCACTGGAAATGTTCGAGCGCGATGCGGCGCCGTTCTTCTGAAGGCAATTCGGGCAGGCACAGTTCGAGGTTGCGGAGCGCGATGCGGCGCCGGCTTCCCATGACCCGGAACAGCAGTGAACCCACGCCTTTGCCGATGCGCCCCAGCACCGGCAGCGGTAACCAGTGCAGCAGCCACATCAG
>JBDKLN010000045.1:0-25177 GCA_039806045.1 Pseudomonadota bacterium
CAGACGAATCGCTTGCCAAACTTCAGGGGGAAGGGCTTCTGCCGCTGCAAACGGAGCAGACGGAACGATGGCCATGGTTGACCATGCATTTTGCAACCAGCGCTCTGAATTGCTCATGCCGCGCTTTGCATTTCCTTCCTTGTCATAAAGCCCAAATGTATTGCCGCCAATGGAGTCGTGCGTACCTGAAAACGCTTCGATTAATTTATCTTGCCAACTCCCAGGGGCGTATGGAATGCCGAATAACGTTCCCTGATATCCCTGAATCCCGCCAGTCGTCCCATATATCTCCTGCCCTTTTTCAGTAGCGAGAAATTTTTCCAGCGACATGCCTGCTTTAATTGGAGAAAATTGAACCTGACCCTGACTGTCCAGTAGCAGTTGTGTTTTTCCGTTTGAGTCAAGAATCGGACGTTTTAGTTTGTCGACAACCACTTCACAGTTTTCGTTCGATAACCCACAAACAAGATCCAGATCGACTCTCGTCCCGCCAAGTTTGAATTTGTCTCCCCGGACACCCGAGCTTTTTCCACTATTGTTTGAAATCGTCGTTATGCCATCCGTCACACCAGTGAAGCGCTTTGAATCTTCAATCATCAAGGCCCGCATCTTTTCCGCTGCCGATGAAAGGCCTTCTTTCGTGATGGCGGTGCCGCCGACACCTATAACGGCGCCAATCAGAATATTCATCACTTGTTCTGCTTTCCTCAGCGCTTTCAATTCATCGTTCAATCGCTGTTTTTCATCTTTATCGCGACTTTCCTCGATTTTTTTCCATAATGCCTTGCGATTTGCTTCTACATAGTCGCCGACCACCTTGTAGGCCTGCCCGCTGAATTCCTGCGTAATCAACACTTGCGCATTGATTTCTTTCGCGACGCGCTCCGCATCGAAATGATTTGCCAGTCCGGCCGAGGCGTCACCAGTCCGGACGGCCAGATTTCCGGCAATTCCGCTGACACCGGATGTCGTCACGCTGGCTTGATGCCCGCTATCACTGCCGAGGCCGGCGCTATTGCCCTGCACCACGTAAGTTCCCTGCGGATTGCGGCCGGTGCCTATGCCGGCGCTTGAAACGTGGGCGTCATAGTCAGCGCGATTCTGCAGATCAGTCATGGCCAGCTCTGCGGATGACAGCTTGTTGCGGCCCGCGGCAACGGCCGCATCGGTACTGGCAATCGATGCACCCTTGAGCGTAGTCTTGCCCGCCACGCTGACATCGAAGCCGCCATCGCCGGCCTGTATGCCCGTGGCCTTGGTTGTACTAAGGTAGTTGTCCGTGATGTCGGATTTTCCTGCATTGAATTGGGCCGATGCCCCGCGGCCGCCCATCAAAGGAATCGTGACACTGCCGCTGACCGATTTCTGATGGCTGTCATAGCGACTGCTGTCCTGCAAGCTCTCCATCACCAAGTCGCCACCCACGCGTACATCGATAGTAGGTGCCTTGACGATCGCACCTGTGAGTCGGGTGTCGCCTTTGCTGTGCAGAGAGGTGTGAACACCGCCGGTGATTTCGGTATTCGTCCACGCGATGTCCTTGCCTGATGCTTGGCCCCGGGACTGGCCGGCATTCGCGATGAGACCGATACCAATGCCCCCCTGGCCCATGCCGGCAGCCAGTCCGATGCCCATGCTGTGGCTGTTGCTGGTCGATGCCATCGCAGAGGTATCGGCTTGCGCCTCAAGTGACACGCTGCCATCGGAAGACAGCGTCATGGCATCCCCGGCGTTCGCGGTGCTAGCGGCGATCGTCAGCGAGGAATCTGCTTCACCCTGAGCGCGGATCGCAATATTTTTCTGTGCTGCCACCAGCGACGGGGCAACGCTGATGGTCTTCTGCTGGATGTTCGATTCAGCTTTGCTGCTACCTATCGTGACTGCCAGCGTGACGCCGCCGGCATGGGACGGATCGCTGGCCACGGCTTTTGCGGTGTTTGCGACATGCAGGCCGGCAGCTGCGACAGCCAACGCCTGCGTGCGGCCGTTGTGTGTGGCCTGGCTGGCGTGGTGCAAGCTTTCCAGCGACCTGCCGGCATCGATGATCGGATTGGAC
The DNA here is from genome assembly GCA_039806045.1 of Pseudomonadota bacterium. GTDB lineage: Bacteria > Pseudomonadota > Gammaproteobacteria > Burkholderiales > Burkholderiaceae_D > Pernthalerella. The sequence goes on from JBDKLN010000045.1 coordinate 2,057, forward strand.
AAAGTGATGCCCAAGCCGCTCTGGCTGAACGATGACGCTTGTCGCGACTCCATGGTGTCTTGGCCACCGATGATGGCGACATCCTTTGCCCTGATGGAGACCGACCCGGCCGGCACAATCACCTGACTGGCCTGTTGGCGATAGGTGCCACCGGCTTCGATGCCGACATCGCCTGACAGCGAGCCGATCTGGCTGCCGCGCTGGCGAGTGATGCGCTGTGCTGCGCTTTGCTGCTGTTGTTGGGTGCCGATGCTGATCGACAGCCCGCTGCCGGAAAACAGTCCGGAGCGAGTGTCGTGGCTGAAAGAATCGCTGCTCGCCGTTTCGGTGACACCGACGATGTTCGCGTCACGGCCAGCTTGCAAGCGGGTGTCGAGGTCGCCGGCAATATCACTGCCTGCAACCTGAAGGTCGCGGCCGGCGACAATCTTGACCGAGTTGCCGCCGACCGTGCTGGCCACTGCATCACGACGCTCTGATGCGGTTCGGCGCGTGCTGGTACCGGAACCAAGCAGGCCGCTGTCATGGAATTCCGTGCCTTGAGCGTCGGATGCACCGGACTCGCCGGCCTTGATCGTCAGGTCACGCACCGCCGATAACTTGACATTGCCCTGCGACGCATCGATGCGTGCGGCATGCATGCCCAGGTCTCGTCCGGCATTCAAACCGACTGCGCCGTTGGCTTGTATTTCAGTGCCGATCGCCTGATGCTGCGACTCGCTGATGAAATTGGCCGAGCCGCGTGCCGCGGCTGCCGTCGAGGCGCGTGTCGCCAGGGTGCCAAGGACCAAGTCTTGTCCGGCGATGACTGCCACTTGGCCGGCCCCATCGCTGTGCAGCCGCGCACCATCGAGCGCAATGTCGCGTCCAGCCAGCACGCTCAGGTTCCCGTTGCCAGTCACATGCAACATGGCGGTGCGGTCGAGGTTGGTGCGTGATGATTCGCCGGTCGCTACGCGCGTGGCTGACTGCTGGTGACTATCGTGGCTAGTGCTCGCGACATGGATGTCGCGCCCGGCCAGCAGCCATTGATCGTCCCGAGTCTTGACATTGCCACCCCGGAGGTCGATGTCGTCGCTGGCCGCCAGCACCGCCGTGTCGCCGGCGATATTGCCGCTGACGCGTATCGTCCGTGCTTGCAACTGCACGCCATCGGCACCCGTGATGGTGCCGGCGTTGTCGATCGCATCGGCGACAGCCATCTGGATGCGCTGCGCCGAAATCAAGGTTCCTGTGCCATCCACATCGCCAGTGCGCGGGACCAGGTATACCTGCGGCACCAGCACGCGCAGTGTGCGTGCGGGCTGGCCATCGCGCGAAGGCAGCGCCAGGTCTTGTGCGACCAGCCAGACAATATCTGACGTTAGTTTCGCAACCTGTAGCGCCGACAGCGCGATGCCCGGTACCAGCTGCAATGCCGCGGACTGGGACACACCACTGTTCATCAGCGCCGCATACTGGGCTTCGTCATTGTCCTGGCCCGGCAGGAAGCGGCGTCCGGTGAGCTGGGCGATTTGTTCGCGAACCAGGCGCTGCTCGATGTAGCCGTCACCGATGCGCTTCTGCAGGCGCTCGGGATCGGCATTCAGTCGAGCCAGCATCGCATCCGAGCTCAGCCATTGCCGGTATCGGGTCAGGCGGGGATCCGTCACGAACAACGGACCGGTCGACAGGTGGGCCCGGAACAAGCTGCTGCCATCGGCCGCAAAGCGGTTCGCTGCCACTTCCACGGCCGGTGCCGGCAGCGCGCCGGCTTGCTCTGTGGCCACCACAGTTACCGGCAAGCGTATGGTGGTCAGCTGGTCGGCTGGCTCATAGGGCAACTTCGGGCCCCATTCGCGGGTGTGATAATTCAACAGCCAGCCGTGATACGACGAGCGCGAATACTGGCTGGTACCGGTTTCATGAATGCGATGCGTGCCTTCAGCTTCGATGTTCTGCAGGTTCTGCAAATCGCCCGACAGCTGGCCGCCGGCGAGCAGCTGGCTGCGGTCGTTCAGCAATTCGTCGCCGGCAAGTGTGATATCGCTGCCTGCAATGATGCGGGCAGGCGCGCTGCTGGCGACCCGGCTTTCGAATTCCGATTGCTTGACGAAGTATTGGCGCCAGCTGCGAATCTCGATACCGGCGAATCGGGTGTTGTACTTGCTGATCGCCGCATTCAAGGCCTCGCGCCGTTCGGAGGTCGTGGTATGCCATTGGTCGTAATCGCGGCTGACCTGGTCATAAGCCTCCTTCCGCAATTGATACTCGGCCATGGCCACCTTGTACTCTGCATCCGCCTTTGTCCATGCCAATTTTTCTTCGGCACTGGCATCCGGGTTCCACGGGGGTGGCTGGATCACGGACGGTAATTTCGGTTCGATCCCTGGTGCCGCCGGTGGCGGATCGGGCGGCGTCAGCTTGAAATAGGCCCAGGCCGGATCGTCCTTCGGATAGGCGCTGCCGGGCGTTGGCATGCAAAGCTCACTGCCGCCGTCAATGATGCACTCGATGCCATCGACATCCGGCAATGGCGTTTTTCCCGGAATGCCTTCCTCAATGCGGGATTTGTTGGTGACCCATTTGTACTGGCCGGCCCGGCTCCACGGCGCCCAGTAGAAATGATCCATCGTGTATTTCGGACCGCTGCCATTCGGCTGCAGGTAGGCTACCGGTACCGTCTGGCCGATCTGCACTTCTTCGATGTCCACGCCGGCGTTCTGGTTCTGCAGCCTGGCGGCGTGGATAGTCAGTTTGCCTTGCGCTTCGATCGTCGCGAATCGATTCAGCACGCGATCGGCTTTGCCGATGGCATGGTCGTCAGCGTCGAGCTGGCGACCGATGCGCATATCTTTGCCGGCGAATATCGTCGCCTGCCCGGTGTTTTCCAGCGTGCGCACACCGAGGTCGAGGTCTGCCGCCGCTGCGATCACCGGGCTGGCGTCGGGATGCCCGGCGTTCACAATGCGTTCGGCCTGCAGCGCGATGCGATCGCCCAGCATCGTTCCGTGTGCGACGTTATCGATCGCGGTCGACCGCATCACCAGTTCGCGGGCGTCAATGCCGGCGCTGTTCTCCAGCTTGCCATCGATGCTGACGCTCAGGGTGTCGGTCGCCGACCAGTTGCCGGCATTGCGCACACCCAGTCCTTGCGCGGTGCCGACCAGCCAGATGCGGTTCGCATACATGCCGCCGATGGCGGCGACATCGAGCGCATATTCGGGCAAAGGGATTTTGTTCACCGGCGTGGCCGACGGGGATGGCGCTTTCAGCGTCAGCTTCAACTCATTGGCCCAGATGCCGGCATTCACGCGTGCCGCTTGCGTCAGCAGGGACAGGATGTCGATGCGCGTTGCATCCAGACCGCGGCCGGCAATTTCCAGCACGCCGTTGCCGGGCAGGTAGCCGGCGACCCTGCCATTGGCGAGCTCGGGCCTGGCCGTCGCCAGTTCGACACGTGTTGCATGAATGAAGCCGCAGCCATGGCAGCGGATGCCAGCCGGGTTGGCGAACACCATTTCGGCCTTGCCGCCGGCGATCTCGATATAACCTTTCAGCAGGCTGGGATCAGCACTGCGGACTTCATTGATGATGACGCTCGCTTCGCCAGCCAGTAGCGCCGGATTGGCGGCAATCCATCCGGCCAGGGCGGTTTGTGAAGCCTTGCGTCCGTTGTTGATGACGGCACCTCGCACGTCGACGTCGAATTGCCGGAACTGATTGATCGATACGCCGGCGGTGGTCGGGCGCGTAATGTCGACCTGCGGCACGCCGCTGGCGGAACGCAGCAACACGGGGTGCTGATTGGCGGGTGTCGCCTGATTGGCCAGCAGCTGAGCCAGCGACACTTGCGGTGAGAACAGCGTGGCTAACAGAGAAGATAACAGCGATAAGGAAGGCAAGAGTGCGCCAGATGAATGCGGTGGCGGCCGCAAAGGCTGCAGCGACCAGGATGACAGCGAAGACAGGCGCAAAGGCTGTTTCATGATGCTCTCCCTCACAATGACAGGCTGAACAGGAAGCCGGCGGTGGTGCTGGCCGTGCGGTATCCATCAGGTTTGTGAATGGGTTTGCCGACGAAGGCATCCCAACTGAGCTTCCCGAGTCCGCCGCGCACGCCGACGACGCTGCCGGTCAGTCGCTGCGCCACCAAACCTTCAGTCGAGCGGCCGCCGACTTCGCCGGTATCGATGCCGACATACAGCTCGCTTTGGATGGCGCTCACCGATAGGCCAAGGTCTTGCCGAAGCAGCCAGCCTCGATCTCCGCTCAACAGCGATTCCCCATTGAAGCCACGCACGGTATAGCGGTTGCCGATCACAAAGCGGTCCTGCGGCGTCAGGGGCGTGTTGTTCCATTGGGCGCGCCAAGCGAGGCTGTAGCGCCATTCGTGGCGGATGAATGCGAAGGGCAAGGACAGCAGTGCGTCCGCACGTGCCACCTGCATGCGTGAACTGCCCTCGCCAAAGGCCTCTTCGGGTGCGTGCTGCGCACCGAATGCACCGGTGCCGCGCCGCCAGGCGATGCTCGTATCCAGGCTGCCATCGGCCATGCGCTCGCGGTGTGCAATCAACGCTTCCCAGCCGGCAGTGCGCCGGGCTTGGCCGGTCAATTCGGCGTCGCCGACAAAATTGTGCGATTCGCGCAGCCAGGCGCGCACGGTGGCTTGAGTCTTGCGAACGCCGTCGCGATACAGCAGCCGCGTCAGTGCCACATCCTGCGTGCTCCCTTCGCCGCTGTAGCGCACTGTCTGGTTTAGTCCGGCGACTGATTGGTGAAAGCGGAATTCGCTGGCCGTGAAGCCGATCAGCCAGTCGCGGTATGGCACCGAGTAGTGCAGTGTGCCGGAGCGGTTGCCGCGGTCGCCCTGCGATCCGCCGCCCAGTGTGTCGCTATAGCTCAGGTAGAACAGATCATTCAGCGTCCACCAGTGGTCATAAGAAAAAGTGACAGCGCCCAGATACTTGCCGGTGGCTTCAGTGCCCGAGTCGTCGACCGACAGGTTCAGCCGATAAGGGAGGCGCTGCTGCCAGCGCACGACGACATCGCTGTCACCCGGCTTTGCATCGGGCACCTCGGACGGACGGATCTGCATGTCGGCATCAGCCGTCGGCAAGCGCTTCAGGTTTTCCAGCCCCTGTTCAAGTGCGCGCAAGTCCAGCAGGTCGCCTGCATCGACCGGCATCGCATTGTGCAGTCGTGCGCGTGCATGGCTGTCCTCCGATAGTTGCAGTCGCCGCACGCGTCCCGGAACGAGGGTCAGCACCAGTTCGCCACCGCGCAAGTCTTGTGACCCGGCCAGCACGCGGGTCGTGACGAAGCCGCGCGCCAGGATGGATTGCTGTACCCGCTGCATCACGGCCGCGATGCCTTGCGCCCCCAGGCACCGTCCGATGGCAGGGTCATCATCGCGGTTTGCAGCCTTGAGCGCCCATGCGAAGCGTGCAGCAAGCTCACCTTCCAGCCTGATGTGCTGTATGTCCCGGCACGGGCTTTCCTCGGTGGGCAGTTTTTCCTGTGACGGCTGCGCCATCTCAGATTGCACATGCGCTTGCGGCTCGGCTTGCCGCCGCAAGCTCTGTTCGCGCTGCTCCTGCCTCCGGATCTGCAAGTCAGGGTCGCTGGGCTGTGCGTGAGATGGCAGTGCGCAGGGCAGCAGCAAGCCGGGGAAAACAGCCAGCGATCGCAGCAATACACGAAATGTGCTCAGGCACATGGATCATCCACCCAACATGACATGGCAGGGGGATGGATTCTAGAAATACGCAAACCACCTTGTCAGGCGAATTTTCGTGAATGTTGCATGGAAGTCGTAGGCGGCAGAACGCGCTGGTACCGGAGAACAAGGCGCGTGTTTTAACTCGACCACACCGGACATAGTGTCCGGTCATGTCGTCATGCGCTGGTTGCGATAAGTATTACTGTGGATCGGGACGCAGTTCGGCCTGGGCCAGGGTTTGTAACGCGACGCGTTGCTCGCCGCGCGCAATTCCGGCAGGAGGCGTGACGCGCACGGGCTGGTTCGCATGGTCAGCCGACGACAGCACATTGCTGGTCGCATTGCCGGCGGCATTCCAGACCGGATCGGCAATGCCTTCGAACACGGCCTTCAGTTGCTTGCCCCAGGTGCTGCGTATCATCTGGAAGTACTGGTTCTTTTCATCGATGGTCACGAAGCGGTTGACGGCCAGTGAATCCGATTCGTATACGAGCAAATCCAGCGGGAAGCCGACCGAGATATTGGATTTCAGCGTCGAATCCATCGATATCAGCGCGCACTTCGCACCTTCATCGATCGGCGTGGATGGAGAGATCACCCGATCGATGATGGGCTTGCCGTACTTGGCTTCGCCGATCTGGAAATAGGGGTTTTCATCGTGCGATTCGATGAAATTGCCGGCGGCGTACATCTGGAACAGGCGACAGCGCTCGCCGCGGATCTGGCCGCCGAAGATCAGGCTGACATTAAAATCGATGCCCGATTCCTCGAGCGCCTTGGCTTCGCGCTTGTGTACCGCGCGTATCGAGTCGCCAACGATCTGGGCTGCCTCGTACATCGTCGATGCCGTCCAGATGCTGCTGCCTTCTGGCGTCAGGTATTCGGCCACGGTCTGTCGGATGCTCTGCGAGATCGACAAATTCCCTGCCGTCATCAGCACCATCATGCGATCGCCCGGGTTCTCGAACACGGACATCTTGCGGAAGGTGCCGATATGGTCGACGCCTGCATTGGTGCGTGAGTCGGACAGAAAGACGAGGCCCGCATTCAGGCGCATCGCAACGCAATAAGTCATGTTCGGTAGCTCTGGTCGAAAAATGTCAGGTGAATGAATGCGAGGATGGCGGACTCAAGCCGCTTGCCTGAGTGGCGGTAGCTCAGAGGAAGGCGCCAGCGGGACCAGGAAGTCGCGACTGACCAGATTCCCCAACTCATAGATTTGTTCAAGGAATTCGGTCAGGTAGTCGTGCAAGCCGCGCTGCATGATGTCATCGATGCTGTTGAAGCGCAGGTTCGCATGCAGGCGGCCAGCAAAGCGCTCGGTCTGGTGTGACACTTCATTGCGCACCTGTTCGAGGTTGTTGACGACTTCGGTCATGCACGCCATCAGTGAGCGCGGCATATCCCCACGCAGGATCAGCAGCTCGGCCACGCGCTCGGGCGTGATCACGTCCCGATAAGCCTTGCGATAAGTCTCGAAGGCCGACACCGAGCGCAGCACGGCCGCCCAATGGTAATAATCCATCTCTGTTGCCGTCAGCAACTCGCGGTCGGCGCCATGGAATTTCACGTCGAGCAGGCGCGCCGTATTGTCTGCACGCTCGAGGAAGGTGCCGAGCCGGATGAAGTAGAACGACTCGTCCTTCAGCATGGTGCCGATCGTGACGCCGCGCGACAGGTGCGAGCGGTGCTTGACCCACTCGAAGAATTCGCTCGGGTCGCGCTCAAGCACACCATCCTTCAGCAGGTGGTTCATGTCCAGCCAGGTGGTGTTCTGGGTTTCCCACACCTCGGTCGTCAGCGTGCCGCGCACCGCGCGCGCGTTCTCGCGCGCACTGGTCAGGCAGGAGGCAATCGACGACGGGTTGTGCGGGTCGCGCACCATGAAGTCCAGCACATCCTTGCGGGTCAGCATGCCGTATTGCGCATCGAAAGCCGGTTGCAGCTCGGAGATGCCGAGCACGGCGCGCCAGCCTTGTTCGGCGGCTTCCGCAGATTGTGGCAGTAGCTGGGTCTGGATGTTCACGTCCAGCATGCGTGCCGTATTCTCCGCCCGTTCGGTGTAACGTGCCATCCAGTACAAATGATCTGCAGTGCGACTCAGCATGGAAGCTCCCTTCATTTACTTTTCCAGAACCCAGGTGTCCTTGGTGCCGCCGCCTTGCGACGAATTCACCACCAGCGAGCCTTCCTTCAACGCGACGCGGGTCAGGCCGCCCGGCACCATGCTGACCGTCTTGCCCGACAGGACGAACGGACGCAGGTCGATGTGGCGTGGCGCGATGCCGGCCTCCACATAGGTCGGGCAGGCTGACAGCGCCAGCGTCGGCTGTGCGATATAGCCTTCCGGCCTGGCGATCACGCGCTGACGGAAGTCATCGATCTCGGCCTTCGTCGAAGCAGGACCGACCAGCATGCCGTAGCCGCCCGCACCATGCACTTCCTTCACCACCAGCTCGGGCAGGTGGTCGAGCGTGTACTGCAGGTCTTCTTTCTTCCGGCACTGGTAAGTCGGCACATTGTTCAGGATCGGCTCTTCCGATAAATAGAAGCGGATCATGTCCGGCACATACGGGTAGATGGATTTGTCATCCGCCACGCCGGTCCCGACCGCATTCGCCAGCGTCACTCGGCCGCCGTGATAGGCCGACAGCAGGCCCGGCACGCCGAGCGAGGAATCGGGACGAAAAGCCAGCGGATCGAGGAAGTCATCGTCGATGCGGCGATAGATGACGTCCACGCGCTGCGGGCCATGCGTGGTGCGCATGTACACATAGCCTTCGTCAACGAACAGGTCCTTGCCCTCGACCAGCTCCACGCCCATCTGCTGAGCGAGGAATGCATGCTCGAAATAGGCTGAGTTGTACATGCCCGGTGTCATCACGACCACGGTCGGATCGTCGACGCCATCGGGCGCGACCGAGCGCAACATGTCCAGCAGCAGGTCGGGGTAGTGCGCGACCGGCGCCACTTTGTGGCGTGCGAACAGTTCGGGGAACAGGCGCATCATCATCTTGCGGTCTTCCAGCATGTAGGACACGCCGGAAGGCACGCGCAGGTTGTCCTCGAGGACGTAGAACTCACCCTCGCCGGCACGCACGATGTCGACGCCGGCGATGTGCGCATAGATATCAGAGGCGACCGCCACGTCCTGCATCTCGGGCCGGTACTGCGCATTGTTGAACACCTGTTCGGGCGGGATGATCCCTGCCTTCACGATGTGCTGCGCATGGTAGATGTCATGGATGAACAGGTTCAGCGCCTGCACGCGCTGCTTCAGCCCTTTCTGCAGCTGCGCCCACTCGGACGCCGGGATGATGCGCGGGATGATGTCGAACGGGATCAGGCGCTCGGTGCCGGCATCACTGCCATAGACCGCGAAGGTGATGCCGACGCGCCGGAACACCAGGTCGGCTTCGACCCGTTTGCGTTCAACGATGTCCGGCGGCTGGTGGGCTAGCCAGCTCTCAAATTCCCGGTAATGGGGACGGACCTGCCCGCTGGCGTCCGCGTACATCTCGTTGAAAAAGCCAGCCATGCTTGCTGCACCCCTGTGTTATTCATCTTGGCAGGGATGGCAACTATCAAGAAATATGCCAGCGCCATCGCTGGCACCCGGCTAAGTCGGACGCAGGGACGCTTTACGGCAGGCGCAGGTCCTCGACCAGGGCGCTGATTTCCGGGTCGGGCGCAGGCGTGAGCAAAGTCACGACGATCATGGCGAAAAATCCGGCCGGTACGCCGAATACGCCGGCCGATACAGGTGCGATGTGGAACCATTGGTTGCCGGCGCCGCCGCCCAGCGCCGGACTGGTCTGCACCAAATAGATGAGGCAAACGAAGAAGCCGGTCAGCATGCCGACGATTGCGCCCTGTTGGTTCGCTCGCTTCCAGAAAATGCCCAAAACCAGTGCAGGGAACAAAGTGGACGCAGCCAGCGAGAACGCGGCGCTGACCATCGACAGAATGTCGCCCGAGCGGAACGACGCGGTATACGCGGCCAGCAGCGCGACCACCAGCAGTAATAATTTTGAAATCGTGACCTGGCGCTGACTGGATGCGAACGGGTTCATCATCTTGAAATAGGTGTCGTGCGACAGCGCGCTCGAGATCGTCAGCAGCAGCCCGTCGGCGGTCGACAGTGCCGCCGCCAGTGCGCCGGCTGCAATCAATGCCGAAATCACGTAGGGCAGGCCGGCGATCTCCGGCGTCGCCAGCACGATCATGTCGCCATCGATCGCGATCTCGGCCAGTTGCACCAGCCCATCGGCATTGACGTCGGTGATGCTGATCATCGGCTTCGCACGATCGATGTTGGCCCAGTAACTGACCCAGGACGGCAAGTGCCCGAAATCGGCGCCGACCAGCGTCGTGTAGATCTCGTATTTCACCATCACCGCCAACGCCGGCAGCGCCGTGTACAGCAGCATGATGAAGAACAGCGCCCAGAATACCGACATGCGTGCCTGTGGCACCGAGCGCGTCGTGTAAGAGCGCACCAGAATGTGCGGCAGCGCTGCCGTGCCCAGCATCAGGCAGAATACCAGCGCCATGAAGTTGTTGCGCTTGATGTCCGAGCCCGCCTTGTCTTCGCCGGGGAAGGGCTGGGTATGCGGCTGCGCCGGCTGCGCGCGTTCGAGGTCGTACTCGCGCTGGCGCTGCCAGACGCGGCGCGCTTCTTCCGGGCTCTTCGGGTAGTCGGCCAGTGCGCGATTGGCTGCCTTGATATCGATCAGTGAAGAATTGCTGGTCTGAAGGTCTTGCAGCCGGCGCCGCGCTTCCTCGCGACCGGCATCCCATGAACGTGGCAAGGCATTAATTTTGTTTTCCAGCGTCGCTGCGCGGCGCAGGTAGAGGTCGCGCACCTGCTGCTCGCTTTCATGCGCAGCCAGCGCCTTCTCTTGTCGCGTCAGCTTTTCTACCGCGGAGCCATAGGCCAGCTGTGGTACCGGCGATCCGGTCTGCTTGATCGACAGCCATGACACCGGGATCATGAACGCGACGATAATGATGATGTATTGCGCGATCTGGGTCCAGGTGATCGCGCGCATGCCGCCGAGGAAGGAACAGACCAGGATGCTGGCAAGGCCGAGGAAGATGCCGACCGAAAAATCGATGCCGGTAAAGCGCGACGTGATCAGGCCAACGCCATAAATTTGCGCGACCACATAGGTAAACGAAATGATCAGGGTCGCCACTACCGCCAGCAAACGCACCAGGTCGCCGTAAGGGCCGGCATAGCGGCCGGCGAGAAAATCGGGCACCGTGTATTGCGCGAACTTGCGCAGGTACGGCGCAATCAGCAGCGCCACCAGGCAATAGCCGCCGGTCCATCCCATGATGTACGCGAGGCCGTCGAAGCCCTGCAAGTACAGGCCACCGGCCAGACCGATGAAGCTTGCCGTCGAGATCCAGTCGGCGGCTGTTGCCATGCCATTGAACAGCGCCGGCACGCGGCGGCCGGCCACGTAATACTCGGTGATGTCGGAGGTGCGGCTGAACACCCCGATGAAGGCATACACGACGATGGTCGCGAACAGGAACAGGTAGCCGAGCCAGAAGCGCGGGAAGCCTTCATGCTCGAGTATCCCAAGCGTGACCAGCAGTGCGCCGAATCCCAGCGAGTAAAGGCCGAAATAGCGCGTCAGCTGGCGTGGGAAGGTGTCATTCGCCATCGTCGTCGCTTCCGGCCCTGCCCGACAGCGCATCGAGCTTTTTCATCGCATACGCGTAAGCGCCGATGATGGCGAGATAGATCATCATCGTTCCCTGGGCTGCCATATAGAACGGCAGAGGGGCACCCAGCAGCTGCACTGCCGACAATTCACGCGCGTAGAACACGAAGCCGAAGCTGGCCAATGCCCAGACGATCAGTAGCGCACCGGTCAGCAGGCGCACGCGCCGCCAGTAGCGTGTTGCCGTAGCCCGATCGTGTGCGGACGGGCGGCGGTTGAGCGTGCCGAGTTTGTCTGGCGTCATCGGGGGGCCTCGTCGCGCGCAAGCGGCAGGCTGATGCGGAACAGGCTGCCCGGGTTGCGGGGATCCGTCGCGCGCGGATTGTGGAAGATGTCGACCTCGGCGCCATGCCGCTGCGCGATCTCGCGCACGATGGCCAGCCCGAGGCCACTGCCTTCGACGTCGCTGCCGAGGATCCGGTAGAAGCGCTCGAATACCTGCACACGTTCGGATGGCGCGATGCCGGGGCCGTTGTCTTCGACTTCGAGGATGGCCAGCGCGCGCTCGTCGTCGGGGCGCACGCGCACAGTGACGCTGCCGCCGGCTTGCGTGTAGCGCAGCGCATTGTCGATCAGGTTGGACAGCATCTCGCGCAGCATGGTCGCATTGCCGTGCACGGGCAAGGCATGGTCGTCGCTCTCGAAGCCGAGGTCAATGCGCCTGGCCTGCGCTGCCGCAAACCAGTCGCTCACCACCGCGCGCGCCAGCGACCCGAGTTCCAGTCGCTGCAGCGGCGTGGCTTGTGGTGCATCATTCTCTGCGCGTGCCAGCGCCAGCAGCTGGTTCACCAGCCGCGTGGCCGATCCCGAGCTCTTGGCGAGTTGTTCCAGCGAGCGTTGTATCTCGTCACGGCTGTCCTGCCGCATCGCCAGTTCCGATTGCATGCGCATGCCGGCCAGTGGCGTCTTCATCTGGTGCGCTGCGTCGGCGATGAAGCGCTTTTGCGACGCGATACTTTGCGACAGGCGGCCCAGCATGTCATTCAGTGAGCGCACCAATGGCGAGATCTCTTCCGGCACTGCGCGTGAGTCGATCGGCGACAAGTCGTCAGGCCGCCGGGAACGAATGCTTTCTTGCAGCGTGGTCAGTGGCGACAGTCCGCGCGACAGCGCAAACCACAACAGCGTTATCGCAATCGGCAAGATAATGAACTCAGGCAGTATCACGCCCTTGATGATCTGGTTCGCCAGTTCGCGTCGTTTCTCCAATGTCTCGGCGACCTGTACCAGCGCATAGCGCTTTTCGTCAGGCCGCAGCCCGCTGGTGCGCGTCGCTTGCAAGTTCACGTAGGTATAGGCGATACGCACTTCGGCATTGCGCATGGCGCCGTCGCGCAGCATCACTGACCAAGCGATGGGCTTCTCTTCTTCTTCGGGCAGCGGGATATCGCTGTCGCCGGCCACTAATTCGCGCTGCGGCCCGCTGACCTGGAAGTAGACATTGTCGATGTCATCGGCGCGCAGGATGTCGCGCGCCGAATAGGGCAGGTGCGCGCTGACTTCGCCATTGACTTCCTTCACCTGCTGCGCAAGCACAGTCACACGGTCTTCCAGCGCGCGGTCGAAAGGTTCATTGGCGATCGATTTCGCGATCAGGTAGGTGACACCGATCGACAGCGGCCACAGCAGCAGCAGCGGCATCAGCATCCAGTCGAGAATCTCGCCGAACAGCGAATTTTGGATGCGCAGCTCCCTGCCGTCGGCCGTCGCGGGCGACGAAAACGGCGGGGGGGAAGCAGACGATGCAGGCAGGCCGCCTTCGCTGTCAGCGCGCACGGCAGGCCTCAGGCGGCGCCGGCGTCAGCCGCTGGCGCTGTCGCCGCGAACTTCTCGAGGCAATAGCCGAGGCCGCGCACGGTCGCGATGCGAACGCCGCTGCTCTCGATCTTCTTGCGCAGCCGGTGCACATAAACCTCGATGGCGTTGTTGCTGACCTCTTCGCCCCATTCGCACAGGTGGTCTACCAGCTGTTCCTTGGACACCAGTCGGCCGCTGCGCTTCAACAGAACTTCCAGCAGGCCGAGTTCGCGCGCGGACAGGTCGATCATGTGGTCGTTCAGGTAGGCGATGCGGCCGACCTGGTCGAACGACAGCGGGCCGTGGCGGATCACGGTCGGGCCGCCGCCGGCACCCCGCCGGGTCAGCGCACGCACCCGGGCTTCAAGCTCGGACAACGCAAATGGCTTGGCCATGTAATCGTCGGCGCCGAGGTCGAGTCCTTTCACGCGCTGCTCGACTGAGTCATTGGCGGTGAGGATCAATACCGGCACCCGCGAGTCGCGCGAGCGCAGGCGGCGCAGCACTTCCAGCCCCGGCATCTTTGGCAGGTCGAGGTCGAGGATCAGCAGGTCGAAGTCCTGTGTCGATAGCGCGCTGTCAGCCTCCTGGCCATTGGTGACGCAGTCTGTCACATAGCCGGACTGGCGCAGTGAGCGGGTCAGGCCGTCGGCCAGCACACTATCGTCTTCGGCGAGCAGGATACGCATTCGGGAAGCGGCTTCAGGTTGGTTCGTCGAGGCATTGAACGGTGGGTGCGCGGGGCCGGCCTTTCGGGGCCGATTAGTAATTGATTGAAAAGTCCCGGCAATCGCGGTCGGTTCAGCCTCGCGCTTGCGCCAGAGCTTGTTTCCCGACCCACACCCGCAGTCTATTGGGTTTGCATCCTGCCAGCAACTACAAGCATTTTCAGGGGTTTTGGTGAAAATTGCGGGAATGGCAATCCCATCGGCGGCTGTCCGGCCGAATAAAATCCGCTTGCAGGTTTTACTGGATTTTTATACAGTACTGTTTCAATTCACTTCCCCGCTACGAGAGACCCGCATGGACGACAAAAAAGTCGCGAATTCCGAGAAGGCCAAGGCCCTGAGCGCCGCACTGGCGCAGATCGAAAAGCAGTTCGGCAAGGGGTCGGTCATGCGCATGGATGGCGCCGTCGCCGAGGAAGTGCAGGTTGTGTCGACCGGTTCGCTGGGCCTGGACGTGGCGCTGGGCGTCGGCGGCCTGCCGCGCGGCCGCGTGATCGAAATCTATGGTCCTGAGTCGTCGGGCAAGACCACCATGACCTTGCAAGTGATCGCCGAGATGCAGAAGATGGGCGGCACCTGCGCCTTCATCGATGCCGAGCACGCACTCGACACCGTGTACGCGCAAAAGCTGGGCGTGAACCTGGAAGACCTGCTGATCTCGCAGCCCGACACCGGTGAGCAGGCGCTGGAAATCACCGATGCGCTGGTGCGCTCGGGCGCCGTCGACCTGCTGGTCATCGACTCGGTCGCCGCGCTGACGCCGCGCGCCGAAATCGAAGGCGACATGGGTGATTCGCTGCCCGGCCTGCAGGCGCGACTGATGTCGCAGGCGCTGCGCAAGCTGACCGGTTCGATCAGCCGCACCAATACGATGGTGATCTTCATTAACCAGATCCGCATGAAGATCGGCGTCATGTTCGGCAACCCTGAGACCACGACCGGCGGCAATGCGCTGAAATTCTACGCTTCGGTGCGCATGGACATTCGCCGTACCGGCTCGATCAAGTCCGGTGACGAAGTGATCGGCAACGAGACCCGCGTCAAGGTGGTCAAGAACAAGGTCGCGCCGCCGTTCAAGGAAGCGCACTTCGACATCCTGTACGGAGAAGGCACCTCGCGCGAAGGCGAGATCCTCGACCTCGGCGTGGAAGCCAAGGTCGTCGAGAAATCGGGCGCCTGGTACAGCTACAACGGCGAGCGCGTCGGCCAGGGCAAGGACAATGCGCGCATCTTCCTGAAAGAGCGTCCGGAAATGGCCCACGAAATCGAGAACAAGGTCCGTGCCCATCTCGGCGTGCCGCTGCTGCCGCCGCTGCCTGCAAAGGCTGCTGCAACCGCGGCTGCAACTGCTGCGGACGCAGCACCGGCGAAGAAGTCCAAGGCATCGGCCGCCGCTGCCGCTGAAGAATAAGCCTGCAGCAATCACTGGGTTGCCATGGCGGTGGGTGGGGAGGTTGGCCCTGCCTGCCGCCTTTCTGTTTTTTCGCCCGCTTTTACGTCCGCCTCTAAGTTCGCCTCTAAGTTCGCCTCTAAGTCCGTTTCTAAGTCCGTTTTTGCGCCCTCTGGTCCACGCCTTTCAACCATGCCTGCCCAAAAGCCCAGCCTGAAAGCCCGCGCGCTGCGCTACCTGTCTGCGCGCGAACACAGTCGACAGGAACTGGCGCAAAAACTGGCACGCCATGCGGAAGAGGGGGACGATGTCGAGGCCGTGCTGGATTGGCTGAAGGCCAACAATTTCCTGTCTGACGAGCGTTTTGCCGAATCGCTGGTGAATCGGCGCGCGGCACGGTTCGGCAGCTCGCGCATCCTGGCCGAGTTGCAGCGGCACGGGGTCGGCGACGCCGCTGTTGCCGGCTTGCGCGACGAGCTGTCAGCCGGTGAGGGCGAACGTGCATGGCAGGTCTGGCAAAAGAAGTTCCGGGCACCGGCGGCCGACGCTGCCGAAGCGGCCAAACAGATGCGATTTCTGCAACAGCGAGGGTTTTCGCACGAGGCGATCAAAGCCGTGATGCGACGCGCCAAAGAGGCGTGTTAAACTGCCGCAGCTTTGCAGCGCCGCAGGAGCGGCACCAGTCGTAGAAACTGCGACAGGCTGCACAACTATATTGAGCGCATGCCGATTCCGGTTGCCCGCGCCCATCGCATAATGCCCTTGCCATCCCCGACAACCTCTCGTGCGCCGCGGCATACCCGCAGCATCGTCGCACAGGCGTTTGAGCGCGATGATGGCCTGTGGGATGTCGATGCCCGCATCACCGATGTCAAGGATCGCCTGGTCGAGATTGCTTCCGGCCCGCGCGCCGCCGGCGATCCCATCCATGACCTGTGGCTGCGCATCACGGTCGATACCCAATTCACTATCGTCGACGCGATCGCCGTGTCAGATGCCGTGCCTTACCGTGGTTATTGCGAAGCCATCGGTCCCGCGTACAAGAAACTGGTCGGCCTGAACCTGATGAAGGGTTTCCGGCTCGCCGTGAAGGAACGCCTGGCCGGCATCGAAGGTTGCACGCACCTGACCGAGCTGGCCGGACTGCTGCCGACGGCCACCATCCAGGCCTTTGCCGGCGACGTGCTGCCGACACGTGACGGCGTCGTCGATGATACCGGCGCCCATCCGCCTTTCCAGCTGGACCGTTGCCATTCGTTGCGCCGCGACGGACCGGCGGTCGAAAAATATTACCCACGCTGGGTCATCAAGCCCGTGACCCAGTCCTGATCAACCAGCACATACAACACGCGCCTTGAGGGGGAAGTTTGCATGAAAATCCATGAGTACCAGGGAAAAGAAATCCTGAGGAAGTACGGCGTTACCGTTCCGCGCGGCATTCCGTGCATGAGCGTTGACGAAGCCGTCAAGGCCGCCGAACAGCTTGGCGGCCCGGTCTGGGTCGTCAAGGCACAGATCCATGCCGGTGGTCGTGGCAAGGGTGGCGGCGTGAAAGTCGCCAAGTCGCTCGAGCAGGTCAAGGAATACGCCAACCAGATCATGGGCATGCAACTCGTCACGCACCAGACCGGCCCGGAAGGCCAGAAAGTGCGCCGCCTGCTGATCGAAGAAGGCGCGGACATCAAAAAAGAACTGTATGTATCGATGGTCACCGACCGCGTCTCGCAGCGCGTCGTGCTGATGGCGTCGAGCGAAGGCGGTATGGACATCGAAGAAGTCGCCGCATCGCATCCGGAAAAAATCCACAAGGTCGAGATCGACCCGGCCACCGGTCTGAAAGATGCCGAAGCCGATGATATCGCCGCCAAGATCGGCGTGCCGGCCGGCTCCATCGCCGACGCGCGCAAGCAGCTGCAGGGCCTGTACCAGGCCTACTGGGAAACCGATGCATCGCTGGCCGAGATCAACCCGCTGATCCTGACCGGTGACGGCAAGGTGATCGCACTGGACGCGAAATTCAACTTCGATGCCAACGCGCTGTTCCGCCAGCCGGAGATCATGGCTTACCGTGACCTCGATGAAGAAGATCCGGCCGAGATCGAAGCCTCGAAATTCGACCTGGCCTACATTTCCCTCGACGGTAACATTGGTTGCCTGGTGAACGGCGCCGGCCTCGCGATGGCGACCATGGACACCATCAAGCTGTTCGACGGCGAACCGGCCAACTTCCTCGACGTCGGCGGTGGCGCCACGGCCGAGAAAGTGACCGAAGCCTTCAAGATCATGCTGAAGAACCCGCACCTGAAGGCCATCCTGGTCAACATCTTCGGCGGCATCATGCGCTGCGACGTGATCGCCGAAGGTGTGATCACAGCGTCGCGCGCCGTCAAGCTGGGCGTGCCACTGGTGGTGCGCATGAAGGGCACCAACGAGGACATCGGCAAGAAGATGCTGGCCGACTCCGGCCTGCCCATCATCTCGGCTGACACCATGGAAGAAGCGGCGCAGAAAGTGGTCGCTGCTGCGAACGGCAATTAAGCCGCATAGCACACACCCAGATAACAGCGAACCGCAAACAATCACCAGGAAGAAAATACATGTCCATCCTGATCAACAAAGACACCAAAGTCATCACGCAGGGCATCACCGGCAAGACCGGCCAGTTCCACACGCGCGGTTGCCGCGACTATGCGAACGGCAAGAACTGCTTCGTCGCCGGCGTGAACCCAAAGAAAGCCGGCGAAGATTTCGAGGGCATCCCGATCTACGCCAACGTCCGTGAAGCGAAACAAGCGACCGGCGCCACCGTGTCCGTCATCTACGTGCCGCCGGCCGGTGCTGCGGCCGCGATTTGGGAAGCCGTCGAAGCCGAGCTGGATCTGGCCATTTGCATCACCGAAGGCATCCCGGTACGCGACATGCTCGCGCTGAAGGACAAGATGAAGAAGGCGGGCAGCAAGACCCTGCTGCTGGGGCCGAACTGCCCCGGCCTGATCACGCCGGAAGAAATCAAGATCGGCATCATGCCGGGCCACATCCACAAGAAGGGCCGCATCGGCGTCGTGTCCCGTTCGGGCACGCTGACCTATGAAGCTGTCGGCCAGCTGACCGCACTCGGCCTTGGCCAGTCGTCGGCAGTCGGCATTGGTGGCGACCCGATCAACGGTCTGAAGCACATCGATGTGATGAAGGCCTTCAACGACGATCCGGATACCGATGCGGTGATCATGATCGGCGAAATCGGCGGACCGGACGAAGCCAATGCTTCGTACTGGATCAAGGACAACATGAAGAAGCCTGTGGTGGGCTTTATCGCGGGCGTCACCGCGCCTCCGGGCAAGCGCATGGGCCACGCCGGCGCGCTGATTTCCGGTGGTGCCGATACCGCGAACGCGAAGCTCGAGATCATGGATGCCTGCGGCATCAAGGTCACGCGCAATCCGTCCGAGATGGGGCGCCTGCTGAAGGCGATGCTGTAAGCGACTCCACTCGCTGGCAGTAAGCAAAAGGGAGCCGTGAGGCTCCCTTCTTCATTACGCTGCGCGCATCAGGTCTTCGGGCGCAGGCGTGCCGGCAGCGATGACTGTGCGGCATCGATCTGCCAGGTCATGCCACTGCCCGGCGCGCAGGTACCGGTATAGACGATGGCGTCGCCCGTGTTCACGCCGGGGATGGTGCTGTTATAGGCGATGGTGATGCGCGCCGTCGTTGCACTGACGCCAGCTGCCGTTACCGAGGTAATGCTGCGCCCCGTAATCGTGTTCGCGGCCGGCAGGCCCAGGTCGTCATGGGTCAGGTTGGCAGCACGTTCCGTGAGCGTGCCATCGCTGCACGCAATGCCAAGCGCCGTAAAGGCCGGCGCCGCAAGATTGGGACCCTCGGTGACTCGGGCGCGCGCTGTGTAGTCCTGATACGCCGGAATCGCGATTGCCGCCAGAATGCCAATGATTGAAATCACGATCATCAGTTCGATCAGAGTAAAGCCCTGAGGGCGCGTTGCAGTCGCGATGGCGCGATACGCACGGACGTCAGAACCGGCGCGAGCGGCGCGGGTAATGTCGATCGCGAACGGTCGGCGAAGGGGAATGGTGTGCTTGATTGTCATGGGGACTCCCGGTGGATGCATCAATTCACGCCACCGTTGCGGTGGATCCACCATCCATGGCAAGCCGCATGCCAAACAATAGCAGGATGCTGGTTGTGTTCGTCTAGCGTCGATACGCGACAGAACGCTAATCAGTCCTCACTAACATCGAACGGACTTTCCGCGAAAGTGCAAAGCCTAGGCTGGGTTTGATACATATCAGCGGTAGTCGACCCGCTGTCGCGAAGTGAGTAAGTCCGATATTCAATATGCCGTTCGTTGCGTTTCAAGATCGGTTCGATGTTGACAAAAATTGTCATTTAAAACCGAAATATGTCATTCGATTTGCCATCCCGCGAAGGCGGCACCGGGGCATGACCTGAAGGCAGATTCTTTTACAACACGTCATCGCTGCTAAAATAAGCAGCATTCCCGGCAACGCATGATCCCGACAAAGATTCAGCCCGTGCCGGCGTGGAAGCGCAGCTCGCATGCGCCACTTCTCAAGGCAAGGATGAAGCAACATCGCGGCATCGACATGGCTTGGCAAGACGAATCGGACGCACGGCGTCGCCGGTGGCTGCGTCGCCTGCGTTGGCCATTCGGGCTGTCCGTGCTTGCCGCCTTGGGCTGGTTCAGCGGCCTGGCCGGCAGCTGGCCCGACATGGTGATGCTGCTTGGCAGCGCCATCCTCGTGGTCTTGCTGGCGCAGGCGCGCATTGCGCGCGGCAACCAGCGCCGCTGGCGCAGAGACAGCCGCTTGTTCGAACCGCCGCTGCCCAAGCCGATCACCTCGGTGCCTGTCGTCAAAGAATGGCAATGGCCTTCACATCCGCTGGTAGGCATTCCCTTGGCGATCGTGATGATCGCCGGCCTGTACTGGGTCCTGGTGGTCAACCGGATGCAGGTGTCGGGCGGCTGGCTGGTCGCGATGCTGCTGCTGGCGCTGGTCAATCTCTGGAGCTGGCGTCAGCCTTTGCTGTGGGCGGCTGTCGTGACCGTGGGTGTATTGCTGTCGGCGCTGGTACGATGGCTGACCTTGCTGCTGACGCTGCCCGGTGCCTTGCTGGTATTGTGCGTGGCCGCCGCGGCAATTACGGTCGCCATCAGGAAATACCTTCAACGCAATCAGAAAAACGGTAGTACCGCATGAAAAAAGAACCAGGCGTGAACGGCGAGTGGATCCCGGTCAGTATCGAGGAACGCGTCGCCAACGCCACTATTCCCAGCATCGTGTCGCTCGGCATCCCGGCGGCCGTCCAGACCCAGTACGCGTTCAGTGATGGCTGGGGCGAGGGTGGCTGGATCCTGCCGGTGGTGGTCTGGGTCTATGGCCTGCTGTTCTGGTTCATGTCGACCGCGATCGATTTGCTGCGCCCGAAACGCTGGGAATGGACCGAGGCCGCGATCGAAGAAAAATATCGTTACTGGAGCGCGGCGCGCGTCGCCAGCAGCCACTTCTGGGGCCACTGGTGGGTACGATTCCCGATCGGCCTGTTGTTCATTGCCTATGGCGTGCACACGCTGCTGCAACCGGACTTCACTGCACAGTGGATCAGCTGGATCATGCTGATGTGCGCTTTCATTACCCCGTTCGTGTTCGTTGCCGAGATGGCGCTGCTGCCGCTGTCTATCGTGATCGTGGTCGGGTATCTCGCGCTGGTGACCTTCGTGCCGATGTCGCTGATGATCATGCTGGGCTTCCTGGGCATGCTGGCGACGATCATGATGGCTGCACAGAATCGCGTGCCCAAGCCGGCAAAGAAGGACCGGCCGGAAGCGAAGGAGGGCAAGTCGGCTGAGGCTCCCGCGGACGCTGCAACCGCCGGCGAGGCCGCTGCCGGCGTGGCAGAGGGTGCAGTACAAAGTGGTGATGCGGTGGCCGATGGTGCGGCAACAGAAGCGGCTTCGGATGCCGGTCCCGACGCAGCCGCTGCCGAAGGCGAGGCAGCGGCCTTACCTGCACCGGAGGGTGCGCCCGACGCTACGGCCGAACCTGCCGCCGAAGGCGATCCTGCACAAGGCGCATCGAAGCAGGGCTGATGCGCCACCGAGCGCAAATACAAGCGCGCCAATAGAAAAGCTCCCGAAGGGAGCTTTTTTACAATTGCGGGTTCTGGTTGGTGCCTCGGGTCGGAATCGAACCGACACTCCTTTCGGAACCGGATTTTGAGTCCGGCGCGTCTACCAATTTCACCACCGAGGCCAGACGTTGCTGCCATGCGGCCGACAACGCGAGCCGGATTATCGCTGATTTGACACCCCCGGGCAACCTGCCAGGCCGGTCGCGCCGGGGAGGTCGCAGCCTTACTGCATGTGCTGGCCGCCGTTGATCGCGATGTTGGCGCCGGTCAGGAAGGCGGCTTCATCGGAGGCGAGGTAGGCAACCAGGCCCGCCACTTCTTCCGGCTTTCCCAGCCGGCCCATCGGGATCTGCGGGATGATCTTCGAGTCCAGCACTTCCTGCGGGATCGCAGTGACCATCTTGGTGCCGATGTAGCCCGGCGAGATGGTGTTGACGGTCACGCCTTTCTTCGCCACTTCCAGCGCCAGCGCCTTCGTGAAGCCGTGCATGCCGGCCTTGGCGGCCGAGTAGTTGGTCTGGCCGAATGCGCCTTTCTGGCCGTTGACGGACGAGATGTTGACGATGCGGCCCCAGCCACGCTCCATCATGCCGTCGGTGACAGGCTTGGTCATGTTGAACACGGAGTCGAGGTTGGTCTTCATGACCGCATCCCAATTCACCTTGTCCATCTTCTTGAAGGTCATGTCGCGCGTGATGCCGGCGTTATTGACCAGTACGTCGATCGGGCCCATGTCCTTCGTGATCTGGGCGATGCACTCTTGCGCCGATGCGAAGTCGGCCACGTCGCACGCGTAGGCGCGGAAGTTGTAGCCTTTGTCCTTCATCTCTGCCAGCCAGGCATCGACTTTGGTATTGCCCGGCGAGTAGGTGGTCGCCACGTCATAACCCATGTTGGCCATCTTGATGCAAATCGCCTCGCCCAGGCCGCCCATGCCGCCGGTAACCAGTGTGACTCTGCTCATGTTTGCTCCTTGATTGATTGTGGATGTTTTCAGTCGGTGCGAACGCGGGTCAGCGCTCGATGGCGAGGGCAACGCCCATGCCGCCGCCGATGCACAAGCTTGCGAGGCCCTTCTTCGCATCGCGACGAATCATTTCGTGGATCAGGGTGACCAGGATGCGGCAACCGGAGGCACCAATCGGGTGGCCGATTGCAATCGCGCCGCCGTTGACGTTGATCTTTGACGTATCCCAGCCCATTTCCTTGTTGACGGCGATCGCCTGTGCCGCGAAGGCTTCATTGATCTCCATCAGGTCGAGGTCCTTGTGGGTCCAGCCGGCTTTCTGCAGGCAGCGCTGGCTGGCAGGCACCGGGCCCATGCCCATGATGGTCGGGTCGAGGCCGGCTGATGCATAGCCGGCGATTCTTGCCAGCGGCTTCAGGCCCAGCTCCTTCGCCTTCTTCGCGGTCATCATCATCACCGCAGCGGCGCCGTCATTGATGCCCGACGCATTGCCGGCGGTGACCGTGCCTTCCTTCGAGAATGCGGGGCGTAAGCCTGCCAGCGATTCGAGGGTGGTGCCGGCCTTGATGTATTCATCGCTGTCGAACACGATGCTGCCCTTCTTGCCGGCGATTTCCAGCGGCAGGATCTCGTCC
>JBDKLN010000046.1:0-37596 GCA_039806045.1 Pseudomonadota bacterium
GCGTTCATTCCGGTGTCGGCCATCCTGTCGGACAAGCACGGCCGTACCGCCGGCCTGTTGCTGGGCTCGATCGGCATCGTGATCTACGGGTTCTTCTTAGGCGGCATGCTGGGCTCGGGCAGCCCGGCGATCGTGGTGCTCGCGCTGTCGCTCGGCATGGCGCTGATGGGCATGTGCTTCGGACCGCTGGGCGGCCTGGCATCGAGCCTGTTCCCGGCCGAGATCCGCTACACCGGCTCGTCGCTGGCCTTCAACCTGGGTGGCATCCTCGGCGCTTCGCTGGCGCCGTATGCGGCCACCTGGCTGGCGACCAATTACGGCCTGCAGTATGTCGGCTACTACCTGTCGCTGATGTCGGTGGTCAGCGTGGTTGCCTTGCTGATGGTCAAACGCCGTTACGGCGCATGAGTCCACACGGGGATTGATGAAACGGCTTGCCACAGGCGTCGCAGTGCTGGTGATGTTGACCGGCTGCGCGGCGGGCAAGCCGCGGCCCGATGGCAGCGTCAGCTACACGTACAGCGCCTTCGATTTTTCGGGCAAGGCGTGGAAGCAACAGCAGCAGCGCTGCGCCCCTGAAGGCAAGAAGCCGCAAGACCTCGGGACCGAGTGCGGCTTCTGGACCTGTACCAGTCGTCTCGGCTGTCAATAAAGCCCGCCGCAGTGTCACTGCGCCGGCCTGATCCCGTCCCATCCGCCGCCCAATGCTTGTATCAGCGCCACGCTCGCGACTTGCCGGTTGCCTTGCTGTTGCACCAGCGCGCGGCGCGCATTGAGTGCCGTCGTTTGCGCCGTCACCACTTCGAGAAAGCTCACCTGTCCGGCGCGGTAGCGATTCAGCACCTGCTGTTCGGCGGCATCGGCCGAGCTTGAGGCCTGCGCAAGGAATACCTCTTGCTGCGCCAGCACGCGTGTCGCGGCCAGTTGGTCCTCGACGGCCTGGAAGGCGGACAGCACCGTCTGCCGGTATTGCGCGACCGTCACGTCGTAGGCCGCTTCGGCGCCGGCGATGCGGTTTTTCACCAGCCCGGCATTGAAGATCGATTGCGTCATCGCCACGCCGATCGACCACAGCGTGACCGGATTCGACGATAAAGCCGCGATGCTGGTGGCGGCCACCCCTTCGCTGGCGCCCAGCGTGATGGTCGGGAAGTAGGCCGATCGCTGGATGCCGATCTGTTCGTTCGCTGCCTTCACGCGGCGTTCGGCGGCCGCGATGTCAGGGCGTCGCTGCAGCAACTCCGACGGCAGTATCAGCGGCACGCGCGGCACGGTCGCCTTCCAGTTGCCCGCCGCCAGCGAGAAATTGGCGGGCTGCTCGCCCACCAGCACGGCGATGGCATGCTCGAGTTGCGCGCGCGTGCGCTGCAGGCCTTCGGCCTCGGACTGCGCATTGGCGAGCTGGGTTTGCGCCTGCAACACATCGGTCTTCGGCGCGACACCGGCGTTGTAGCGGTTGGTCGTGATCTCCAGCACGCGCTGGTAATCGCGGATCGCATTGTCGAGCAGGCGGCGCTGTTCATCCGTCTGCCGCAGCAGCAGGTAGTTGCTCACCAGTTCGCCTTGCGCCGACAGCGTCGCGGTCGCCAGGTCACCCGCGCTGGCCTCGGCGAAGGCGGACGCGCTGTCGACCGCGCGCTGCAGGCGGCCCCAGACATCCGGCTCCCAGCTGCCACCGAGGCTGAACTGCACATCGCGCTGTGACGTCTTGCCATTGCTGCGGTTGACCTGTCCCGACAGCGAAACCGACGGGAACAGTCCGGCGCGCTGCTGGCCGACCAGCGCGCGTGCCTGCGCATAGCTGGCGACGGCGGCGGCGATGTTCTGGTTCGAGACGGCGACACCAGAGGCCAGCTTGTCGAGCGTCGGATCGCCGAAGGCCTGCCACCACGCATCGCGCTGCAAGGCATCAGACGGCTGCGCGGCAGACCAGCCTTCGGCTTCCTTGAAATGATCGGGAATCGGCGTTGCCGTGGCTGCCGGACGATCATGCAGCGGGCCGGTGCTGCAGGCGACCAGCAGGCTGGACAGCATCAGGGCTGCGGCCAGGGTCGACGCAGCAGGCAGATGGGCAGATAGGCGGGGGCGGCTTGTTTTCATGGTGTCTGCGGCGCGGGGCTGGCATGACCCGGCCCGCTATCGTCATTATCGTAACGCTTGTCGTGTTCGGGCTGGCGCGCGAGCGCGCTTTCGCCGGGGCCGCGGCGGCGCCAGCGGTCCAGCGCCACATAGACCACCGGCGTGGTCAGCAAGGTCAGCAGCTGGCTTGCGACCAGGCCGCCGATGATGGCCACGCCCAGCGGCTGGCGCAGCTCCGACCCTTCGCCAAAGCCTATCGCCAGCGGCAACGCGCCCAGCGCGGCGGCGGCGGTCGTCATCAGGATCGGGCGCAGCCGCTGGATGCTGGCGTCGCGCACGGCAGCCAGCGGCGACAGCCCGCGCGAACGCTCCAGCTCCAGCGCGACGTCGATGATCAGGATCGCATTCTTCTTGACGATGCCCAGCAGCAGGAAGACGCCGATCAGCGCGATGATCGAGAACTCCATGTCGAACAGCATCAGCGCCATCACCGCGCCGACGCCAGCCGACGGTATGGTCGACAGCACCGTCACCGGGTGCACCAGGCTTTCGTACAAGATGCCCAGCACGATGTAGATGGTGACGATGGCCAGCAAGATCAGCAGCGGCTGCTGGCCTTGCGATTCCTGATAGGCGCGCGCCGTGCCCTGGAAGCTGCCGCGTACATTGGCCGGCATCGCGATGTCCGCTTCAGCTTCGCGCACCACGCGCTGCGCATCGCTCATCGAGCGGCCCTTGGCCAGTGCAAATGACACCGTCGCGGCCAGTTCCGCATCCTGGTGGTTGACGATGGCGGCCGTGGCGCGTTCTGAAAAGCCAGCGAAGGCCGACAGCGGCACCATGGTGGCCGGCGTCGTGCTGATCACCTGTCCGCTGGCGGGGTCGCGCGTGCCCGGGTTGGGCGAGGGCACGGTGCCGCTGCCCGACGATGCGCCGCCAACGGCGCTGCTGCTGGCCACCAGCGCGGCGCCGGCGCGTGCGGGCACATAGATGTCGGCCAGTGCTTGCGGGCTTCGCCCGTAGTCGGGGGCGACACCGAGGATCACATGGTATTGGTTGAGGTCGCCGTACAGCGTCGCGACCTGGCGCTGGCCGAAGGCGTTGTACAGCGCATTGTTCACGTCGCGCATGCTGACGCCCAGCCGTGCCGCTGCGTCGCGATCGATGCGCACGAAGGCTTCGACGCCGGTCTCCTGCAAATCGTTGTCGACGTCGACCAGTTCGGGCCGGACTTTGAGGGCCCGCGCCAGCTTGTCGCTCCAGATCTTCAGGTCGGCCAGGCTGTCGCTCTTGAGCGTGTATTGCAGTGTGTTGGCGTCGCGCCGCGTGCCCATGCGCAAATCCTGCACCGGCGACAGGAAGACACTGACGCCGGTGACGCGCGAAATCTTCGGTCGCAAACGGTTGACGACATCCTGGCCTTTCTCGGTGCGCACGCCCCACGGCTTGAGCGTGATGAACATGTAGCCGCCACCGGGACGACTGCCGCCGGTAAAGCCGACCACGGTATCGACGGCAGGATCCTTGCGAATCATGTCGACCAGTTGCTGCAACTTGCCGCGCATGGCCTGGAAGGAAATGCTCTGGTCGGCGCGCAGGCCGACAGCCAGCAGCCCGCTGTCCTGCTGCGGGAAAAAGCCCTTCGGGATCACGGTGAAGAGCCAGACATTCAGCGCCACCACGGCCGCCAGCGACAGCAGCACCAGCCAGCGGTGGGCGAGGGCTGCGTCGAGGCTGGCGGCGTACAGGCTTTCAAGGCGCGCATAGCCGCGCTCGAGCCCGTGTTTGACGGCACGCGACATGCGGGCGCCGAGTCCACCTGCTTCGGTGGCGTCCAGGCTGTTGGTTCCATCCTGCTGCGGGACTTGCCGGCGAAGCAGCCATGCGCACATCATCGGCGTCGTGGTCAGCGAGACCAGCAGCGAGATCAATACTGCTGCCGACAAGGTGACGGCGAATTCGCGGAACAGGCGCCCGACCTGTCCGCCCATGAACAGCAGCGGGATGAAGACCGCGACCAGCGAGATGCTGATCGACAGCACGGTGAAGCCGACCTCACGCGCGCCTTTCAGCGCGGCCTCGAAGCGATCCATGCCGGCCTCGAGATGGCGCGACACGTTCTCGAGGACGACGATCGCGTCATCCACCACGAAGCCGGTGGCCACGGTCAGCGCCATCAGCGACAGGTTGTTCAGGCTGAAGCCCAGCGCATACATGACCGCGAACGTCCCCAGCAGCGACACCACGGTGGCCGTGGCCGGAATGACGGTGGCGCGCACGCTGCGCAGGAAGGCGCTGACCACCAGCACCACCAGCACCAGCGAGATCAGCAGCGTGATCTCGATCTCATGCAGCGACGAACGTATCGAATAGGTGCGGTCGGACGACACCTGCATCGTGATGTCCTGCGGCAGTTCGGCGCGCAGCTCGGGCAGCAAGTCCTTGACCGCTTCGACGGTCTCGATCACGTTGGCGCCGGGCTGGCGGTTGACCAGCACGATCACGGCGGGTTCGCCGTTGAACAGTCCCAGCGTGTTCTTGTCCTCCACGCTGTCGATCACCTCGGCGACATCGGACAGGCGCACCGGCGCGCCGTTGCGCCAGGCCAGCACCAGGTCGCGGTAGGCCGCGGCCGACAGCACGGTGGTGCCGGTGTCGGTATAGACCTGGTAGCGTTGGCCGCCATTTTCGATCAGGCCTTTCGGACGGTTGGCGGCGCTGGCCTGGATCGCGGCGCGCACGTCTTCCATCGCGATGCCGTGCCTGTTGAGCGCGAAGGGCTGCAGCTGCACGCGCACCGCCGGCAGCGAACCGCCGCCCAGCTCGACCTCGCCGACACCTTTGACCTGTGACAGCTTCTGCTGCACGAGGTTGGCCACCGCCTCGTAGATCTGGCCGGGACTGCGCGTCTTCGAAGTCAGCGCCAGCACGATGACCGGCGTGTCGGCCGGGTTGGACTTGCTGTAAGTGGGATTGGAACGCAGCGACAGCGGCAGGTCGGTACGCGATGCATTGATGGCCGCTTGTACCTCGCGCGCGGCCGCATCGATCTTGCGGTTCAGCTCGAACTGCAGCGATACCCGCGCGGTGCCGTTGCGGCTGGTGGAGGTGACTTCATTGACGCCGGGGATCGCGCCCAGCCGCCGCTCCAGCGGCGAGGCCACGCTGGAGGCAATGGTCGCAGGGCTCGCACCGGTCAGGGTGGCGGTGACGGAGATCGCGGGGTACTCGACCTGCGGCAACGGCGACACCGGCAGACCGAAGAAGGCGACCGCGCCGACCAGCGCCAGCGCAATCGTCAGCAGCGTGGTGCCGATCGGCCTTTCGATGAAGGGCCGTGACAGGTTCACTGCGGCGCTCCATCCCCGTGAACCGACGGCCTGCGCGCGCTGGCGCCAAACCAGCGACGGCCAAGGCGATCGAAGCCGAGGTAGATCACGGGCGTGGTGTACAGCGTCAACAGCTGGCTGAGCAGCAGGCCGCCGAAGATGGCGGTGCCCAGCGGGCGGCGCAGCTCGGCGCCGTCGCCCTGGCTCAGCATCAGCGGCAACGCAGCAAACAGCGCGGCGAAGGTGGTCATCAGGATAGGGCGCAGGCGCAGCAACGCCGCCTGGCGAATCGCCTCATGCGGCGTCTTGCCTTCATCGCGCTCGGCGCTGATCGCGAAGTCGATCATCATGATCGCGTTCTTTTTGACGATGCCGATCAGCAGGATGATGCCGATGATGCCGATCACGCCCAGCGGCTGTCCGGCGACCATCATCGCCAGCAGCGCGCCGACACCGGCCGACGGCAGCGTCGACAGGATGGTCAGCGGATGGATGTAGCTCTCATACAGCACGCCCAGCACGATGTACACGCAGACGATGGCCGCCAGTATCAGCCACAGCTGGTTGCTGAGCGCTGCTTCGTAGGCTCCGGCCGCGCCGAGGAAATTCAGGCTGACCGCGCCCGGAAATTGAATCTCGGCAGCGGCACGGCGCACCGCCTTCACCGCATCGCCCAGCGCGTAGCCGGGAGCGGCGTCGAAGCCGACGGTCGCGGCCGGGAACTGGCCGACATGCGTGACTTGCAGCGGCGACTGCTGCTCCTGCACGGCCGCGATGGCGCCGAGCGAGGTCGGTTTGCCGGACGCCGTGCGCAGCGGCAGGTCGGCCAGCGACTCGGGCGATCCTGCGGTGCCGGGCAGCGCCTCGAGGATCACGCGGTACTGGTTGGTTTCGTTGAAGATAGTCGACACGATGCGCTGGCCAAAGGCGCTGTACAGCGCATCGTCGATCGCGGCAGCGGTGACGGCCAGCCTGGCGGCGCTGTCACGGTCCAGCTTCACGGTGACGGACGGGCCGGTGGCGCCGGCATCGGTGGCTGCCGATTGCAGCGCCGGTTCGATGTCCATCTGTTGCGCGAGCAGGCGCGCCCAGCGGTTCACGACAGCCGTATCAGCGCCTTCGACGGCGACGCGGAAAGGCGTGGGGCCGGCCTCGGCGTCGATCGTCAGGTCTTGCGTCGGCTGCAAGTAGACCGTGACGCCGGGCACATGCGATGCACGCTCGCGCAAGCGGTCCATGATCTGTTGCTGGGCGTTGCCAATGCGGCGACGGTCACGCTTCAGGTTGACCAGCATGCTGCCGGTGTGCAGCATCGCGTTCTCGCTGATGCCGACCCCGACCTGTGACGACAGCGTGGCGACGTCCGGGTCTTGCAGGAATGCGCGCGCGACCTGCTGCTGCAACTCGGTCATGCGCTGGTACGAAATGCCATGGGCTGCCTCGATGCGTACCTGCAGCTGGCCGGTGTCCTGCACCGGGAACAAGCCCTTGGGGATCGCAAGGTAAAGCAGCACCGTCAGTGCCAGCGTCAGCGCGGCGACAATGAGGGTCAGCCACTGATGCTCCAGTACCGAGTCCAGCGTGCGCGCATAGGCATCGCGCAGCGCATCGAAGCGGCGCTGCAGCCAGTCGCCGGAACGCGAGCGCGGCAAGTCCTTGTCCGCGCGCAGCCAGCGGCCCGACATCATCGGCACCAGGGTCAGCGATACGACGGCCGAGATCAGGACCGTGATCGCCAGCGTGGCCGCGAATTCGCGGAACAGGCGGCCGACGATATCGCTCATGAACAGCAGTGGTATCAGGACCGCGATCAGCGACAGCGTCAGCGACACGATGGTGAAACCGATCTCGCCCGCGCCTTTCAACGCCGCCTGCAGCGGTGGCATGCCTTCTTCGAGATGGCGGGCGATGTTTTCGCTCATCACGATCGCGTCGTCCACCACGAAGCCGGTGGCGATCGTCAGCGCCATCAATGACAGGTTGTTCAGGCTGTAACCCATCAAATACATCACGCCCAGCGTGCCGACCAGCGAGATCGGCACCGCCATGCTGGCGATCACGGTCGCGCGGCCGTTGTGCAGGAAGACCAGGATCGCCAGCACCACCAGCGCGACGGCCAGCAGCAGTTCGGTCGCCACATGGTTGACGGAAGATCGGATGCCGGTGGTGCGGTCGCTGAGCACCTCGACGGCAATGGCACCCGGCATGGCGGCCTGCAGCTCGGGCAGGCGACTTTTGATCGCATCGACGGTCTCGATCACATTGGCGCCGGGCTGGCGCTGTACGTTCAGGATCACGGCCGGCTTCAGGTTGGCCCAGGCGCCGAGGCGCACGTTCTCCGCTGCCTGAACGATGTTGGCGACATCGGCCAGCCGCACCGGCGCGCCATTTTTGTAAGCGACCACCAGTTGCTTGTACTGCTCGATCGACGACAGCTGGTCATTTGCATTGATCGACCAGAAGCGGGTCGGACCGTCGAAGTTGCCCTTGGCCGTGTTCGAATTGGCGGTCGTGATGGCGGTGCGCAGCGTATCGAGGCCGAGGCCGGCGGAGGCCAGCGCGCGCGGGTTGGCCTGTATGCGTATGGCAGGCTTCTGGCCGCCGGACAGGGACACCAGGCCCACGCCCGGCACCTGGCTGATCTTCAGCGCCAGCCGCGTATTGGCGATGTCCTGCACCTCGGTCAGCGGCAGCGTGTCCGAGGTCAGCGCCAGCGTCAGCACCGGCGCATCGGCGGGATTGATCTTGGCGTAGGTCGGCGGCGCGGGCAGGTCGGCCGGCAGCAGCGTGGTCGCGGCATTGATCGCCGCCTGCACTTCCTGTTCGGCGACGTCGAGCGGAATGCCGAGGCTGAACTGCAGCGTGATGCCGGAGATGCCGGCGGCCGATGAAGAACTCATGCGCTTCAGGCCCGCCATCTGGCCGAACTGGCGCTCGAGTGGCGCGGTCAGGGTCTGGCTGATGACTTCAGGGCTGGCGCCCGGGTAGGCGGCGCGCACCTGGATGGTGGGAAAGTCGACTTGCGGCAGCGCCGACAGCGGCAGGAAGCGCAACGCGACCAGCCCGGACAGCACGATCGCCACCATCAGCAGCGCGGTCGCGACCGGCCGCAGGATGAAGGGGCGGGACAGAATCATTCGCCGCTCTTGTCACGGCGGCGATGGGTCCGCTCGCCATCGGCCTTCTGCGCGTCTTGCGGAGCGGCGTCGGCCGGACGCCCACCTTGCTGACCCGCACCACCGGAAGCGCCGCTGCCGCGCTTGCGCTCGAGTCCCTTGCCGTCGCCGCCTTGGCCAGCGCCGCCTTTGCCTTCGCCGCGTCCTTCGCCCGGCAGGCGCACCTTCGCACCATCGGACAGCCGGTCCGCGCCCTCGGTAATCACTTGTTCGCCCGCTTCCAGGCCGGACAGCACCTGCACCTTGTCGGCGGCCGACAGGCCGGTCTTTACATTACGCACGGCCACCGTCTTGCTGGCGGTATCGAGCACATACACGAACTCGGTGCCGGCGCCGCGGCGGATCGCCGATACCGGCACGGCGACGGCATTGTCGATCGAGCGCAGATTCACGCGCGCATTGACGAACTGGTTGGGGAACAGCGCAGCCTTCGCATTGTCGAAGCGCGCCTTGGCCTTGACGGTGCCGGTCTGCGGGTCGACCTGGTTGTCGAGCGCGAGGAAACGACCGCTGGCCAGTTCGCTGGCGCGTGCGCGGTCGAGCGCAATCACGTTCGGCGTCTGCTTGCCGGACAGTGCGGCGCGCAAGTCGGGAATGCGGTCTTGCGGCAGCGTGAAGGCAACATCGATCGGCGACACCTGGGTGATGGTCACGATGCCGTTCGCATCGCCGGGGCCGACCAGATTGCCGACGTCCACGGTGCGCAGGCCGATGCGGCCCGAAATCGGCGCGGCGATGCGGCTGAACTCGAGGTTGAGCTTCGCGCTGCGCTCGGCCGCGCGGTCGACGTTGACCGTGCCTTCGAGTTGCTTGACCAGCGCGGCCTGGCTGTCGACATCCTGCGCCGCAATGGAGTCCTGCGCGAGCAGGGTGCGGTAGCGCTTCTCGGTGACGCGCGCATTGTCGAGCTGCGCTTCGTCGCGCCTGAGCTGGCCGGTGGCCTGCATCAGCACGATCTCGAACGGGCGCGGGTCGATGATGGCCAGCGGCTGGCCCTTTTGCACCATCTGGCCTTCGGTGAACAGCACTTGCTGGATCACGCCCGACACCTGCGCGCGCACGGTCGAGGTGGCGACCGGGGTCACTGTGCCCAGCGCCTCCAGCACGACCGGGAAGGCCTGCCTTTCCGCGACAGCCACGCCGACCGTCACCGGCGGGCGGCGCGAACCGCGGTCGCCGTCGCCATTGGCAGCCTGCTTGCCGATGACATACCAGACCAGCGCGCCGACGGCGGCAGCCAGCAACAAGGCGACCAGGATGGGGACGAGCGGCGATCGCTTGGCAGGACGCGGTGAGAGCAGGGTGGTGGGCATGGAAAAGAGATGTCCGAAGCGGCGTGGTGGAGGCGTCGTTGTTATATTGCCGGTGCCGCGCCGCAGCAGTCAGCGGCACGCGACATGGCCGGCATTTTCGCAGGTCGAAAGCTTAACCGATTTGCCGCTTCGGTATTTTTACAAGGTTTCACATCACCACTGCGCTGCGCACCAGATGATGGCCGGGAAGCTGGCCAGCCACGCCCAGAAGAAGCGGTTCAGCCCGAAATAGCGGAATACGAGGAAATGGAAGAACGCCGCCACTGCGCAGAACACCGCCGCAACGCGCGGTCCGGCCAGCGCGAACGGGAACAGGCATTCCCAGACGATGAAGGCCCATGAGCAGGCGATCGCGATCGGACGTTTGCGGTACCGACTCGCCGCTGGCAACGGACCATGCAAGCCGCCGTCGAGAAAATAGACCAATGCGCTGCCGTCGCGCCATTCGCGCGTGACCCATTTAATGGCGCCGGAGATGAAATACGAGGTGATCGCGTGGATCGCGATGTACCAGAGCCCGGCTTTCCATGCCATCACGGGTTCCACCCACTGCGAGGCCAGATGCGCCGCCAGCAGGCCGGTCAGCACGACGATGCTCATGAAATCGCTGCCACCGTTGAACGCGCCGCGCCAGCGGATCAGGATCAGCAGGGTGCTGGCGAAGAGCAGCAGAGCGCTGGCCGGACTGCTGCCCCACAGCAGGCTGGCAGCGGCAGCCAGCCGGACCAGCAAGTGAATGCGATGGATGTCGGGCCGGTACAGGAAGTCGAGCAGGCGGCGTACCGGCCGCCCCGCATGCGCGACATCGCCGCGTTGCACGGACCAGGCCCACAGCGCGCCGGGCGCCTGTACCGTCTGCAGGCGCAGGAACTCGAGGGTCTGGATCAGCAGGCTGAGGCCGAGCAGGCATTCGAGTGCGCGAACGGTCAGGTAAAGGGCGTTCATGCCGCCCCCGTCGCCGTCGCGCTGGCCGGCGCCGCCAGCATCGGCGAGGTCAGGATTGCCATGTCTTCCGTCGGCGCCTGCAAGGGCGGCACCAGTCGCAGCTGGAACTGGTAGTGCGCAAACGGATCGCCACCCGCTGCGATCAGTTCGCGGGCGAGGCGATCGGCCATCTGGTAAGTCACCAGCTCGCGCACATCGCGCCCGTCGGCCAGCGTCTGCACGTCAAAGCTCAGGTGGTCGACCAGGTTCTGGTTGGCCAGCAGCAGGTTGTTGCGCGGGTTATGGACCAGGTTGGCCACCCTGAACGGCGCGCGTGGCATGAACAGGACCCAGTCGCTCCACTGCCCATTGGCGGTCGCGGTGCGGGTGAACAGGCGCGGCTGCGCGCCGAAGCCATGGTAGAAGCGCCAGTTCGGGAAGAAGCTGCGCAACAGGAAGAGCCACGGGCCGGCGATCACGCGCCCGCGTCGGCGCAGGCTGGCGACCAGGAAAACGAAATACGCTGCCAGCAACAGCAGGCTCAGGGTCTGTACCGTGGTCAAGGGGTGGCCGGTTTTGAGTTGGGTCAATGAAACTTGCAATAGAGAAAGTTTAACAGTCCAGTTTGGAAGCGTTAAATCAGGTCACTGGATTACACTTACGCCCATTGCATTCGGAGGTTTCAATGGATTGGGCGACGATCGAGACACGCCACTGGGTTTTGCTGGTTTTCATTGCATCAGCGCTGTATGCGCATTTCCGCGGCACGGTGCGTTTCGGGCTGGTGCGCGCGCTGACCGATTTCACCGTATTGATCGCGCCGGTCAATGCACTGATGTACCTGTTCTCGCGCATTCGCCGCTCGGCCTATATCGACCAGCAGGATTTCCCGGAGCTCGAGCCTTTGCGCGCGCACTGGCAAGAGATCCGCGATGAAGCGATGGCGCTGGCCGGCAGCGGCCAGATCCGCGCCGCCTCCGGCTACAACGACGTCGGCTTCAACTCCTTCTTCCGCACCGGCTGGAAGCGCTTCTACCTGACCTGGTACGGCAAGGAACTGCCGTCGGCCGCGGCGCAATGCCCGAAGACGATGGCGCTGCTGAAGCAGATCCCCACCATCAAGGCCGCGATGTTCGCCTCGCTGCCGCCGGGCGCGACGCTGGTGCGCCACCGCGATCCGTATGCGGGCTCGCTGCGTTACCACCTCGGGCTGGTGACGCCGAATGATCCGGGCTGCTTCATTGAGGTCGACGGCCAGCGCTATCACTGGAAGGATGGCGAGGCCGTGATGTTCGACGAGACCTACATCCACCACGCGGCCAACACCACCGCGCAGCAGCGCGTGGTCTTGTTCTGCGATATCGAGCGTCCGCTGTGGACGGCGCCGGTGCGCTGGTTCAACCGCGTGTTCGGCAAGTACGTGGTGGCGGCCGCCGCGTCGGAAAACGTCGAGGGCGAGGGCGTCGGCGGGCTGAACAGGTTCTTTAGCGTGTTCTACAAGGTGCGGCTGCAGTCGAAGAAGCTGAAAGCCCACAACAAGTTCCTGTACTACCTGACCAAGTGGGCCGCCATCCTCGGCCTGCTGTGGCTGATCTTCTGGTAAGTCGGCCGGGCACGGCCGCCATGGCTTTGTTCCGGCATTTCACGCTTGAAAATCAAGAGCTTGCGTGAAGTTGCACGTTTACAATATTTCCGGAAGCGGGTAGATTGGCGGGGTCATCGCCTCCCTGTTCCGGCATGTCCCTGTTTTCCCGCCAGACCGTCTCGCTGCTGAGTTTCGTTGCTGCCCTTGCCGGCTGTGCGACGGAATCCGAACTGGCCGCGATCCGTCTTGACCAGAACGATCCGAAATACGCGACCGATGAATGCCAGCGCAGCATCGCTGCCAGTGCCGTGAACACCGACATGAAAAATGCCAGCATGGTCGCTTCGCCGGCGCTGGTGCTGCTCAGTGGCGGCTTGCTGCTGCCGGTGATCGCAGCCAATGCGGCAATGGATTATTCAGATCATGTCGATGCGTCGAATCTGTCGGTCAATTGCGGCGGCAAGGGCAAGTCCCGTTCCGAGATCGCCGGGAGCGTGTCGTCGCGCGCCGTGATCGGCGCCGCATCCACTGTCATTCCCATCCCTAAGCCCTGATGAAACTGAATCGTTTTCTGGCCAGCCTGATGTTGCTGGCCGCCGGCACGGCGCATGCCGACTGGTCCAGCGTTGCGCGCCATAACAATGGCGAGTTTTTCATTGACCGGTCGACCATCAAGATCAAAGGTGCCCAGCGCGAAGTCTGGAGCATGATGAATTACAGTAATCCCCAGCTCAGCAGCAACGGGCTGGTATATCGCTCGACCAAATCACTGCTGCAGGTCGAGTGCGAGACGCGCTATGCGCGCGCGATCCACATGTCGTTCTTCACGGACCTGAAGCTGCGCGGCAACGAGTTCGGCAAGATGGGCTCGCTACCGCCTTGGGAAAAGGTGCCGCAAGACTCGGCCATGCGCGAGATTCTCGACCTGGTCTGCAAGGCATGAGCCTGCGAAGACTGACGCGATATTCCCTGGCCATGAAGCGATCGTTGCCGCTGGCCGCGGCAGCCTGCATTGCCGGCGACCGGGCCACACCATGAGCAAGCGCGATACGACCGGCGGGCTGCGCTGGCACCTGCGTGCTTTCCTGCAGCGCCGGCGCTGGGCAGGCACCACGCAACAGATCGCCGACTGGCTGGCCACCGTACAGCCGGCCTCGACGCAGTTGCTGCTGATCGGCGGCAGCGCCGGCTGGATGATGTCGTCGCGCTGGCTGCAGCGGTTCGGCGAGATCGTGCTGGTCGACATCGATCCGTGGGCGCCGCGCCTGTTCCGCTTTAACCATGGCCGTGTGCTGCGGGCATCGGGAACGACACTGCATTGCGTCGAGGCCGACGGCCTGCAGGGACTGGAAGCGCTGCTGAACGAATACCCGCAGGCCTCAGTGTTCTTCGATAATGTGCTCGGGCAGCACCTGTACCGCGTGCGCGAGATCGAACGTGCCGAGGCCGAGCTCGACCGCATCGCCGCGCGGCTGCAGGGGCGTGACTGGGGCAGCGTGCATGATTTGTTCTCGGGGCCAGTCGATGCGCTGAAGGCGCCGGTACAACCGGTGCTGGCGTTTGATGCGATGCGCGACCTGCGGGGATTGGTGGCCGATGGCTTGCGCGACACCCCTTTGCACAAGCGCCTGCTGGCCCAGGTCGGCGGCGTCAACGAATGGATGGACCATGTGACCTCCGGCGTCTTCCCGGTCGGCACGACCAGTCGCCTGATAGCCTGGCATTTCCTGCCGCATTATGCGCACTGGCTGCAGGCGGGCTGGGTCGCCGGAGGACGCCACGAGGCGGCGCAGGCCGAGGGTCGTCGCTGATGGCTAAAGTTTGTTACGCCATCGCCGATTTGCGAGTACCGTTAGAATTACTGCGAATTCGCTGCCAGCCGGCGATGCACTGATGTCGTTTTTATCGAGGAAAGCATGAAGTCATCCCTCCGTCGCTCGCCGGGCCGCACATTGCCGGCCGCATTGCTGGCCCTACTGTTGGCGGCGCCGTTTGCCCCGATCGCTCTGGCCGACAGCCATCCGCCGGCACCTGCGGTCCAGCGCCCGCCGTCGCCCGGCGCCGACCACCACACCAAGGTCGGCCATTGGGAGTACGACGGCGACTTCGGTCCGACCAAATGGAACGAGGTCGACCCCGCATTCAAGACGTGCGCGCTGGGCAAGCGCCAGTCGCCCATCAACATCGAGACGCGCGATGCAGAAAAGGGCGGTCTCAAGCCGATACAGTTCAACTACACCCCGGGCCCGGCCGAGATCGTCAACAATGGCCACACCATCCAGGTCAATCTCGAAAATGGCGGCAGCGCGCGTTTCGACGGCCTCGAATACCGCCTGGTGCAGTTCCACTTCCATACACCGAGCGAAGAGAAGATCGACAGCATGGCCCAGCACATGGTCGCGCACCTGGTCCACCGCGCCGGCGATACCAAGCTGGCGGTGGTTGCGGTGTTGTTCAAGCTCGGCAAGGAGAACAAGGCGCTGAAGCCGGTCTTCGACAGTCTGCCGCAACACGAGGGTCAGAAGGCCAAGCTCAACGAGTTCAATCCTGCCGACATCCTGCCCGGCGATCCGACCTATTTCGCTTACACGGGCTCGCTGACCACGCCGCCTTGCAGCGAAGACGTGAAATGGCATGTGATGCAGACGCCGATGGTGATCTCGTATGCGCAGCTGTCCGCTTTCAAGAAGCTGTACAAAATGAATGCGCGTCCGGTGCAACCGCTGAACGGGCGTCGCGTGCAAGTCTACGTGCAGCCCTAATGCCGACGAGGATACGCTGGTAAAAAGACAAAGGGCGCTGCGGCGCCCTTTGTCATTGTCATTCACATGTCGTCGTCAGATGCGGTCCAGCGACTGGTGCAGCTTGAGGATCTTTTCTTTCAGCTCAGGCCGCTCTTCCATCATGCCGGGTTGCTGGTGCAACTGTCGGCGCGCAGTCTGCGCCGATTCTTGCGGTGCGACCCGTGGCGCTGCGGCGGGGGCGGGGCGCAGCATCACCAGCAGCGTCAGCACGACGCTGGACAATACCCACATCACCCACACGCTGCCGGCTGGAATGTCTGCCATTTGCGTCATCGCGCCGTAAGCCGACAGCCAGGCCGACCAGTCAATGCGCAGCCACCACAGCACATTGCCCTGCGCCTTGCAGGTCAGCGCAAACGCAATCGCAAACCCCAGCCAGTTCAACACCAGCAGCAGGGCAGGAAGGCGCGCCAGCTTCTTCATGCCTTCAATGCCGACGTCAGTTTTTCACTCAGCGATTCGGCGATTTGCATGCGCAGTTTCGACGTTTCGTGGATTTCCTGTTCGCTGCGATACGCATTCGACACCAGTTCGGCCGCGAGGCTGCGCACGCCTTCGATTTCAAGCTCGAGTGCAGCGATGCGGTCTTGCAGATTTTTCTTCTCGTCAAGTTTGCCGCTGATCAGGCGGATCGCCGCATGAACTTGCGTCCATGCCTGCAGGCGAGGGTCGCTGATCTTCAGACTCTCGAAAACTTCCTGCATCGATTCACCGATATCGACCAGTGCATCGGTTGGCAGATTATCGATGCCACTTGTCGTGGTCGCCGGAAAATTATTTGTTGTGCTTTCTTCCGGATTAATGCGTTCATTAATTGAAATCACCCGGCCGTTGGCGTCACTCCAGCCGGCTTGCGGCTCAAAACGCATCATCGTGGGTTTTGCCGAAGACTTTGCCATTTTGTGAATCCTTATTGAGGAGGTATCTGAAAAATGGTGTTTCATGCCGAGCCAGCGCAGCCGTGCGACGGTGGAGCCAAGTTAGACAGAACCTCGACGCCATTCATCAATTCGCAAACTGATTTGGCTTTCAATAAATCATTGCTTGATTAAGAAAATACTTGGAATTCTGTGAATGCCTGATCTATACTCCGCGTTATATTATGGCAAATTTTCCCCTTAAGCAACGTTTAATGTAGCAATTCCCAGAAAAATCAACGGTTTGCGAGCGAATCCGAGGAACATCATGAGCAAGGCACTCAAGGTCCTGATAACGAGCCAAAAAGGCGGTGTTGGAAAGAGCACGGTTTCAGCAAACCTGGCGGCGTATTTTTCTTACATTTCTGGCAAAAAAACCTCGCTGATCGATTTCGATCACCAGGCGACTTCCGGAAAATGGGTTCGCAAGGCTTATCCGATTGGCATTGATTGCAAGACGGTCGACCTGCCGAATGCCAAAGGCTCCGGCATTGCATTATTGAAGGCGAAAGAAGCACTGCGCAAGGCGAACGAAGCCAGCGAAGTCGTCATTACCGACCTGACCTGGACTGACGTGCTGCCGCCAGACTTCCTGTTCGAGTTCGACCTGGTGCTGGTGCCCAGTTCGCTGTCACGCGTCGAGCTGGACAGCACGCTGGAGTTCGTGAACCGCTTTTCCTTCGTCTTCAACTCGCGCCTGAAAACACCGCCCAAGCTGGTGATCGTGCCATCACGCGTTGACAACCTCGAGACTTACGAGAGCATTTTCTCGAAATCCTTCAATGCCGGCTTCTTCCTGTCGCCGCCGGTCATGTACAGCGCCAGTGCCAACGAGTTCTTCGGCACGGAGTTCTTCGTGATGACGTCGAAGAAGGAAATCCGGGAAAAC
The DNA here is from genome assembly GCA_039806045.1 of Pseudomonadota bacterium. Taxonomy (GTDB): domain Bacteria; phylum Pseudomonadota; class Gammaproteobacteria; order Burkholderiales; family Burkholderiaceae_D; genus Pernthalerella. The sequence goes on from JBDKLN010000046.1 coordinate 17,017, forward strand.
TTCCTCGAGTTCGGCCGCTCGATCGAGCAACTGGGCGAGATCGAGGCCGACCTGAAGTTGGCCAAGCAGGGTGACGCGCGCCAGTCGCCGCTGACGCACAAGGTCAGCGGCTCTATCCTCGACCGCTTCCGCGCGGTGCGTAACTCCAGCCCGACAGGGCCGGTGCGTGCCGCCGCAAACGACGGCGCGCGGCTCAGCACCACCTCGCGCCTGAAGTCGGCAATCCCGTCCTTCCTGATGATGGGCGGCGACTGAGCAGGGCGCCTGTCGGATTCGCCCGTCATCGGCCTGAGATAAAACGACGCTTCCACCAAGCGTCGTTTTTTTTTGCGCCGCCGGTCACGGCCGGGCCTCAGTTTCCGAGGTCGGCGGGCGTATAGGCGTTTTCCAGCCGGGGCACACCCTTGCGGTCGATCCGCACCGCACGCACCGACCAAGCGATCGCGCCATCGGGCTGCCAGTTCAGCAGTGCGATCCAGCCGGTGGTGGTATCGACATCGCTGAAGCCATCGAACACGAAATTGCCGAGGCTGTAGAACACGGGCTTGCCGCGATAAGTCTCGACATCCTGCGTCACGTGCGGATGGCCGCCGATCACGGCATCGGCGCCGCTGTCGATCATCAGGCGTGCCATCTTGCGCTGGCGGTCGGAAGCCAAGCGCTGGTATTCCCAACCCCAGTGCGGGTAGACCACGAGGAAATCCACACCCAGGTTTTCCTTCGCATGGCGGATGTCATGCACGAGCTGGTCTTCGTCCAGCCAGGCATTGCCCGGCGTATCGTCGAGCGCCTCGAAGCTGCGCGGGAAGAAGCCGTTGTAGCCCAGGATGCCGATGCGCTTGCCCTTGATCTCGGCAATGTAAGGGCGGTGCGCTTCGCGCAGATCGCGGCCGCCGCCGAAGTAGGGCATACGCGCCCGATCGAGCCGGTCCAGCATGTCGGCAAACGCCGGCTTGCCGAAGTCGCCGGTATGGTTGTTGGCCAGCGAGACGGCGCTGAAATGACGCTTCAGCAGCTTCAGCGATCGCTGTGGCGCGCGGAAGGTGTAAGGCTTGGGTTGCGGGCTGCCCTTGGTCGATACCACGCATTCGAGGTTGCCGATGCGAAGGTCGGCGGCTTTCAGCAGCGGGGCGACATGGCGGAACGGATCCTGGCCGGCACGGATCAGCTTGCCGGGGCCGTCGGCGAGCATCAGGTCACCAACGAAGGCCATCGTGATGCCTGCATCCCCCGCCTCGGCTGCATGCGCCATGCAGGCGTTGGCCGCAACCAGAACTGCGGCCAGCAGCATTGCCATGATGCGGGTCCGCTTCATGGGCACGTGCTCACGCAACGGAAGAACAGCTCGCGTTCAAAGTCCGACGAGTACACCTTGTTCAGGCCGAAATCGATCGTCCCTGTACCCGCTTTCACGCAAGCGTCAGCGCTCAACGGGTATTCGGCGGCATGCAGCAGCAAGGGCCCGCGCTCGCGCAATTCATAGACCCAGGTCTTCAGCTTTTCCCGGTTCGCCAGGAATTGCGCGCCGAACCGGAAGCGCTTGCTGAGTTCGACGGTCTGCGTCGCGTACACGTCCGTGGTCGGGGGCAGCGCCAGCTTTTCGGTATGGCCGCCATAGTCCGCCTCGCAGCGGACCGCAAGGACATCGGGCCCGTCCACAGCAGGGGCAAGCGCGGGGCAGATCGCTGTCCACAGCAGCGACAAAAAGAAAAAGCCCCTGAGGTCGGGGCTTTTGCAGGTAAGGAAGGCCATGGCGATTGCGGTGACGGCTTATTTTTTCGGGGAGGCACCGGCGCTGCCGTTGGCACCACCGGGGCCATCCTTGCCCCCGGGCTTTTTGGGTGCAGGTGGCGTGCCATACAACAGGATGGCGATGTCCTTGTTGGTCGCCGCGAAGACCTCCAGCAAGCCGTCAATGCGGGCGGCCAGCGTCGCGTTGTCTGCGGTGCCCATCCATTGCTGGCGGTTGTTACGCATCACGATCAGCTGTTCGGCCGTGCAAGACTTGCCATGCTTGCCCAGCCAGGCAATCGCCTTGCTGCGACGGGCTTCGGCGTCCTGCGTATCGATGCCGATCGCGCGAAAATTGGCGACCACGCAATCGAGCGGATCCAGCGTGCCGGGCTTGATCGGCGGTGGCGGCGGCTCGGGCGGTGCGTCCTTTTTCTTTTGCTGCGCGTGCGCGAACACGCTGAAGGAGGCCAGCAGCGCCAGCATCGCAAGGAAAAGACCGAGGCGGCGATGGCGAATCATTTGGCGGCGTCCTGGTATTGAATGGTGATCGAGATGCGGCGATTGCGCGGGTCCGCCGGGTTATTCGGGATGTAGGGCGCCGTATCGGCGACGCCTTCGACTTTCGCGAACCGGTTCTCCGGGATGCCGGCGTCCTGCATGATGCGGCGCGTGCTCTCGGCGCGGTCGCCCGACAGCGACCAGTTGGAGCGTACGCCGTCGTCAAACGCAAGACTGTCGGTATGGCCACGCACGGCGACCTTGTTCGGCATGCCGTTGACGGATTTCGCCACTTCGCGGATCAGCGCCTCGGCCTTGCCCTGCATCTTGGATGTGCCGACACCGAACATCGAGAAGTCCGCCTTGTCGATCACTTCGATGCGCAAGCCTTCCTTCTCGCGGATGAACTTGACCTTGTCCTTGAGCTTGTCGAGCTGGGGATTCTGGTTCAGCTTTTCCTTCACTTCCTGCTCGAGCTTGTCGAAATTCTTCTTGTCGGTCTCGGCGGCGATCTTCTGTTTCTCTTCTTCCGACAGCTCTCTGTCGTTCATGTCGTTCTTCTCGTCCTTCGAGTCGCCGGCGTCGCTCTTCTTGCCACCTTCGGCGCGCGGGGTCTCGCGCTCGAACAGGCTGGTGCGCTGGCCGGCATAGGGCATGCCGTCCGGATCGAGAATGGAGTTGCCGCCCATGATGCCGCCGGGGCCGGCCAGGTTGCTCATGTTGGCGAGGCTATGCGAGGTCGGCTTGAAGTAATCGGCGATGCTCTTGCGCTGGTCTTCGGTGGTTGCGCCCAGCAGCCACATCAGCAGGAAGAACGCCATCATGGCCGTCATCATGTCGGCCAGCGCGATCTTCCAGGCGCCGCCATGCGCGCCGGCATGGTCGCCATCCACTTTCTTCTTTTTGACAATGGGCTCTAAGGCCGGGCCTTCAGGGGCCTGGCCTTCGGCGGGCTTTTTGTCGTCGGCTGCGTCAGCCATGGTGCTGTCCTGTCGCGTGCTTCGGGGCTTCGATCCTGTGAGAATCGGCACCAGCGGCGCAAATTGAAGGGTGTTGCATCAGGAACCGGTGCCGTGTCGCCACAGTTCCGGTTTGGTATGTATTTGTTTATGCAAGATAATACTAGGGAGTTGCATAAAAGAAGCAATTTTATGCCGAGCCAGTGCCGCCGTGCGAGGGAACTGCCCGCCAATTCAAGGGCTTGGCACCCGTTTTCAAGTCCGGATATTTGCGGTGTTGGCCAAGCGGCGCCGCTCTGATCGTTACTCGAAAGCACCATGATTCCTGCTTTTCGGTTCACCCAGCCACTAATGACTGATCTTGCAAAATTGTTAGCTGGCCGCTACTGGCGTCGTTGGGTTTCTGCGTCGGCGCGCGGCGCGACCGCACGCTGGCGGTGCCACCGGTATGGGCTGCCACTGGCATGCCTGCTCGCATGGCCGCTGGCGCTGCCGGGGCAGGCACTGGCGCGTGATGCGCAAGCCGACGCCAACCCCGAGATCGCGACCGGCGTCCAGCACCGGCCAGTGGTCCGGGCCAGGCGCTACATGGCCGTGGCCGCCAATCCGCTGGCCAGCGAGGCCGGTTCGGCCGTGCTCGCGCGGGGCGGCAGTGCCGTCGACGCGGCAATCGCAATGCAGCTGGTGCTGGCGCTGGTCGAGCCGCAATCGTCGGGGCTGGGCGGCGGCGCCTTCATGCTGGCCTGGGATGCGCGCTCCGCGAAGCTGAAGACCTATGACGGACGCGAGACCGCGCCAGCCGCCGCAACGCCGGAGCGCTTCCTGAAAGAGGGCAAGCCGATGCGCTTCGGCGACGCGGTCAACAGCGGCCTTGCCGTCGGCACGCCAGGACTGTTGCGCATGCTCGAACTCGCGCACCGTCGCCACGGTCGCTTGCCATGGGCTGAACTGTTCACGCGCGCGATCGAACTGGCTGAGCGCGGCTTCCCGGTGTCGCCGCGGCTGTACCGGCAAATCAGCCAGAACGCAGACCTCGCGAAGCAGGCCGACGCGCGTGCCTATTTCCTGCCCGACGGGCAACCAGCGCCTGTCGGATACCGGCTGAAGAACCCGCAACTGGCCGCCGTGCTGAAGCGCGTCGCGAAAGAGGGCAGCGATGCGTTCTACAAGGGCCCGATCGCGCGTGACATCGTCGCAGCGGTGCATGCGCACGCGCTACCCGGCGACTTGTCCGAGGCTGACCTGAGGGACTACCGCCCGATCGAACGCGAACCGGTGTGCGGTAATTACCGCGTCTACCTGTTATGCGGCATGGGCCCGCCATCGTCCGGCGGCATTGCAGTGCTGCAGATGCTGGGCATGCTCGAGCAATATCCGATCGGCTTGCTGCAACCGGGCGATACGCTTGCCGTGCATTACTTCGCCGAAGCGGGACGACTCGCATTCGCCGACCGCGACCTGTACCTCGGCGACCCGGCCTTCGCGCCGGTGCCGGTCCGCGGCTTGCTGGATCCGGCTTACCTGAAACAGCGCGGCGCGCTGATCGATGCGAAGCGCAGCATGGGCAAGGCGGCGCCGGGGCGGCCCGATGGTGTGGCGCTGGCGTTCGGCGAGGGCGTGGTCGCCGACATCCCGTCGACCAGCCACCTGGTGGCCGTTGACGGGCAGGGCAATGCCGTGTCGATGACGACCACCATCGAAGCCGAGTTCGGCAGCAAGATCTTCGTGCGCGGCTTCCTGCTCAATAACCAGCTGACCGATTTTTCCCTTGCGCCTACCGACGAGCAAGGCAGGCTGGTCGCCAACCGTGTCGAGCCCGGCAAGCGTCCGCGCAGTTCGATGGCGCCGTTTGCGGTGTTCGAGCAGGGCAAATTGAAAATGGTGCTGGGCTCGCCCGGCGGCAGCGCGATCATCAACTATGTGGCCAAGACCCTGGTCGCCATGATCGACTGGAAGCTCGACGTGCAGCAAGCGATTGCCCTGCCCAACATGGGCAGCCGCAACAAGGATACCGAGATCGAGGAAGGCACCTCGCTGGCCAACCGCGAACCGGCACTGGAAGCAATGGGGCATAACGTGAAGCTGCTGGCTTTCCCCAGCGGCGTGCATGCGATCGTGGTCGGGCCCGACGGCCTGGAAGGCGGCGCCGACCCGCGGCGCGAGGGAGCGGCGCGTGGCGATTGACTGTTGTGTGCTTGCGTCTGATTTGCGCTGCGGCTTGCAGGATAGTTCGGGTCCCGCAGGACAATGGCGACATCATGTCGCCTCGCGCGCGATATCGGGTACAAGGTCAGACCATCATCCCGGGCTACCAGGCACATGCGACCGACTCAACGCGCGCTGATGAACATCTCCTTCATCCGATCCCGACGATGGCCGTGGGCGGCGTGGCTTGCGGTCCTGTGGGCAGCCAGCGCACCGGTGGCGACGGCGGATACCTTGAGAAAAGTGGCTGAGTCCGGTGCCGTCACCTTTGCCTATCGCGAATCGTCAGTCCCATTCAGCTACCTCGATGGTCCGCACCAGCCGATCGGTTTTGGCGTGGACATGTACGGGGCCGTGCTCGCGGGCTTGCGCAAGGCCACTGGCAGGCAGGACATCAGGATCCGCTACCAGGCCGTGACCTCGCAGAACCGGATACCGCTGGTGGCCAACGGCACGGTCGACCTCGAATGCGGTTCGACGTCGAACACCGCTGCGCGCGCCAAAAGCGTCGCCTTTGCGATCAACTACTTTTATACCGGCCCGAAGCTACTGGTGAAGAAAAATTCGGGCATCGGTGATTTTGCCGACCTGCGCGGCAAGTCCGTCGCCGTCACCACCGGCACCACCAGTTTCAAGCTGATGCGCCAGTTCGATCTTGACCATGGGATGGGTATCACGCTGCTGGCCGGCAAGGATCATGCGGATTCCTTCCTGCTGCTCGAGTCCGGCCGGGCGGCGGCCTTCGTGATGGATGACATCCTGCTGTACGGGCAGGTCCTCAATGCGCGCCGCCCGGCAGAACTGGATGTGGTGGGCAAGCCGCTGCAGGTCGAACCGTATGCGTGCATGCTGCGCAAGGATGACCCGGCGTTCAAGAAAGTGGTCGACGATGCGCTGGCGGGCCTGATGCTGTCCGGCGAATTCGAGCGCATCTATGACAAATGGTTCATGCAGCCGATACCGCCGCGCGGGCGCAGCCTGAACCTGCCGATGAGCCGCGAGTTGCGCGAGAATCTACGCGTGCGCTCGGACCGTCCTGCCAGTTGATGCCGGGTGACGCCATGAACCTCGACTGGCCAATCTTCTGCAAGAGCACTACCGGTGTCGCACAGCTGCCGGGCTGCTTCGGCCATGGCGGCGAGACCAGCTATCTCCAGTGGATGCTGTCGGCCTGGGGCTGGACCGCTGCCGTGGCCGTGTCCGGATTGGTATTGGCGTTGGTGGCGGGCATCGCGATCGGCACTCTGCGAACCCTGCCGGGCCGCCGCGACTGCGCCGCGCTGGCAGTCGCATGGATCGAACTGTTCCGCAACATCCCGCTGCTGGTGCAAGTTTTCCTGTGGTACCACGTGCTGCCGTCCTTTGCGCCGGCGCTCAAGGCCGTGCCGGCCTGGCTGCTGGCGGCAGTGGCGCTCGGCCTGTTCACGTCGGCGCGCATTGCCGAGCAGGTGAGGGCAGCGCTGCAGGCGCTGCCGCGCGGCCAGTGGCAGGCGGCGCAGGCGCTGGGCATGCGGACCTCGCAGGCCTACCGGCGGGTACTGCTGCCGGTCGCGCTGAGGCAGCTGATCCCGACACTGACTTCCGAGGCGATGAACGCGGTCAAGAATTCTTCGGTGGCGTTTGCCGTCGGTATTGCCGAGCTCACGCAGTTCGCGCTGCAGGCGCAGGAAGAGACCGCCCGTGGCATCGAGGTCTACCTGGCCGTGACGCTGCTGTATGCGGTGACTGCCCTTGCCGTCAACCGAGTGCTGGCGATGGTCGAGGCACGCGTGAGCGTGCCGGGCGTGGCAGGCGGCCGAGATCGCCCGGTGACGGAGCGGCGCTGATGGATCTCGACCTCGGTTTTTACAGCTGGGACCTGATCGGCCGCTACCTGCTGGAGGGCGCGGCATTCAGCATGCAGCTGACGGTGGTGGCAACGCTGGGCGGCATCCTGTTCGGCAGCCTGCTGGCCGTGATGCGGACCGCGCGTTCGCGCTGGATCGCGCTGGCGGCCGCTGTCTATGTGAACACCATGCGCTCGGTGCCGCTGGTGATGGTGATCCTGTGGTTCTTCCTGTTGATGCCTTTCGTGCTCGGCCGGCCGATCGGTGCCGAGCTGTCGGCTTACGTGACTTTTGTCGCTTTTGAAGCGGCCTTTTTCTGCGAGATCGTGCGCGCCGGCATGCAGGCCGTGCCGCAAGGACAGTCGCAGGCCGGGCTGGCACTGGGGCTCAGTCCGGCGCAGAACCTGAGGCTGGTGGTCTTGCCGCAAGCGATGCGCAACATGCTGCCGGTGCTGCTGACACAGATCATCGTGCTGTTCCAGGATACCTCGCTGGTCTACGCGATCGGCGCGTATGACATGCTGAAGGGCTTCGATGTCGCCGGCAAGATCCTCGGGCGGCCGATCGAAGCCTATGTCGGCGCTGGCTGTGTCTACTTCGTGCTGTGCCTGCTGCTGTCGCGACTGGCGGCGCGTCTGCAGCGCGGGGTCGCCATCGTTCGATAATGTCGCCTGTTGCCGGTAAAGGAATGCCCATGATCTCCATCAAAAACCTGTCGAAGTGGTATGGCGACTTCCGGGTGCTGTCCGATTGCTCAGCCGAGATCGCCACGGGCGAGGTCGTCGTCATCTGCGGACCTTCGGGGTCGGGCAAGTCGACCCTGATCAAGACCATCAATGCGCTGGAGCCTTTTCAGCAGGGCGAATTGTGGGTGGACGGCATCGCGGTACATGATCCGGCGACCTCGCTGCCGGCTTTGCGTGCGCGGGTTGGCATGGTGTTCCAGCACTTCGAGCTATTCCCGCATTTGTCCGTGATGGACAACCTGGCGCTGGCGCAGGTGACGGTCCTGAAGCGCGAACCGGCCGAGGCCGTCAAGCGCGGCACCGCGCTGCTTGAACGCGTCGGTTTGGCAGCGCAGCGCGACAAGTTTCCTGCGCAGCTGTCTGGCGGCCAGCAGCAGCGGGTGGCGATCGCGCGCGCGCTAGCGATGGACCCTTCGGTCATGCTGTTCGACGAGCCGACGTCGGCGCTCGACCCGGAGATGGTGGGCGAGGTGCTGGAAGTGATGATTCAGCTGGCCGAAGAGGGCATGACGATGATGTGCGTCACGCACGAGATGGGTTTTGCGCGCCGCGTCGCCGACCGCGTGATCTTCATGGACAAGGGGCGCATCGTCGAAGATTGCCGCAGCGACGAATTCTTCGGCAATGTGCCGGCGCGTGCACCACGGGCGCAGGAGTTCCTGTCGCGCGTGCTGGCGCATTGACTGGCTGCCAGTCGGCCGCAAAACAAAAAACCCGGAACGCTCCGGGTTTTTTGTGGAGGATTGACGCGATCAGATCTCGATCTTCGTTCCCAGTTCCACCACGCGGTTGGGCGGGATCTTGAAGAAGTCCGAGGGCTTGGCCGCATTCTGCATCATCCATGCAAACAGCCGTTCGCGCCAGATTGCCATGCCGGGCAGGTTGCTCGGCACGACGGTGTCGCGCGCGAGGAAGAACGAGGTGTCGGACAGTTCCAGCTTCAAGTCATGCTGGGTCTCGAGCAGCGCCAGCACCTGGTTGATGTCCGGCGTCTCCTTGAAGCCGTGCACCGCACGCACCACATAGCAATTCCCGCCCAGTTCGCTGATGGTCAGTCGCTCTTCGTCGCGCACATAGGGCACGTCCCAGATCGACAGCTTCAGGAACAGCACGCGCTCGTGCAGCACGCGGTTGTGCTTCAGGTTGTGCAGCAGCGCGACTGGCACGAAGTCGATGTGCGCGGTCAGGAACACGGCCGTGCCCTCGACGCGGTGCGGCGGGTGGGCCAGCAAGGCCTGCACGAAATCAGGCAGGCGGATCGAGTCGCTGACGACGCGCTCGCGCAGCAGGCGGCGGCCCTTGTACCAGGTGGTCAGCATCACGAAGCAGATCGCGCCCAGCATCATCGGGTACCAGCCGCCATCCTTCACCTTGATCAGGTTCGCGGTCCAGAACGAGAAGTCGACCACGAAGAACAGGAGCACCATGGTCACCACGACCACGGTCTTCATCTTCCATTCGTTCGACATCACCACCGCCAGCAGGCTGGTGGTGATCAGCATCGTGGTCGTCACCGAAATGCCATACGCAGCCGCCAGGTTGCCGGACTCCTTGAACTGGATCACGGTGAAGATCACCAGGAACAGCAGCACCCAGTTCACCATCGGCATGTAGATCTGGCCACGCTCGGTGTCGGAGGTGTGCAGGATCTGCATGCGCGGCAGGAAGCCAAGCAGGATGCCCTGGTTGGCGAGCGAAAACGCGCCGGAGATCACGGCTTGCGACGCGATCACGGTGGCGATGGTCGCCATCCCGATCATGGGCCACAGCGCCCACTCGGGCAGCATCAGGAAGAAGGGATTGGTGGCCGCCTCGGGATTGGACAGCATCAGCGCGCCCTGGCCGAAGTAGTTGATCATCAGCGCCGGCAATGCGACCAGCAGCCAGGCGAGGCGCACCGGGCGGCGGCCGAAGTGGCCCATGTCGAGATAGAGCGCCTCGACGCCCGTCACCACGAGCACCACCGAGCCCATCACGATATACGCCTGCAGCGTATGCTCGCTGATGAAGGCCGCCGCGTGCAGCGGGTTGACCGCAGCGAGGATCTCGGGGTTCTTCATCACGCTGGCGATGCCGAATGCCGCCAGCGACACGAACCAGATCACCATGATCGGGCCAAAGAAGCGACCGACGGCCGCAGTGCCGTAACGCTGGATCATGAACAAGGCGACCACGATCACCAGCGTGATCGGGATCACGAAGCGCTTCAGGTCGGGATGGATGACTTCAAGGCCCTCGACCGCCGATAGCACCGAGATCGCCGGCGTGATCACCGATTCGCCGAGCAGCATGCAGGCGCCGAGCGCGCCCAGCATCAGCAGCACGATGTAATGGTGCTTGTCCGAGCGCGCCGAGCGCAGCGCGAGTGCCATCAATGACAACACGCCGCCTTCGCCATTGTTGTCCGCCCGCAGCACGAAGGCCACGTATTTCAGGGTGACCACCACCAGCAGCGCCCAGAAGATCATGGACAGGATGCCCAGCACCGCGCCATGCGAATAGGGGATCCCGTGCTCGGGACTGAAACATTCTTTCAATGCATACAGCGGGCTGGTGCCGATGTCGCCGAACACGATGCCGACAGCCGCCAGCACGAGCGCGGCGGTGGAGGCATGCGCGTGGCCGTCAATGCCGGTGACGCTGACGGGGCGCATCACCGATGATTGTGAAAACTCTGGATTGCTGATCGACACGTTGGACTTCCTGAAAACAGTTGAGACGGTGTTTCAGTGCGGGACGACGATCCGGTTGGAAAGCCGGGCCCGCACGCGGTTCACGGTGCCGGCAGCGGTCGACTGACGACGACGGCACCCCGCAGCTTGCCGACGCTGTAGCCGACGGCCTGGTCATCCGGGTACTCGAGGCGGATTTTCTCGGCCAGCGGCGCCGGGATGTCGTCTTTGCCGCCATGGCAGGTCACGCACAGCGGCTGCACGGCGATCGCCTTCGCATAGCGCAGCTCACGCTTGCCGTCCGCGCCCTCGGCCACGCTCCAGTGCTCGAGCTCGGCCGGCTTTTCGCCGTTGGCGATGCGCTGTTCAAAATCGGCCAGCGCTGTTTTCTGCCACGCGTTCGGCACGCCCATTTTCGGGTTGCGCACGCGGGTGCCGACGCGCGTCACCTGCGCATTATTCTTCGCCGACAGATCTTTCGCGATCGCCGGTGCGGCTTCCTTGCACACACTGACGGCGGCGATCGGGCCATCGGTGGACATGGCGCCCTTCAGTTTGGCGCCGAGCTGGTTCAGCAGGTCGGTCGCGATGCCGCGCGTCGATTGCGCCAGCGCGGGGTCGATGCCGTCCGGCAGGGCCTGTGCCCATGCCGCCGGGGCAGACAGCACGGCGGCCAGGGTGACGGTGAGGGTGGCGCTTCGCAGGAGGCCGGCCTGCATGGCGGGCTGCTTGCTGTGGTTCATGTCGGACATGGTGTGCTCCATGGCAGTTTGTTGTTGTCTCGGCCTGCGCGGTTCACATCTCAACGGCAGTCCAGCTTGCTGCGCTCGACACGCTTCAGCGCGTATTTTTCATTGTCGGCAGCGGTGGTGGCGTTGTTCAGCAGCGGTTCGCGTTCATCCTTGCCAGCGATGACCCAGGTCACGTCGTGCGCACACAGCGCAGCCTTGAGCTCGGCCACTGGGCGCAGTACCTGTTTGCCCATCGCCGGATCGAACTGGGTGGCGTCGATCAGTTCGCGTGGCCAGCTGTCGCGGGCCACCAGGGCAGGGTCTTCCCATGCATGATAGACCGGCAGCGGCTCGCGCAGTTGGGCATAGATGGGGAAATCGAAGCGGTACAGGCGCAGCGACAGCAGTCCGTCGTCGGGCAGCGCCTGCGCGCGCCACGCTGCGGCCAGTGCCTTCGACGACACCGTTTCGGCGCGACTGATGATGGCCACGGCCACCACGCACAGCAGGGCTGCCACCACGATGAACGTCGTGCGCAGCCAGCGGCGCTGCCAACGCGCGACGGCCTCACCGGCCAGCGCAGCGAGCGCCGGCACGACGGGAAGCGAATAGCCGATCAGCTTGGACGCCGGCAGCGAAAAGAAAGCGAGGATCACCGCCACCCAGGTCCACAGCAACACGCGCACTGCGCGGTGCGACAGGTCACGCGCGACGCCGATGCGGGTGCGGGTCAGCAGCGCCACCGTCCACGGCAGGCACAGCACGGACAGCGCCACCGGGTAGAACCAGAACGGCTGGTTGTTGTTGAAGCCCTTTTGCGAGAAGCGCTCAAAGTGCTGGTGGATGAAGAAGTAGTCGAAGAACTCGGGGAACTTCAGCTGCATCAGCACGAACCACGGCGCGGCGATGGCAACGAACAGCAGCGGTGCCGGCCACCAGAACAGCCTCAGCAGCCACAGCGGGCGCCGGGTCAGCAGCAGCCAGAAGAACATCACGCCGGACGGCAGCACGAGGCCGATCAGGCCCTTGGACAGCAAACCCAGCGCCATGCAGGTCCAGGCCAGCAACAGGCTGGCACGCCAGGGGAGGCCGGCGTCGCGCGACAGCAGCGCATCGGCGCCCAAGGCGATCGCGCCACTGATGAAGCCCGCCACCAGCATGTCGTGGTTGGCGTACTGCGCCCCGCCGTAGAACAAGGGCATGGTCGCGACGATCGCCAGGCCCCACAGCGCGGCAGCGGGTGACACCCAGCGTTGCATCAGGCGCCAGGTGGCGCCGGCGGCGACCAGCGCGCCAGTCATCGAGGCCAGTCGCACGGACCATTCATGGAAGCCGAACAGCTTGATCGCGATCGCGGTCAGCCAGTAGAACATCGGCGGCTTGTGGAAATAGGGCAGGCCATCGAGCGTCGGCGTCAGCCAGTGCCCGGAGCGCACCATCTCCCAGGCGACACCGGCATAACGGCCCTCATCGGGCAGGGCCAGCGGCCTGACCCAGATCGTGGTCAGCAGCCAGGCAATGAGTGCCAGGGCCAGCCACAGGCAGTGGCCGAGGCCGGCACGTCGGGAGCGGAGCGGGAGATTTCCACTGGCGCCTGCGTTGAACTCTGCGCCGGAGGGGAATTGCTGCATGAATGAGAGGCCGATCGTTAGCGTTAAGGCAAAAGGTCGCGGACGCCGCTGGGACACCTGTAGCCACGCAGCGATTATAGCCCCGCGCGCGCGCCTGTTGCGCCGACCCACGAGCTCGCCCGCCGCCGTTAGAATCAACGAGCGAATCATCTTCAGGGCACCGGCCGACCGGTGTCACCGTCAACCGGGAGGGTGCATGTTCATAGTCAGATCGCCATTCATTCACCAACCGCCGGCAAGTCCCGCCAGCCACGCCTGCCCGTGGCGGTGGCGGGCGGCTTTGGTCTGCATTGCCGCCGCCGTGGCCCTGGCGCATCCGGCGAAGGCCGGCGACACGCTGGCCGGCAGTGGCAACAATGCCTGCGAGTCCTATCTGGCTTCCGATGACGATGCCCGGCTCGCCAGCGACAGCTGGGTGCTGGGTTTCCTCAGCTCGGCCAACCTCCGCGCGCGTAACCTGGACTTGCTGGCCAACCAGTCGAACGGCATCATCATCGAAGCGCTGGAAAGTTATTGCGAGACTCACCCGGATGCGCTGGTGGCCGATGCGGCGGTCGAGCTGTTGAAGTCGCTGGCCGACAGTGCGGGGCATGAATGCACCACTGCCCCGGCCAGTCCGCCGCCGCGTGGCAAGCTCAGCATTTGCTATACGGCAGGCGCGATCGAAAGCCAACCGGAACCGGCCGGATTCAGCCTGATCGTTCCCGGCGTGGAATGAAACTTTCCGGCCGGTAAGTCATTTTTTTCCCCTGGGGTACGGCGAATCAGCGGATTTCAGACCTGCGACAAACCTGTTCCAAAAATCAAGATAGGCAGCCGATCATCGATTGGGGCAAATGGGATAATGGGGTGTCAAATTGTTCAGGGATTCAGGTGCCCGCATGAAAGCCTTGTCTGCGACGCCCACCGACGGCTATGACCCCGGACGCTTGTTCAATGCGTTGCGCGCCCTGCTGAAGCTGCGCAGCGATGTCGGGCTGGCGCGCAAGCTCGAAGTGCCGGCAGTGCTGGTCCGGCTGGTACGCATGGGAGAGATTCCGGTCACGCCCGAGCTGCTGATCCGGATGGAAGAGGTCAGTGGCTGGAGTGGCCGGCAGTTGCGTGACCTGATGGGCGACCGCCGCCGCAAATTTCGCTTCGATGAGGTGCGCGACCCGGCCTTCGGTGACATCATTTCCGAAATTTACGCGTCGGCCGGCGCCAAGAAATCCTGGTAAGCCGGCCGCCATCGCTGCCGGCCGTGGTGCCCCTGACTCAAATCCCCCTTCAGCAATTCAAAATTGCCCGCGCCCGGGCGCTGCCGGACAATGCAGGCTGACCAAGCCTGTCCGCCGGACGGGCGCGACACCTACTTCGACCACGGCGCCGTCGACCACGCCGCCGCATCGACATTCATGAGCCAGATCGATACCGAGCACCTGAAGCAATGGGTAGGCCGCACGGAGTCGGCGCGGGACCTGATCTCGGCCGGCGCTGCCAATGCATTGGCAGCCACGCTGGACCGTGACGAGCACCTGGCCGATGGCCATGCGCTGCCGCCCTTGTGGCACTGGATTTATTTCTGGTCAGTGGCGGCTATGTCGGCGCTGGGGCAGGACGGGCATGCCAAGCGTGGCGGCTTCCTGCCGCCGGTGCCGCTGCCGCGCCGCATGTGGGCCGGCGGCCGCCTGCGCTTCGAAGCGCCGCTGGTGCTGGGTACGGCGGCCGACAAGACCTCGAGCATCCTCGACGTGAACGTCAAGCAGGGCAGCACCGGGCCGCTGGCTTTCGTGACTGTCGCGCATGCGATCGCGCAGAACGGGCGGACTTGTGTCCTTGAAGAACACGATATCGTCTATCGCGAGCCGGCCCCCTCGATGGCGGGTGGCAAGGCGGCCCCCGGCAAACCGGCACCCGACGATGCGCAATGGTCGCGCATCATCGACCCGGATCCGGTGCTGCTGTTCCGCTATTCCGCGCTGACCTTCAACGGCCACCGCATCCATTACGATCGCAGCTACGCAACCGGCGTCGAAGGCTATGGCGGGCTGATCGTGCACGGCCCGCTGATCGCGACTCTGCTGGTCGATCTGTTGCGCCGCGAGTTGCCGCAGCGCGCGCTGAAGACCTTCAGCTTCCGCGCGGTCAGCCCCCTGTTCGACATTGAACGTTTCAGCCTGCACGGCAAGCTGTCCGGCGATGGCAGCACCGCCAGGCTATGGGCCGCGAATGCGCGCGGCGAGCTGGCGATGCAAGCCGAGGCGACGCTGGCCTGACGCCGCCTGCCGGGACTGATCAATCACCGAATCAACGAATTGCCGAATCACCGACAGAATTTGAAACGCGCACCGACTTCCGCCAGGCGGTTGCGATCACCCATCCGCGAAACAACAAGTCATTAGCCGACGCAACAATATCGCGACAAAAAACAAGGAAGGAAATTCAACATGCGTCCATTGGACGGCATTACCGTCATCACGCTTGAGCATGCCATCGCCGCACCGTTCTGCACACGCCAGCTGGCTGACCTTGGCGCGCGCGTGATCAAAGTCGAGCGCCCTGGCGTCGGCGATTTCGCACGTGCCTATGACAAGCGCGTCGATGGACTGGCCTCGCATTTCGTGTGGACCAACCGCTCGAAGGAAAGCCTGACGCTGGACGTCAAGCATGACGAAGCCAAGGTCATCCTCGAACGCCTGCTCGAAAATGCCGATGTGCTGGTGCAGAACCTCGCGCCCGGCGCAGCCGCGCGGCTCGGCCTGTCCTACGAGGCGCTGAAGGACCGCTTCCCGAAGCTGATCGTTTGCGACATCTCGGGCTACGGCGCCGACGGCCCTTACCGC
Source organism: Pseudomonadota bacterium (assembly GCA_039806045.1). GTDB lineage: Bacteria > Pseudomonadota > Gammaproteobacteria > Burkholderiales > Burkholderiaceae_D > Pernthalerella. The sequence goes on from JBDKLN010000046.1 coordinate 32,841, forward strand.
GACAAGAAGGCCTATGACCTGCTGATCCAGAGCGAATCCGGCTTCCTGTCCGTGACCGGCACCAAAGATGAGCCGGCGAAGGCCGGCGCATCGATCGCGGATATCGCCGCCGGCATGTATGCCTACACCAATATCCTCGCCGCGCTGATCCAGCGCGGCCGCACCGGCAAGGGCTGCGGCCTCGACATTTCGATGCTGGAAGCGATGGCCGAGTGGATGAGCTTCCCGATGTACTACGCGTACAAGGGCGCCAACCCGCCGGTGCGTGCCGGTGCAGCGCACGCAACCATCTATCCGTACGGCCCGTTCCCGGCCGGCGACGGCAAGACCGTGATGCTGGGCCTGCAGAACGAACGCGAGTGGGTGATCTTCTGCGACAAGGTGCTGCAGCAGCCGGCACTGGCCAGCGATCCGCGCTTTGCCTCGGCTGACAAGCGCAGCGATGCGCGCAAGGAGCTGTACGGGATCATCGCGCAATCCTTTGCGTCGCTGACGGCCGAGCAGGTGATCGCGCGCCTCGACGAAGCGCAGATCGCCAACGCCCGCCTGAATGACATGCACGAGCTATGGGACCATGCACAGCTGCGCGCGCGCCAGCGCTGGACCGCGGTGGCGACGCCGGTCGGTCCGGTGCCGGCCATGCTGCCGCCGGGCGCGGCCAGCGGCTGGGACGCGCGCATGGATGCGATCCCGGCGCTGGGCGAGCATACGTCGGCCATCCTCGCCGAGCTCGGCTATGCGACGGACGCCGTCGAGCGCCTGCGCGCCGAAAAAGCGATTTGAAACCAGCAACCCTGAATAGCGAACAACGATGTCGACCGTGATGAATCTGACCCACCGTAGCTCGGCGGCGCCGGTGTCCTACCTTTTCGTTCCGGGCAACCGCCCGGAACGTTTCGATAAAGCGCTCGCCGCCGGTGCCGACTGCGTGATCGTCGATCTCGAAGACGCGGTGCCGCCGTCAGAGAAGGAGCTGGCGCGCGCCGCCGTGATGGGTTGGCTGTCGGCCGACAAGCCGGTCGCCCTCCGCATCAACAGCGGCGATTCGCCATGGTTCACCGATGACCTCGGGCTGTGCTCGCTGCCCGGCGTCGCGGCAGTCGTGCTGCCGAAGGCGGCCGACCCGGGCGACATCGAGCGTGTCGTGAGCAGCGGCGCGCGTTCGGTGCTGGCACTGATCGAGAGCGCGCAGGGCATCGCGCAGGCGACCATGATTGCATCGATGCAGGGCGTGGACCGGCTCATGTTCGGGCATATCGATTTCTCGGTTGATCTCGGCATCGACGGCGATGACCGCGAACTGGATTACTACCGTTCGCAGCTGGTGCTGGCGTCGCGTCTGGCTGGCATCGCCGCACCGGTCGATGGCGTGACCACGGCGCTCGATGACGAGTCGGTGCTGCGCGCTGAGACCCTGCGCGGCAAGCGCTTTGGTTTCGGCGGCAAGCTGTGCATCCATCCCAAGCAGCTGGCTGCGGTGCATGCCTCCTATCTGCCGACGGATGCCGAAGTGGCCTGGGCCACGCGCGTGCTGGATGCGGCGGCTGCAGCGAATGGCGCCGCGGTTGCGGTCGACGGCAAGATGGTCGACCTGCCGGTGATGATCAAGGCCGAACGCATCCTGCAACAGGCGACGCGCCAGCGCTGAAAATTTGATGACGGTGCCTGCGCGTAGCGCGGGCACGGGCTTCAGCCCCAGGCAGGCTCAGGCAGTCCCTGGCTGGTAGACGCGGATGCGAGGTGCGATCTTCGGGTTCAGTTCCCGTATCGCGACGCGCATGTCATGTTCGCTCGGGAGATCCCGCATGGATTGATCCGCGCCAGCCGGCGGGCGACGGGGCGGAAACCGGTAATGTGCGCGAGTCAGATTCAGATGCCGGTGGAGATCGGCTTGTCCAGATTCAGGCCGAGGTGGGACGCGATCTCCCTCATCTGCGCCGGCGTCTTGCTGCCTTCATACAGCTCAGTCAGTGCGGTATAGCAAATCCACTTCGCATCGACCTCGAAGAAGTCGCGCAAGGCGGCGCGCGTGTCGCTGCGACCGAAACCGTCGGTACCGAGCGTGATGTAAGGCGCGGCGATGTAGGCGCGTATGCTTTCCGGCACGGCACGCACATAGTCCGACACCGCCAGCACCGGCGCGATGCTGCCGTGCAGCTGCTGAGCGATCCAGGGCATCGCATCGCTTTGCTGCAGGCGACGAGCGCGCTCGCAGGCCATGCCGTCGCGTGCCAGCTCCGAGAAACTGGTCACGCTCCAGACTTCGGCCTTGATGCCGTAAATGCCTTCCAGCAGGTGGGCGGCGGCGATCGCTTCTTTCAGCAGCGGGCCGGCGCCCAGCAGGCGGATCGCCGGTTGCTCGCAGGGCAGCACGCAGTGCATGCCGCGCAGGATGCCGTCGCGCACATGGTCGCGTGCCTCGACCGGCATGCTCGGCTGCGGCTCGTTCTCGTTGGTGACGGTCACGTAGTAGAACACGTCTTCGTTCTTCTCCAGCATGCGCTGCATGCCATCGTCGACGATCACGGCCATCTCGTACGCATAGGCCGGGTCATACGAGCGACAGTTCGGGATCGTGGCCGATACCAGATGGCTGCTGCCATCCTGGTGCTGCAAGCCTTCGCCGCCGAGCGTGGTACGGCCTGAGGTCGCGCCAATCAGGAAGCCGCGCGCCCGTTGGTCGGCGGCCGCCCAGATCAGGTCGCCGATGCGCTGGAACCCGAACATCGAGTAGTAAATGTAGAAGGGCAGCATCGGCAAGCCATTCACCGAGTAGCTGGTCGCCGCCGACGTCCATGAAGAGATCGCACCGGCTTCGGTGATGCCTTCTTCGAGGATCTGGCCATCTTTGGCTTCGCGGTAGTACAGGATGGAGCCGATGTCTTCCGGCTGGTACAGCTGGCCCTGTGCGGAGTAGATGCCGACCTGGCGGAACAGGTTGGCCATGCCGAAGGTGCGCGCTTCATCGGCGACGATGGGCACCACGTGCTTGCCGAGCACCGGGTCTTTCAGCAAATTGCCCATCATGCGCACCAGCGCCATCGTGGTCGACATTTCTTTGTGGTCGGCGTCGAGCGCGAAGGCGGCATGCGATTCGAGTGCGGGCACGGCGACCTGCACCTTGCTATCGATGCGGCGCGGCAGCGGGCCGCCGAGCGCGGCGCGACAGGCGCGCAGGTGCTTCATTTCTTCGCTGTCGGGCGGCGGTTTGTAGAACTCGAGATTCTCGACCTGCTTGTCGGACAGCGGCAGGTTGAAGCGGTCGCGGAATTGCAGCAGGTCGTCGAGCTCCAGCTTCTTTTGCTGGTGCGTGGTCATCTTGCCCTGGCCGGCGCTGCCCATGCCGAAGCCCTTCTTGGTCTGCGCGAGGATCACGGTCGGACGACCCCGATGGTTGGCTGCCGCATGGTACGCCGCATGGATCTTGCGCAGGTCATGGCCACCGCGCTTGAGGCGGTCGATCTCATCGTCGGTCAGCACCGCGCCGATTGCGGCCAGTCCCGGCGACTGGCCGAAGAAATGTTCACGGTTGAACGGGCCGTCATTGGCTGCGAAGGTTTGCAGCTGGCCGTCGACGGTGCGGTTCAGGGCATCGACCAGTTCGCCGTGTTCGTCGCGCGCAAACAGCGGGTCCCAGTCCGAGCCCCACAACAGTTTGATCACGTTCCAGCCGGCGCCGCCGAACAGGGTTTCCAGTTCGTCGACCACATGGCCGTTGCCGCGCACCGGGCCGTCGAGTCGCTGCAGGTTGCAGTTGATGACGAAGACCAGGTTGTCGAGTTTCTCGCGCGAGGCCAGCGACAGCGCCGCCAGCGATTCCGGCTCGTCCATCTCGCCGTCGCCGAACACGCCCCAGACGCGGCGCTGCTGCGGCGGCACCAGGCCGCGGTGTTCGAGGTAGCGCATGAAGCGCGCCTGATAGATCGCGCTGATCGGGCCAATGCCCATCGACCCGGTCGGGAATTGCCAGAAGTCCGGCATCAGCCACGGATGCGGATAGGACGACAGCCCTTGCGTACCGCTATTGTGCGCGGCGATCTCTTGCCGGTAGTGCGCGAGATTGTCTTCGGTCAGGCGGCCCTCGAGGAAGGCGCGCGCATAGATGCCGGGCGCCGAGTGCGCCTGGAAGTAGACCAGGTCGCCGGCGTGCTGGTCGTCTCGCGCGCGGAAGAAGTGATTGAAGCCGACCTCGAACAAGTCCGCTGCCGACGCATAGCTGGCGATGTGGCCGCCGAGCTCGCCGTATGCGCGGTTTGCGCGCACCACCATCGCCAGCGCGTTCCAGCGCATGATGCTGGCCAGCCGCTCTTCGAGGGCGACCGCGTCGGCGCCGCCGGGGTAGGGCGCTTCGTCCTGCGGGCGGATGGTGTTCACGTAAGGCGTGATGCGTGCATCGCGCCAGTTGAGGCCGGCTTCGCGCGCGGCCGATGCCAGTTGCGACAGCAGGAAGCGCGCGCGCTCCGGGCCTTCGGCCTGCAGCACCGAGTGCAGCGAGGCGATCCATTCGGCGGTCTCGGCAGCGTCGGTGTCGAGCTGGCGAATCAGGTGTTCGGGGGTGATCATGTCCATCGTCGTTCCTGCAGGTTTTCTGTTTTGCAGGGCTTTGCCGCCCCGGTCTCCAGCGGGTTTTTGATGCTGAAATCGTAAGACATTTTGCGCGGCAGGTGCTGCCAAAAAACTTCACTGAGAGGGTTGTTTGCAGCATAAAATGCTGAAAATAAACTTTTAAAGCAAATTTAATAATGGAAAACCTCGA